>PQAE01000006.1 GCA_003104935.1 Parcubacteria group bacterium | reverse complement strand
TAAGATTTCGGGTACCTGTCATAGTTTGTCAGAGTCAAAAAGATAGTTTTTAATCATGTTTAGCACACAGGGTTCTAAGATGCCGCCATTTATTTCCGGGTTATGTCTATGTTTTTGCGGGCAGTGGTAAATGGTCCTTTGGTATTGTTTGAGACCATCTTTTCTTTGCACGAAGTAGTTTCTATGATAACCGAAACATCGTTTTTGACATATGCCGCACCAGACCAAACCCGATAATAGTTTAGTATTTTGAGAATTTCTGTAGCACTCCAGATTATGATTTATTTTTCTTTGCACCTTATCAAATAACTCTTGAGAAATAATTGGCGGTATTTTAATACCAATCCAAGTTGCTCTGTCAGTGGGCACTCTGTGAATGGTTTTGATCCGGCCCTCAAACCGAGATAGAGCATTGGTGTCAGTGGTCGTATTAAAATATCTAATGCCGGTATATGTTTCATTGTGCAACATTACTCGTATCTGATGCCAATTCCATTTCCGGCCGCTTCTGGGCGGAATATTTTTTTGTTTTATCTTTCTCACGATTTCTCTAAAACTAATATTGCCCTTAGCGTATAGTTCAAAAACATATCTCACGACTTTGGCCTCCCCATGGTTTATAACATAGGCTACTGGTCTTTCCGGTGTTTTGTGGATATAGGTATAGCCGTAGATATGACAGCCGTTACTCATAAGGTAACCTTGTTTTAGGCGATACTGCCGTCCGCGCATACTTCTTTCTAAAGTTTTAGCTTTTTCTAGTTCTGCTACGGCACCTAGTACTGTTAAAGTAAACTTGTTTTCTGGGTTATGAATATAGTCTACTCCGTTTATAATAATCTGCTTTTTGTAGCGTAGGATCTCACCAATAATGATATTTTGGTAAGTAACGTCTCTAGCTATTCTATCGGCATTGTGAAAATAAATTGTGTCAAACAAATCAGTTCTGATATCCACTCGTAACTTATCCATGGCTGGCCGACTCAACATCGCTCCGCTATAGCCATCATCCACGTACTCTTTGACTAGCTTATGGCCAGCTTTCTTGATTTGGTTTTTAAGCTCTAAAATCTGGCTTTCTATGGTTCTTTCCTTGGCTTGGATATCAGAACTTACCCGAGCGTATAACACTGCTTTTTTCATGATTTTTTGCTATACTTAGCTTGTTCAGACGGATGATACCGCAGGGGTGGGGGAAGTCCAGCTAGTAATCAGTGAAACTATATTAGGGTATAAATACCTTAATCCGTCAAGGTTTACTCTTTGATAAATTTAACAAAATGCGACACTTTTCAAACCCCCTTTGTACTGTCGCATTTGTCGCATTTTGGATGGAGCAGGTGTAGTGCAAGCAACCTTCACGGGACGAGAGTATGACGATGAGTCTAGTCTTCAGTACTATGGAGCAAGATATTTAGATAATAATACGGCGAGGTTTTATGCTGTAGAGCCAGTAGTATTAGTATTACACTCTCCAAATAAACTAAAAGTCCTATCCAAACAAGAATTGGCTGATATACTATCTGACCCTCAAAACCTAAACAGCTATGCTTATTCCAAGAATAATCCAGTAATATTAGTTGATCCTGACGGTAATTGGTGGAAAGAATTTATCTGGGGTAATATATCAACCCTAGGTCATGGACAATCATGGTCAGGCTTTCAAGTAGAACTAGGTCAAGCCGCTCAATATATGTATGATAATAATGGCGTTGCTAAGATCGCTATGGACCATCCTTACGCTACCGGAGCAGTAGTTAGTGTAGGAAGTGGTTTAGTAGCTTACGGTGCGTCAGCTGGCCTTACAGCTTTGAGTATGGAGTATCTAGGAGGAGCTGGTACCACATGTATAGCATTTTGTAATCAATTAGATAAAGCAAATAGATTGTTGACATCTGGTCAAGGTTGGAGTCCTGGTAAGGTTTATGATAGTGCTAAAAACTTAATCGATCATTTTGAGAAGCACGGCGGCGAAGTAGGCGCTAAGAATATTAATCAATATTACCAAAAAGCAAATGATTTTATTCAAAGTGGATACACTAACATCTTTAAAGAAGGCGCAGACAGAGTATATTATAATGTTAACAACAATTTGTCAGCCATACTAGATTCTAACGGCGTACTAAAAACATTTTATAGAGTTGAGAATATTAATAAAATTGGAAGCTATTTAGAAAGAATTAGTAATCTTAAATAAACATATGAATGATAAAGATAACATAATTAAGTCTTTTGAGGGAAAAATTTTAGGTGTATGTAATTACAAAAAAGATGGCCAGTCTTATGTGAGTGATTTTTTGGATAAAAAAAAGTTGTTAGATTTTATATGGGAATTAGAATCGGGTGAAAGCACCTTAACCAAAACTGGTTATATGTTTCTTGAAAAATATTATGGACTTGATAGTCTAGCAAAAATAATATTGAAAGAAAACCCAAATTTTCCCAAAAAGATTGAAAAAGAAATCATTGATTGGTTAAAAGTTAAAAATGATTACGCCATTGATTAGTAGTTTATTTTTTAAGCGGCGGCCTTTAGGTCGCCGGTGAGTGTATATTTATGACGGAATTTTTATTAAAATGGCAAACTCTGATTGGAGCTGCACTTGGTCCATTTCTTTTGGGTCTCGGTGCTTGGTTTAAGGGAGTGATTAGCAAGAAAGAAGTGGCAGGTACCCAGAAATTCGGACAGTTATTCCTCAATTGGCGACAATGGGTTAGAATATAATTAACTAACCTAAATTGCAGTCAAAATTATGCACAGAAAAATAGACCCAGACGTTAAGGACAGGATCATTGATAAGATAAAAAATGACGGCATGACCGTCAAAGAAGCCTCCGTGGAATTCGGCGTCAGTACTAACGCCATTTACAACTGGATTGGCGCCAAGGGTAGGACTGAGCCTGGAACATTGGAGATGTCCAAGCTTAGAAGGGAAAATGAAGCCCTGAAACAAATCATCGGCCAGCTATTGCTTGATTCCGAGCGTGGGAAAAAAAATCGCTAAGATCAGGTGTTTGGCCATGGCTAGCGAGAAAAGCATCCGCCTACCCAGCAAAACAGTACTGGCTCGCAAATTAGGCATCGCCAGATCAACACTGTACTACAAATCCAAGAGAAAAATTAGCGACGAATACTATGAAATCAAGATCAGGGAAACAATTGAATCCAATCCGAGCTACGGCCACAAGCGCATTGCCATCGCCTTAGGCGTTAACCGGAAGAAAGCCCTGAGACTAATGAAGAAATTCAGTTTAAAGCCTAAAATATCCAGAAACAAGAAGTTTTTCAAGCCAGGTGACATCAGATTGCCTGAAGCGATATACAAAAACGAAGTAGCTGAAGCCGAAGTCAAAGAACCTAACCTTGCCTGGGCCGGAGATTTCACATATGTTAGATACAAGAGTTCTTTCATCTATCTGGCCACTATTATTGATCTTTTCACCAAGGAAGTAATCGGCTTTTCAATCTCCAAGTGGCATAGCCGTTATCTGGTTAAATCAGCTCTTTTAGACGCCATCAAAAAAAGAGGCCAATTGCCTCAATATTTCCATTCTGATCAGGGCTTGGAATACAGATCAGAAGATCATGCTGATTTTCTCGCTAAACTCGGAGTAACTGTCTCTATGAGCCGTAAGTCATCGCCCTGGCAGAACGGCTACCAGGAATCGTTCTACTCGCAATTCAAGTTGGAGCTAGGCAGTCCGAACAGATTCGAAACCGAGAATCATCTCTGTGAAGCTGTTTACCGTCAGATATACTATTACAACAACTTAAGAATCCACACGACCTTAAGTATGCCGCCAACCAAGTTTTACGCCCAATTCGCCAAAGGTTGAAGTTGAGTAAAAAGTGTCCGAAGAATTGGGTACCTGCCAACGGGAGTATGACGATGAAAAATTAATTACTATAGTCTTTAACTGAAAACAAAAACCCGTGCGATACTAGACCGCAAGGGCTTTGCTATCTGCTGATAGCGTAGTTTACAAAGTGGGGTACGGCCTACTAATGCCGATGGTCTGAAACGAAGTGTCGTAATGACATTCTTTGCAGTGAAACCATAGCCACTGCAGTCCCATCAGTCCCTTGACTTTCCAGCCACTGGCATGGTCCTCGTGCCGCATCATGCCTGCAGTGAGTAAGGCCCCGCAACGACGACACTTGTTTCGCTTCTCCATTCCGAGACGCGCATATTCTGCCAACGTCAGAGCTTTTTTCATGTTACTCTCACCCCCATTATTGGTACGGATTGTACGACATAATAAATCAAACTATCACATTTATTAAAATTGTCAATATTTAGAGGCTTTCTTTTGATTATAGTACAATATAATCTAACGGGTATATATTTTTGTAACTTTTTTTCTTTAATATCGCATGGTATAAATATAATTATAAATTAATTATATATTTATTAATTAAAATTAACACAAAAATATGAAGAAATTACTCTCATTGTTTTTGCTAGCGGGAGTGCTCTTAGCTCTGGCACCGATCTATGCCGACAACGAGCATAGCACCAGCACCAGCACTTCCACCGAGCCCATCCGCAAAGAAATCAAGGCGCCGAAAAATGCCGTCACCTTTGATCCCACTTGCGTCCAAAATGCCGTGGACAAAAGAGATAATGCGATTATTGCCGCTACGCAGGCTTTTAGCACTTCTACCCAAGCCAGCTTGACTACCCGCCGTGATGCGCTCAAGTCTGCTTGGGCCCTGACCGACCGCACTGCCCGCCGGACTGCTTTGCGCGCCGCGTGGAAGGCCTATAACAGCTCCTTGACCGCCATCCGCAAGACTTATAATAATGCCAAAAGGACGGTCTGGAGCGCTTGGAATACCGACCGCAAGGCCTGCAAAGGCACGCCAAATGATGAGCCGGCTCATAGTAGTGGTATAGATTTAAACCTGTAAAAAGTATAATTTAAAAATGAAGACCCCCACTTTCTGTCATAGAAAGCAGGGGTCTTTTTTTGGCGCAGGTTCTGCTCAGGCAGACTGCAACAACAGGTGCGACTGGCGGTCGCGTTGTCTGGTCAGACGTCGCCACCAGCGAGCTGGAGGTCGGTCAGTAGGCGCTTGACCATCGTCGTCGGTGTGGTTATGATACTTGATTCGCAAGATCCGATCGGCGATTTCACAAGCCAGCGCGCCGATCAGGAAGAGCAAGGGAGTGCTGGCCGTCAGCAGGAGACGCCATGTCCAACTCGGGGTGAGACTGGCGGCAGCTGAGAACCAAATGATCAAACCGCCCAGGAAGAGCCCGAGTGCCGCCGGAAAAACAAGGCGGCCGCGTCCGCAGTGAACCCTGTAGATCCATCCGAAGATCGGCGCGATCAGCCAGGAGAGTACGAAGATGATGCTGGCGTAGAAGCCGAGGACGCTGAAATGTATGGCGGTGATTTCGCCGAGGGAAATGGAATGTGGAGACTTTTTCATGACCATACCTTTCCATTTGGAGGAACCAGTTACTAACGTTATTGGCAGAGATAAGCCAGTAAATTAGCGTAACTGTCTATATTAACATATTTATTTATAAAAGTCAAGAGCTAAAACCTTATTTTATTTTCCCAAAGTTTATAAAAAATGTTATAATATCAGAGAGATTTTAATTTTTCAAAAATATGAAAATATCACATTCTCTGGCTTTTAGCGTTGTTATCTTAGTGGCCGTGGCCGCTGTTTTTTTCTGGCTGGACCATAGCGGAAATCAGAGCCAAAATTTGCGCCGGGTAGTCAAATGTCGCTCGGCGGTAATCGACCAATCAGTGTTGGATTTAGATGCCGATACTTCTCTAATTGGCGCCTTCATCTCTTTTGACCGCATGCCTCTGGCTACCGACACAGTTGACCGTCTGGCGCAACTCGGAGTTTCGCTGGATATCGGCTCCCAGATTTTTGAGATAAGCGGCAATATCCTGGCTCAAATCCCGACGGCCAGTCTTTGCGATTTGAGCAAATTGCCGGCAGTACAGTCCATCTTTATTCCCGAACAAAATCAGGCGGACCGTGCTGACCAATTACCGTCAAATATAATATTGGACACCGGGCCTATGACACCGCCCGCTCCCGTGACCGAATGATTTTATGACTTTGCGCCAAGTACAAGACGTCAAAAAGATCGCCGGCCAAAGAGTTTTATTGCGGCTGGACCTAAATGTGCCTTTGGAGCAGGGACGGGTTTTAGCCGCCGATGCCTGGCGGATAGAGCGCTCTTTGCCGACCATAAAATATTTATTGCGCCACCGTGCCAAAGTCATCGTGGTCGCTCATTTGGGTCGTCCTCAGGGTCGGGTGGTGCCGGCTTTGAGTCTGCGACCGGTGGCAAGGTATTTAGGCCGGAGATTAAAACAACCGGTACCGCTTTGGAAGCATGATTGGATCAAACTGGCCGATCAGAGTCGTTCTCTGTCGGCGGGTCAATTGGCACTATTGGAAAATATCCGTTTTCAGCCCCGCGAACAGCTGGACTGTGCGGTGCTGGCCAAGAGATTGGCCCAGCTGGCCGATATTTATGTCAACGACGCTTTCAGCAATATTCACCGTCAGGATACTTCCATGTATATGATTACCAAGTATTTACCGTCTTACGCCGGCCTGCTGTTGCAGGATGAGATCAAATATTTGACCAAAGTATTAAATACGCGCCGCCAGCTGTCCGTCATTTTTGGCGGGGCCAAGATCTCCACTAAAATTAAATTAATCAATAAATTTGTATCGCGCGGCCAGGTATTTTTAGGCGGCGCTCTGGCCAACACTATGCTCAAGGCGCGCGGCCACGATATCGGTCGGTCGCTGGTAGACGACGACGGTTTAGCGGCCGCCCGCAAACTGACCGGCCCCCGGGTGCACTTGCCCGTTGATGTGGTGGTGGCCCAGAGTTTAGGAGCTCGGAGCGGACGGGCGGTCAAGGCCAATCAGGTGCCGGAAAAATATTTTATCGCTGATCTGGGTCCGCAGACAGTCAAAAATTATCTGGCGATTTTAAAAAAACAGAAAGTGATTGTCTGGAACGGCCCCTTGGGTTATTTTGAAAATGAAAAGTTTATGGTCGCCTCGCGTACTATGTTATTGGCCTTATCCAGATTCAAAGCCGAAGTGATTATCGGCGGCGGCGAGACTGTAGCCATGGTCAATAAATTAAAACTGCAAAATAAATTTAGCTTTGTTTCTACCGGCGGCGGCGCCATGCTCACTTTTTTAGAAGGAGCTCCTTTGCCGTCTTTAGAGGTTTTAAAAAAGTAGAAAAGTAGCGCTTTTAAAAAAAGCCAGATTCTGAAATAAATTTAGAATGACAAAGAAAAAATGCCTGACAAAATAAAAAAAATCAGCGCCTTGGAAATACTGGATTCGCAGGGAAAACCGACAGTGCAGGCCACTGTAGAGCTGGGTAACGGTCTGACTGCTACCGCGGCAGTACCATCCGGGGCTTCTACCGGCCAATTTGAAGCCTGCGAACTGCGCGACGGCGATCAGGCCCGTTACCACGGCCAAGGGGTGCTCCAGGCCGTAGAAAACATCAACGGGTTATTAAATAGGGAATTAAAGGGTTTACAAGCCACCGAGCAGTCTAAAATTGACGACCTGATGATCGAGCTGGACGCCACGCCAAATAAAAACCGGCTAGGTGCCAACGCCATCTTAGCCGTATCTTTGGCCGTAGCCAAGGCCGGAGCTCTGACTGCTAAATTACCCTTGTATGAATATTTGCGCCACCTCTATGATCCGTCCGAAAAGAAATATAAGCTACCCGTGCCGCTGGTCAACGTGGTTAACGGCGGCAAACATGCCAGCACTAATCTGGACATTCAGGAATTTTGGATCGTGCCGCATCGCGCTCCCACTTTTGGCGAGAGATTGCGCCAAGCCAGCGAGGTTTTTCAGAGTCTGGGCTCTTTGCTGTCCGGACTGGGTCTGGATACGGATCTGGGCAATGAAGGCGGCTACGCGCCAAATTTTGAGTCGCACCGCCAAGTGCTGGATCTGCTCCAGCAGGCCGTGGAGAGTAGCGGTTTGCGTTTGGGTGAAGATATTCTTTTTGGGCTGGATGCGGGCTCTTCTGTTTTTTACAACGAGGCGGAGCGGATTTATAAATTAAATTTGGATAAGCGCCGTTTGTCTACCGACGAGATGATTGAGTATTATGTCGATCTGATGGAGGTTTATCCAGTGCGCTTTTTGGAAGATCCTCTGGCCGAAGAAGATTGGGGGGGTTGGCAGAGGATAAGCAGTGATCATTTTGTGCGGGCCAATCATATCCGCCTGATCGGCGATGATTTGTTTGTGACCAATAAAGATCGTCTGGCTAAGGGTATATCTTTGTCTGTGGCCAATACTGTTTTGATCAAGCCGAATCAGATCGGTACTCTGACCGAAACCCTAGAGACAATCAAATTAGCCCAGGCGAACAATTATGAGATCGCAGTTTCCCACCGTAGCGGGGAGACTACTGATACCACGATTGCCGATCTGGCAATAGCCGTCAATGCCGAATATATCAAAGCCGGAGCTACTTCCCGCGGTGAGCGGATCGCCAAATACAATCGCTTGTTAAACATCGAAGAACAATTAAAGTAAGAGCAATATGCCCAGCCGTAAAACAAAGCCATCCTCCCGTCCCTATTGTCCGCTGGTTTTAGCTATCCTGGATGGCTACGGAGTCAGCGTCGAAAAAAAAGGCAACCCTGAAGGTCAGGCCAAGACACCGGTCATGGATTGTCTGAATAAAAAATATGTTCATGCCAAATTAAGTGCTTCTTCCCGGGACGTCGGCTTGCCGCTGGGACAACCGGGAAATTCCGAGGCCGGGCACATGAACATCGGTGCCGGCCGGGTGGTTGAGCAGGATGCGGTGATTATTTCCAAGAGCATCAGCAATGGGACATTTTATAAAAATCCCGCTTTTTTACAGGCCGCGAAGCAGGTGGAGGATTGCCAATCGGACGTCCATCTGATGGGATTGCTTTCGGATGGTTCCAGTCCTCATGCCGATAACGATCATCTTTTATCCCTGCTTAGTTTTTTCTTGAGCAAGACCAAGCAAAAAATTTATTTACATCTTTTTACCGACGGCCGGGACAGTCCGCGTTTTGCCGCCCTGAAACTGCTCAGCCAGTATAAAACTATTTTTAACAACGGCCGCGTCCGGATATCCACTGTCATGGGTCGCTTTTATGCTATGGACCGCAAAAAGGCCTGGGATCGCACCAAACTGGCCTACAACGCCTTGGTTTTGGGCAGGGGCTATTATGTTAAAAGCGGCATAGATGCCGTTAGCCAGGCTTATAACCGCGGTGAGAGCGATGAATTTATCAAGCCGTCGGTCGTGGTCAAAAACGGTCAGCCGATTGGCAGTATCTCCGAAAATGATGCTTTGGTATTTTTTAATTTACGTTCGGACCGCGCTCGGCAACTGGCTAAGGTTTTTGCCCAAAAAGATTTTGAAACCAGAAACCCCGGATCCTTCCGGCGCGTGCATCTGCCCAAAAATCTTTTGTTTGTCACCCTGACCGATTTTGGCCCGGATCTGGATCATATCATCACCGCTTACCCCAGTATTGATATCGCCGATACTTTGCCCATGGCTCTGCATAGTTTGCGTCAACTTTACATCGCCGAAACGGAAAAATATGCTCACGTCACTTATTTTTTCAACGGCGGCTACGATCATTCTATTGCCGGTGAGACTCGCGTCAATATTCCCTCCAAAAATGTGGATTCCTATGATCAGGCGCCGGCCATGAGTACGCGGGAAATCACCCGCTATGTGATACAGGCGATCACTAAAGAAAAATATGATTTTGTGACGATAAATTATGCCAGTCCTGATATGGTCGGACACTCCGGCAACATGTTGGCGGCGGTCAAAGCCATTGAAATATTGGACCGATCCTTGGGTGAGCTGGCAAAGACTATTTTGTCTAAAAAAGGAACATTGATCATTACCGCCGACCACGGCAATGTCGAGGAAATGATCGATGTTAAAACCAGTGAGGTCGATACCGAACACTCTCTCAATCCCGTCCCCTTTATACTTATCACCAATCAAAAAAAATACAAATTAAAAAATAAAGGCCGTCTAGCCAGTATCGCACCGACTATCCTGGACATACTGAAGATCTCCAAACCCAAGCTAATGACCGGCCAGAGTTTAATAAAAAAATAATCATGACTAGACCTAAGCCGGTAGTGCTGATAATTTTAGACGGATTTGGTATTGCTCCTCCTTCGCGGGCCAATGCTATTTCTTTGGCTAAAACTCCTAATTTTGATAAGTATGCTTCCAACTATCCGATCATGCCTCTGGCGGCTTCGGGAGAAGCGGTGGGATTGACCTGGGGGGAAATGGGTAATTCCCAGGTAGGACACCTGTCGATCGGCTCCGGTTTAGTGGCTTATCAAAATATGACGCGTATCACCAAAGCGATTACGGACGGATATTTTTTTACTAATCCCGCATTTTTGAAGGCCTGTGATCATGTTAAAAAAAATAAAAGCACTTTGCATTTGATGGGTCTGGTTTCTTCCGGCGGAGTGCATAGTTATAATGAGCATCTTTATGCTTTGCTGGAGTTGGCCCAGCAGCAAAAAATTAAAAATGTTTTTATCCATGTCTTTTTGGACGGACGCGATACGCCCTTTAATAGCGGACTAAATTTTGTGGATAAGCTGGAGGAAAAAATCAGGGCCTTGGGCGTGGGCAAGATCGCGACTGTGGCTGGACGCTTTTGGGGCATGGACCGGGACAACCGTTGGGATCGGACCGAAAAATCTTTTCGGGCCATAGTGGACGGGCAGGCGTCGCACAAGTTTACTGATCCGCTCCAAGCGATTCAGGATTCCTACGCCAAAAAAGTTTACGATGAAGAATTTGAACCGGTAGTGATTACCAATGCCGCCGGTGAGCCGCGAGCCACTATCTGCGACCAAGATGCGGTTATATTTTTCAATTTTCGTGCCGACCGGGCGCGACAGATGAGTAAGGCCCTGGTTTTACCAGGTTTTGAAAAATTCCCGCGCGCCTATTTTAAGGATTTATTGCTGGTCACTATGGCTGAATATGAAAAAGACCTGCCAGTGGAAGTGGCCTTTCCGCCTTTGCATGTGGAGTTTCCTTTAGCTCGGGTAATATCGGAAGCTGGCTTAAAGCAGTTTCATATCGCCGAGACGGAAAAATACGCTCACGTCACTTATTTTTTCAACGGCGGTCAGGAAAAGATATATCCGGGAGAGGACCGGGCACTTATTCCTTCGCCCCAGGTCATCTCTTATGACCAAAAACCGGCCATGTCCGCCCGGGAAATCACGGCTCGCGTCACCGAGGCTATCAAGGAGGGTACTTATGATTTTATCGTGATCAATTATGCCAATGCGGATATGGTCGGACATACCGGCAATATCGAAGCGACGGTGGAAGCGGTGGAATTGTTAGATTCCCTTGTAGGTGACATCGTCGATACAGCTCTGTCTTATGACGGTTTAGTTTTGGTTACCTCTGACCACGGCAACGCCGAAAATATGTACAATATTCAGACCGGCGAAATAGATAAGGAACATTCAAACAGCTCCGTGCCCCTCTTTGTCATCGGGCAGGATTATGCCGGCAAAAGTGTTCTGGTGGGGACAATGGGAACTGATTTGAGTCATGTCACGCCGGTGGGAGTGTTAGCCGATATCGCGCCAACCATTTTAAAAATTATGGGTTTAAAAAAACCGCCGGAGATGACCGGCAGGCCCTTAATTTGATTTTATTCATTTTTTAGGGCAGGATATTAATGATGATTATCGTCAGGACCAGGCCCAGTAAGATGCCTACCAGTACTTCGGTATTTTTGTGTCCAAACTTTTCGCTCAGCACTGGAAAATGGTATTCCCGGTCGTCCGGCAGCTCTTTGATCAGTTGATTAATAGTGCGCCCCTGGTTGCCCAGTTGCCAGCGGATGCCGGAGGCATCGCGCATGACTATCAGCGCCAAGATAATGGACATGGCAAATTCGGCGGAATTTAGTCCTTGGTAATAAGCCATGACAGTCGCCAAGGAGGTTACTAAAGCCGAGTGCGAGGACGGCATACCTCCATAGCTCAGTAGTGAAGGCCAGGTCAGACTTCCTTTAGCCAGTTCAATGATCATCTTGATAGCCTGATTGATGACGAGCACGGCCAGCGGTATGAGAATGAGTTTATATTCCATATATTTATTTATAGGTATTATATCAAATAATAGAATAATTGGACAATGAATATTTTTGACACTATTATTTTGAGCATTACCCAGGGTTTGGCTGAGTGGCTACCCATCTCCAGTTCCGGACATTTAATTTTGTGGGAAAAATGGCTAGCCATCAAAGAAGCCAGTTTGGGTTTTGACATTTTTTTGCACCTGGCCAGTCTGCTGGTTCTACTGATTTTTTTCCGCAAAGAAATCCGGTCGGTGGCCAGAGATTTTTTTGGACGCCCGGACCAAAATAGTGAGCATCATCGCTGGGGCTGGTATATCATACTTAGCACCGCTATCACGGCGCTGATCGGCTATTTTTTTTATGACCGCATGGACGCTTTCCGGCAACCGCACAGTGTTGCTGTTTTCTTTATTGTTACCGGTATTTTGGTCCTGGCTACCAAGTTTTGTCAGGGAGCTAAAAAGATGAATTTGACTTTGGCGGTAGTGTTGGGACTGATGCAGGGTCTGGCCGTGTTGCCCGGACTATCGCGTAGCGGTAGCGTCATTGCCCTAGCCTTGATTTTAGGATTAAATAAAAAAGAGGCGTTTGAATATTCATTTATCTTAGCCATACCGGCTATCATCGGAGCTTTTATCTTGTCTGAGAACACTTTGGTTTTTCATCCCTACATGATTTTTGGTTTTGCGCTTACGGCCCTGGTTAGTTTCCTGGCTTTATCCTGGTTGCGGTCAATTATGAATCGGGATTATTTTTATTGGTTTTCTTTTTATACCTTGATTCTGGGAATAACGGTCTTATTACTTCCTTAAATTTATGAAAAAAATAATCGTTTTATTATTTATCGCGTTGCTGGCCGGGGCAATCTGGCTGAGCGGAGGAGTAATCCGGGGCAACAAACTGAATGAGCAACAAACCGTCGTCGTCGCCAGCGGTCAGGGGGTGCACGAGATTAGTCGCGATTTTTATAGCCAGGGTATCATCCAAAATAAATTTATTTTTGAGAGCTGGGTTTGGTTCAAACAGGCCGGTACGCACATCAAGTCCGGCAGTTATGTTATCCCGGCCCATGTATCCGTCCGTCGGCTGGTAAATATTTTATTGCTGGGCCCTGGCCACCGGCAAACCTCTTTTACTTTCATTGAGGGCTGGGACAGGGGACGAGCGGAATTAAAAGATCTGTTGCAGAAAAATGGTTTTGATTATGACCAATTTTTAAAATGGACTGCCCATAAACAGGACTGGCAGGAGCAATATGATTTTTTAGCTGAGGCGCCGGCGACGGCCAGTTTAGAGGGCTATCTTTTTCCCAATACTCATTTTATCGACGAGCAAACCACAGAAAAAGATTTGATCGATAAGATGCTGGATGATTTCGGCCGCCAATTGGACCCGGAGTTAAGAGCGGAAATAAGGAAACAAAATAAAACAATTTTTGAGGTTATTACTTTGGCGTCAATCGTAGAAAGAGAGGTGCCGGCCAAAGCCGATAAAAAAATGATTGCCGATGTCTTTATTAAGCGTCTGCAAAATGGGATCGGCCTGCAATCCGACGCTACAATTAATTTTATTACCGGCAAAGGCTTGGTCCAGCCCACAGGCGATGATGTGCAGGTGGATTCACCCTACAATACCTATAAATTTAAAGGCTTGCCACCCGGGCCGATCGGCAACCCGGGTTTAGACAGCATCAAAGCAGTGATTTACCCGACCGATAATCCTTATTATTATTTTCTGACCACCAAAGACGGCACGGTGATTTATAGCAAGACCTACGAGGAACATTTAGCCAACAAGAAAAAATATTTGCCTTGATATTTTTTGATGCGGCCGAAGCTGGCCGTATGCCTTGTCTGTCATTCCCATGAAAATGGGAATCTACAGGCTAAGTGATATGATAATACTTTTAGATTCCCGCCTGCGCGGGAATGACAAAATAAGGCCAGCTTCGGCCGCTATAACTGTTGGCACATTAGATTTTTTGTGGTAATTTACGTTTATTAACAGTACTCTTATGGACGCCGTGGTAGTTACCTCCATCTCCGAGAGTTGGAGAGTTTCCCCTCTCATATAGAGGGAGTTCGCCCGGCGTCCACTCTTTGAGCCGAGATCATCTGTGGTTCCGGCTCTTTCATTTGCCTAAACACTTGACAGCATTCCACATTTCCGCTAGTATATAGCCATAATTTAAATATAGCCGTAGACAGTAGGTCCCGAGCGAAGTCGAGGGATAAATCCTACCGAGGAAAATAGCCATATTTTGGCTCTGTCTGCGGTGAAAGTCGCAGTTTTTTATTAAATATATGCCAAAAAGTAAAGCCCAAAAAAAGAAGGTTTTAGAGGATATCAAGGAAAAAATAGCCAAAAGTAAGGCCGTGGTTTTTAGTTCCGACAAGGGGTTAAACGTCAAAACCGTAGAAAAAATGCGTCGTGAGTTAAAGCAGGGTGGAGCAGAGTATTTGGTCGCCAAAAAAACCATTTTACAGTTGGCTACCAAAGAACTAGGTGAAGCCGAGGCTTTGGACAACTTACGTGGTTCTGTCGGCGTAACTTTGTCTTATGGAGACGAGGTAACCGGGCCCAAGATAATCAATAAGTATGCCAAGGAAAATGAAGCTCTGGAACTCGGTAGCGGTATTTTGGAAAACAAGTTTGTCTTGGCCGACATGGTCAAACGCTTAGCCACACTGCCCAGCCGCGAGCAATTACTGGCTAAATTGGTCGGCACTATCAATGCTCCGATCAGTGGTTTGGTTCAAGTACTGAGTGGCAATACCCGTAAACTGGTTTATGCCCTGAGCGCCATCAAAGAGAAAAAGAGTTAATTTCCGCCAAAGGCAAATCGCCCTTTGGGCGAAATTAATCAATAAAATTTAATTAATCAATAATTAATAAATAAATATTATGTCTGAAGAGAAAAAGAATGTAGAAGTGCCCGCCAAATTCAAGAAAATCGTGGAAGAGATAGAGCAGATGTCTGTGCTAGATCTTTCCGAGCTCGTCTCCCTATTGGAAGACAAGTTTGGCGTCAGCGCCGCCGCCCCGATGGCCATGGCTATGGCGCCCGCGGCCGGTGCTCCGACTGAAGCCGCCGAGGAAAAAACCAGCTTCAATGTGGAGTTGACTACTGCCGGTGCTACCAAGATCAATGTGATCAAAGCCATCCGCGAAGTTACCCAACTGGGTCTGAAGGAAGCTAAGGATATGGCCGATGGTGCCCCGGTGATGGTCAAAGAAGGAGCTACTAAAGATGAAGCCGAAACTATCAAAAAGAAATTGACCGAGGCCGGCGCTACTGTCACTTTGAAATAAAAAAATACACCCTCTCTTTCTTCCATAAAACTAGGGAAGGTGTCGCAAAAGCGACCGAGGGGGTATTTTTTTTAGCAAAATCTAGTTAGTCGTTTGGTTGACGGGTAGGAGATAGAGGTGATTGCCGTTGAGGAGGTAGATTACTTTTTCACCCAGATCTACAGCCAGGTCGGTTAATTTATCAAAGCTGGCCGAAGTCCATTGTTCTTTGATCTGGCCGTTTTTATCCAGTATAATTACCCTCTTATTGTAAGGATCAACAATATAGAGATACTGTGAATCCCTGAACGTCTTGATGATCGCTCCGGGTCCGATTATTGGTCGGGGTTGGTGGTAGTCAAATTCCTGCAGATCACCTTTGAGGTATTTCTTGATATTTCCCTGATTGTCCACGATATAGAGATTACCGTCTATGGCAATACTGCTGGCTTGACTCAGGTCTTGTTTTGTTTTCAGCCAGGCCTGGCCGCTACCAAAGCTATCGCCGCTCTGGGGGTATTTGAAAATTTGTCCGGCCTGCGTATCTAGGACATAGAGATTGTCGCCGTAGACGGAGATGTCTTTGATATCATTATTCGCCGCGACTTTGTTGATCGGATTTTGGTTGAGCTGGTGGCTGTCCAGGTCAAAAATGTAGAATTGTTTATCATTGCCGACCAGCAGTTTATTTTTATTTGGCCAGTCACTAAGCAGACGGCTATTTTCAAAAGTCGCGATCTGTTCAAAATTATTTGGTGGGCTCCACTGGTAGAGCAGATTTAAATCTAGGATATAAAAAACACCGTTTTTTTGGACGATTTGCTCGGCGGATACTAATTTAGTGCTTAAATCGGCTATTTCTGACAGAGCCACGGCGGGCACTTCGTGGATATGGCGGACTTGGTTTAATTCGTGCGATATTTTTTCCTGGTAGGCGCTGATTTCCTGTTGCTGTTGGGCTGACCGGGGAGTAGCCCGATTGAGCTTATCCTGGATTTCAACCAATATTTTTTCGGCCGCGATTTCATCCTTCAGTATTTCCTGGGCGTTTTTTTCTTCACCCATCAGACGATTAACATCGACTATCAGCTGGTCATAGGATTGATCTTTGTTTTGCTCAGCTTTGTTCTGAGTAGAAAAAACTAAACTTTGCAAAAAAATCAGAGCGATTACCAAAAGTGTCAGCAAAGATATTTTTTTTAGCAGGCTGAGCTGTTGCCACCAATTTATCTTCTGCTCTCCCAAGCGACTGATATTTTCTAAGCTGCGGTTTTCCTGCCGGCGACGGTAATTTTTGGAAAAGATAAATAACGCCGCCTTTTTTACGGCCCGGACTAGGGCCGCCACCGAAACGTAAACTAATTTAAAAAATAAACCGATGGCTGCTAAAATCCGCCCCACTTTTCTAAAAAAACTGAAATTATTAAAACCGCGCGGATCCACGACCAGCTTGGATTTAAGCTGCGGCGTGCGGGCGCGAAAGTTTTTGGGGGTATTATCGGGCGCAAAGATAGTGCCCTGGCTGGGCAACTCCGTGTCTGACTCGGCTTCGTCCTCGTTGTTGGTTTTAGCTACTGCCAGTTCCATATCGGCGAGGCCGGGTTTTTTTATGAGTAAAGCATTAAAAGTAACGAAATCGGGCACTCCTTCCAGCAGGCTGTTGATTTTGCGTACCGCGGCTTCAGCCGTATATTGCTTGATAATCTGTCGGATTTTTTCCAGTGAGATATAGTCGAACAGGGAATCGGTGGCGACGATCAGGGCGTCGCCTTCGCTCATTTGTCCGCTGGAAAGATCGGCAAATATTTTAGTCGGACTGATTGGTTGGCCTTTTTGCGTCAGAGTCACAATCTGGTTGTGGTGGAAATTGATGGCATTGATATTGCCCAGGCAGGACAGATAGATCCAATCTTCGTGGATTATGCCCACGGAAATGGCCAGACCGGAGAGCCAGTTGCGGATTTTGCTCTCCGCCGCCATCAGCGGCAGAAATTGGTTTATTTTTTGGAGTATTTGTTCCAGGAGTTTTTCCGGATTTTCCTCTTTGAGAATATCAAAATAATTAGCCGTTTTTTGGATAAATTCGTCAATCAGCGGCTGTTGGTTTATTTTATTATGTTGGGGAGTTTCTAGGACGATAAAAAGCTGCCCGCGTTCCGTGTATTCGCTCAAATAATTCTCGGATATTTCTCGGGCATGGACGGGGTCGTAAGTGAAGATTTTCTGGTTTTGTAAAACCGCCATTTTACATTTATATCAAATAATATTATACTATATTTAGCTTCTCAAGTAAATAAACGTCTTCTATGCTTGAACAAATTTTTAGTTCAAAGGCCAGAACAAAAATTCTCAAGTTTTTTTGTATTCACGGCCAGGAAAAATACTTTGTCCGGGAGTTGACCCGCAAATTAGGCTTGCAGTTGAACTCCGCCAGGCGTGAGCTGGCCAATCTGGAAAAGTTTGGTTTTGTCAAATCAGAAAATCACGGCGGCAAAAAATATTATTTATGCAACCAAAAATTTGATTTATTGCCGGAAATAAAAAATCTAGTCTTTAAGGCCTTGGCCTTGGAGGAGATGAAAATCGCCCACCATATGTCCAGGATTCCCGGCCTGAATTTGTTGATTTTTACCGGCGTCTTGACCAAGACCCAGGCACCAACCGACGTGCTGATCGTGGGTAAAGTATCCAAGAGCCAATTTGACCGCTATCTGAAAAAGATTGCCGAGGGAATACCCGATGAATTGCGTTATACTTTTATGTCCCGCAGTGATTATCTCTACCGCTTAGAGATCACCGATAAGTTTATTTATGATATTTGGGCGGGCAACAAAGTTGTCGTGGTGGATAATATTAGCAAGGATCTCCGGCAAAATACCTACGACGATTTTAATATCAAACATTATAAGGAATAACCCGGCTTCCTTTTTGCATAAAACATTAATCAATCGCTCGCCTGGGCGATTTTTTTGACAAAGCAACAGGGGAGTGTCAAACTTTAGGAGAACGGTGTTCTTGAAATTAGGGGCGATCCATGTGGTAATCAGCGAACCGACACTTAGCGCCGCTAGCCAGCAGTTGGCCGAACAGATGATCTCTCTGGTCATAGCCGAACTTGGTCAAAATCCGGTTGGTTCCATCGCCATATATGGCCAGACGCCGGAGTGCGTCCTGTGCGCACAGTGTTGCGGCGATTGGCAGGCCCTGAGTCTGGTGGAAGATTATTTTGCGACTAGGAAAATAAGGTTTTCCTGTTGCTATGCGGCTCACTTCGTGAGCGTCATCTACCAGATCGCCGACAGTCTGCAGTACCGTATCTGCCTGCGGCCAATCTAAAGCCTCTCATTTTCCATCCGGAAAGTGGGGGGCTTTCGTTTTCCTAAAATTCATTTTTATGGTATAATAGAGTCTGAAAAATCCACTGGAAATTTTTAATATTTTTTAAATTAATAAAATAAAAAACAAAACATGGTTATTAGTAAATACAATGTTTTGACAATACTAATCCTTTTAGTATTTGTCCCCTACATGTTTGGCAGTTATGGTTTTCTGGATAACAAGAGCGCTTATTACGGTTTGGCGCCGCTACTAGCTACCGCCTTTCTGTATATCCCTTTTGGTTTTGGCGTCCGCAAACCAAACAAATACAGCGAGCTCTCGGCTTTTGTCGCTACGCTTTCCCTGATCATCGGCATTGCTATTCCCTCTTTGGTGCTACTCTTGATGTTTATGGCTCATAGCGCCGCTCTCGGCGGTGTGTTTAATCGGCTATTTTATTACATCGGTATTGTATTGGCCTACATCGCTATGCTTTATCAGGTTGGGGCATTTTTCCGGATGAAGAAAAAATAGTTCCGGGCACAACAAAATTATAGGAGGGGAAAATTGTTTTCTCAATTTTTGCTTACTAAACTTTTTTATTTTTGTCTATGAAACGTAAGGCCAGGAATTCTTCCGCAACTAAAACTATTTTGTCTATCAGAGTAAGGATTTTTTTGGCCTTACTTTTTGTTTCTTCCGCCCTGATTTTAGCTGGATTAGTAGTTAATAACTATAAGACTTTAAAGCTATTGTCCATTCCGCAGAAGGTCGCCGTGCAGTCTTTTAGTGTTCCGGTTACGGTCGAAGAGCTATTGCCCTCGGGCGTAACTGGGACTAATAGGAATAATCAGATTGTTACCTTTGGCATTCCCTTAAAAGATGAATATGCCGTGACTAATGTCAGTCAGCTGGGGTTAAGCGGGGTGACCGTAGGCCAGTTTAAGGAAACTCGCCGTTGGCCCAAGTCTGGAAATCTACAATGGGTAACGGTTGATACTGAGGCTACAGTAGCGGCTGGTAGCTTCACAAACATAGCCTTAACCAACGGAAGTGGCAATTTTGATAATGACGGTAATCCGGCCAACAATACTATGGCTATGGTTTCGGCCGGTAAAATAGCTGTCAATACCGGCGTGGCTCAGTTTGATATCAAAAAAAGCAATTTCAATGTTATAGACAGCGCCATAGTCAACGGTCAGTCTTTTATCACCGCCGGGCATAGCGGCGGTTTGTGGCTCCTGGACAATAATGGTACTACTTTTTCTTCTATTTACGATCCGGCTCCGCAGGTGACTGTAGAACAAGACGGTCCGGCGCATACCATAGTCAAAGCCATAGGTACTCTGACCTCTGTTGATAGATTAAATCATAATTTGTATTATACTCTGCGTCTGCATTTTTTCCGCAATTCCGCTCAAATTAAGATGGACCTGGCGCTACGCAATGCCAACAGTTCCGATCTTAGCAAAAAGGCCTTTCGTAGCCTTGGTCTGCGTCTGCCGACCAATCTGACTGGCGCGCCGCAATTTTTATTTCCCACCAATGTCGGCAATTTTAGCGGAGCGCTCAGTACCGGCACGGCTTATTTGTTTCAGGCCTATAGTAAAAATAAAATAGACGGTGATTATGGGGATGTTATCGCTCCTACAGTCGGGACTCAGACCGGTATGGAAATAAAAAATGGCCCCAGTGTTTCTCATAGTTTAGGGAGCGATTTAGAGTGGTCTCTCGGTTGGGCCCGTTTGTCCGAAAGTACTGGTCAAAACAGAGCTATCACTATTGCCCAAAATCATCTTTCGGAGTTTTGGGGAGGGGGTTTTGAGTTTAGCCCAGACGGCAACCTGGATTTGCAGATATTTTCCCCGCACAATAGTTATCAGCCGATTTATTTTACCTGGGGCGCCAGGGATAGCCGGCAAATAATGATTGATTTTCATAATACTGTTCCGGTAGCCTCGGACAACAGTGCTTTTTTGGCTTTAGCCAATCCCTTATTTGGCCGGGCGACAGATTATCATTATTACGAAGCCGGTTCAATCTTAGGGGCAAAGCATTTGGTGGATGAAACCGAGTTTAGTCAATTTATCAGCGCTACCGACAGTGCTTTTGGCCAGTCCGTAACCTGTCGGCCTTTGCGTGATTCCTTGCTAGCGAATGAAAACAAGGACGTGGTCTGGCGAGCCAGAAGTTGGGGCAAGACTGGTGGTAATAATCAATTGGATAAATCTGTTTCATATTTTCTCGATTATTTACGTACCGGCAAGGGCGGTTTGTTTTTACGGGCTTATCATGATAGCCGTTTTAAAGCCGACCAAGCGGCCGTGCGTTGTGACGATTGCGATCTTCTCGCTACTTGGCCAAACTCCAATCCCAATGCTTGGAATTGGGGTGATTATGTTGGCGGGTATAACGGCGGGGGAATCAGCGGCAACACCTTAGAATCTAATCGTAATCATTCGCACTGGCAGTCAATCTTAGTCGCCTGGTTATTGACCGGCGAAAATGAGTTTTATAATGACACGCGGGAGATAGCAGATTATATAGCGCTTAGAGAAAATGGGGAATATGGCGCCCGCAACAGAATAATTTCTACTTATGGTTTTGGATCTGGAGGTCTGCGCGGCTGGCCTAACTCTTATCGTGACCATGCCTTATTTGCCGAATATTTGAACCTGCCCAGGGAATGGCAGTATTTGAGGTTTATGACCGATCAACTGATAAGTAGCCGCGACGGCGGAGGCTGTAGTAACGGTACTAAGTATGACGGCCGCAATATGGACAGGGGATTTTTGTATTCCCAGAGCCATATGGATTGTCCTTATGGCCGCGGCAATAGTTTTTATCATCAATATTTTGTGCCTTTTGGCACTTGGGAGGCTGCCCGAGTCTTGCGCGATCTCGGTACTGATGCCGCCGATCCGGGACGCGTAGAAGAATTGTCTGATTTTCTCCTGGGGCAAACCGAGTTTGAGCCTACGGAAATCACTAAGTATAGTCGCGTGCCCGGCAATGGCTCTTTTGACGGTTGGCGCACTCCCTACCGTATCTCCTATCAATATCCCAATCCCGTGACCTCCAGTTCTCCGTCGGTTACGGAAGAATTTAAACGCGCCGACTATCTGCCGGCCGCCTATGGCTGGGCATATCAACAAACCGGTAACGCCATTTTTCTGGAAGTTGGCCAGGGTATGTTTTGCCGGATGATGCAGTATGAACCCTATGAGAGAGGATCGGACATCGCGGCACAGGATTTTATCTGGACTTGGCTTAACCGTAATAAATTAGGCGGCGGTTTTATCACTCCGCAGAAGCAGAGTCTGGGAGGCAATAACTGGCAATTGCAGTGGACCGCCCCGGCCAACACAGAGTCCTATATGATAAAGTCGGCCGCTAAACCTTTGGTAGAAAATTTATATTTTGATGAGCAAAGAGTAGATAATAATGATTTGTACTTATATCCGCCCAGCAGTAATCAAGTCTATTGGGCAGCCAACGATCTGAGCGGCGAACCCGCTCCTTTGCCGGGAGGCAGTAATCAAACGGCAAATGTAACAGTCCCATCGGGTGATAATAATTTTTTGATCCGATATAGCATCAATGCTGGCGCCGCTGTAATTGATACTACGCCGCCGCAGATCTCCAGTATTGTTCCTGCGGCTTCGGTAGTGGCGGGCACGAGTACGCGTTTTGGCCTTAGTACCAATGAAGCCGCCACTTGCAAATATAGCTTAAGTGCCGGACAAAGCTACCCGCTGATGCCTTACTATTTGCCCATCACCGGAAAAAACATTCACCGTTCGCGCTCAGTAGCTAGTTTTAGCCCCGGTACTTATAGTTATTATGTGCGTTGTAAGGATGTAGCTGGAAATATCAATAGTGCCGATACTTTGATTTCGTTCACTATTACTCCGGGAGCCGGGGATATTATCCCGCCGCAGATCAGTGGTGTTTCGGCTGGATCTATCAGCCAGCAGAGTGCTGTTATCAGCTGGACTACCAACGAACCAGCCACGTCAATAATAGAATACGGCTTGACTGCCAGCTATGGCTTCAGCACCACTTTAGACACTAATTTTGTACTGAACCATAGCCAAACTTTGTCTGCTTTACAGGCCAACACCACTTATCATTATCGGGTTAGATCCAAAGATGCCAGTAACAATGAAGCTGTTTCCGGTGATTATACTTTTACTACCGCCACTGCACCTATCGATATTATAGCCCCGGTCATATCCAATGTTCTGACCAGTAATTTAACCACAAATAGTGCCGATATTATCTGGGATACCAACGAAGCGGCCAACTCGCAAATAGAATACGGCCTGACCGTCAGCTATGGCCAGAATACTGTCTTGGATCCGTCTTTAGTATTAAATCATAGCCAGAGCATCAGCGGTTTGACGGCCTCATCTTTTTATCATTATCGGGTCCGTTCGGCTGACGCCGGCGGAAACATAGCTTGGTCCGCTGACAATTCCTTCACCACCACCGCCCAAACACCCGGCGGCATTGGCTGGTTACAAAAATTTGATTTTAATATGAATAGTGATGCCGCTAATCAGAGTAGTGGGGATTGGACTAATCTAATACACAGCGTCAACTCCATTTATAGTGAGGTTCAAGGTTATGGTTTTGATTTGCCCAGTATGTATGGTGTCAGTGGTCGCACGCGTGCTTTGGGCGATGTCATGACCAAGGATTATATGAATCGTGGTAGCTCTTTGTCCGCTACCGATCCTAGAAATTCTCCGACCTTTAAGATTAAAGTTCCCGCCAATGGAAACTATATGGTTGTCGTGCATCGGGGAGACACCGAGTATCCAAATAATTTTGCTCAGCCCATGAAAGTAGAGGAGAGTGGAGTTCTGATTGGCACGGTAGCGGCGCAGAGTACCGCCGGCACCGCTCCTTATCCCATCATCAGCTCGGACCAGATGCCGGTGATGGTCAGTGACGGCTATCTGAATTTGCGTTTTACTATGGACGGCATTTGTACGCCATCGGGCACTTGTTCTTGGGGTCTGAACGGTTTGGAAGTATATCAAGTCGTAAATCAATGCGGCGATCGCACTAATCTTAATTCCTGCAGTAGCGTCAAACCAAGATATTGCGATGCCAGCGGTAACCTTTCCAACAACTGTAGTCTTTGCGGTTGTCCCAGCGGACAGCAGTGCATCAGCGCCACGGGACTTTGTCAAAACATACCAGCACCGAAGAAAAATTGGCTGTTAGAACTACTGGGATTTTAAAGGAACGGTTTTATTTTAATGTTTCTCATCTTATACATCAAGGATCATAATCACGGTTGTTGGCTTATCCTGGAAAAAGGAACGGCTAAATATTTGGTGGATTTTGAAATTGCCCGCGGCGAGGATAACAGTTTAAAATTTCTGGACCACCTGCTCAAAAGATACAAACTAAACTGGAAAGCTATCGGCGGTTTAGGCCTGATTATTGATGGTGCTAGTCTGACCCAGGTAAAAGTTTTTACTACCATGATTAATATCGTAGCTTGGCAATTTCGAATTCCGGTAGCCGGTATTTTTTATTCACCGTCAAATATTGATAAAAAAATAGCTTCCATATTTACTCAGCTAAAAAAACAAAAAAATTTCAGAGTATTAAAAGTAAAATATAATCAAAAGGCGGACATTACTATTAGTAAGCGTCGGCAGAGTTATAAAATTATAAAATAATTATCATCTATTATTGATTTTTATTCCGCCTTTCCGGTTTGATCATTGGCCAGGGGCGGTTTTTTAGTTGTGGATAAGTGCCGGGGGGTTATTTGTTGACACAGACCATTGCCGTGGGGTATAATGTCTTTGAATCCCATTGTGGTGTGGAAAAGTGGTGAAATAGGAAATTGACCTGTGGATAACTTTTTAAACTCTTAAACTAGGCGCCGGACATTATGTTTATTGGCGAGTACAAATACAACTTGGATAGCAAAAACCGTTTAGCCTTGCCGTCCAAATTCCGCAAACTGTTAAGCTCTGGCGTAGTTATTACCAAGGGATTAGACAGTTGTTTATTTATTTATACGGCCAAAGAGTGGAGTAAATTAGTAGAGAAATTAGCGGCTCTGCCGATCAGCCAAGCTAAATCCCGTGCTTTTTCCCGTTTGATGCTGGCTGGAGCTATGGATTGTCGCCTGGACGGCCAGGGACGGATTATTTTGCCCGATTATCTCAAAGAATTTGCCAGTCTGAATAAGAAAGTAGTTGTAGCTGGTTTGTATAATCGTTTGGAAGTCTGGGACGAGAAATTATGGAGTCTTTACCAACGTACTTCCGAAAAAGACAGTAATGAGATTGCCGAAGGTCTGGTTGGTTTGGGAGTTTAATTATGTCTGCTGATTATCAGCACCAGTCGGTCCTGACCAAAGAGGTAATTGATTATTTACAACCTCGGCCTGGGCAAAATTTTATTGACTCCACGTTGGGCGGCGGTGGACACAGCGAAGAATTATTAAAAAAAAATAAGCCGGGCGGCAAAGTGTTAGCCCTAGAAATTGATCCCCATGCTGTCGTGGCCAGTCAAAGGAGGCTGGCCAGGAATAAGGATCGAATAATTATAGTCAAACGGTCTTACGTTCATTTAAAAGAAATCTGGAGTAAATATAAAAATACTCTTCCCCACATTGACGGTATAGTCATAGATTTAGGTTTGTCTTCCGACCAATTAGACCGGGCCAACCGCGGTTTTTCCTTTAGCGATCAGGGTCCTTTGGATATGCGTTTTGATCCCGGTCAAAAGTTGACCGCTTCGGAAATCATCCTCACTTGGTCGGAATCTGAATTAGTCAATATGTTCCGGAAGTATGGCGAGATCCCCAATGCTAAGCACCTGTCCCATGGCCTTGTGACCTGGCGACAAGACTTGGCGCCCAGTGATTTTGTCAAACAAAAACAAAAATTGCTCAAAACTTCTGCGTTTGTCTCGGCCATACTCCGGATTTCATATATCCCAGAGCGGGAATTACCGCGCTTTCGTCGCCATCCGGCTACTTTAGTTTTTCAGGCCTTGCGCCTGGCGGTCAATCATGAGCTGGAAAATCTGGAACAGTTTTTACCGCAGGCTCTGGAGATTCTGCGTCCGGGCGGCCGGCTTGCGGTCATTAGCTTCCATTCTCTAGAGGACCGGATAGTCAAAGATTTTTTTAAGGACGGGGCCAAAGATTGTATTTGCCCGCCACAGAACCCGATCTGTAACTGTAATCATCGCAGTAAATTAAAAATACTAATTAAAAAAATAATTCAGCCCGGTGCCGCGGAGATCAAAGCTAATCCGCGTAGCCGCAGCGCCAAGCTGAGAGTGATCGAAAAAATATAAAAACAAAAAAATGCCCAGAGCCACCCTTGCTAAAACTTTAAAAAAATTACAGCGTTATAACCGCTATTTTGCCGTCGGGTTTGTTTTTTCTTTGCTGATTACGCTATTTTTGACCACCAGCTACGCCAACAATCAAAATTTGATGCGCCACCAACTCAGTTTGGATGTGCAGACTATCAGCGATGAATATCTTCTGCTCAATACTCAAGCCACCCAGCTCCAGACTGCTCAACGCATCGAAACCGAAAGCAAGCGTTTAAATTTGGTAAAAGTGCAGTCCGAAGATATAACTTATTTAGGCAATCCGGACAAGACAGTGGCTTTAAGAGATTAATCATCTATGTTTTATGCCCTATGGTTTGGTCAATAGCGGCGATGCCATTTCTCCGCGAAGATTAAATGCCCTGCAAGGGGTTATTTTTTTCCTCATGATCGTTATCGTCGGTCGCTTGTTTTATTTGCAGATTATCAGGCATGAAGATTTATTACAGGCCGGCTTGGCCCAGCGGGCCGTGGTAGAGGAGTTGTCCCCGGAGCGGGGCAGTATCTATGCATTAGCCGGAGATAACAGCGTTGATTTTTATCCTCTGGCCGTTAATAATGTTAATTATGACATCAATGCCGATCCGGCCAAAATCAGTCGGCCGCAAAATATAACGGATATTTTTGCCTCTGTCTTGGGTTTAGATGATACGGCTAAAGCGGAGATCTTTGCCAAACTAAAAAAAACCGATCGGCATTTTGAAACCATCGCTAAACAAATTCCTAAGGAAAAAGAAGAACAATTGCGTCAGGCTTTGGAGCAGTTACGGACGGATATAAATCAAAGCGATCCTGGCGCCAAGCCGATCACCAGCTTGGCCGAAATGGGAGTGAATTTTAATAAGACCGTACTCAGATATTATCCCGACAAACAGGACGGAGCCCAGGTTTTGGGATTTTTTGGTTATGGCCAAGACGGATATTCGCGGGTGGGCAGTTACGGACTAGAGGGTTTTTTTGAACAAGAGCTTTCCGGTGCCAAGGGCAGTCTGACGGGAGAAAAGGACGTAAAGGGACGCTTAATCAATCAGGAAAATGTCAGTCCCCGGCAAAACGGGGCTAATCTAGTCCTGACTATTGATCGCAACGTGCAGTATGCCGCCTGCCAGGCCTTGGCTAAGGCTCTGCCGCTCTATCAGGCTGATAGTGGCACAATCATAGTTATGGAGTCTAGTAGCGGCGCTATCCGAGCCATGTGCAATTATCCTTCTTTTGATCCTAATGAATATAACAAAGTAGACAGCCCCGATGTTTACAATAACAACGCGGTTTATGCCGCCTATGAGCCGGGTTCAGTAATGAAAGTAATTGCTATGGCCATTGCTATCGATCAAGGCAAAGTAACACCAAATACTACCTTTGACGACAAAGGCGAGGTAAAGTTTAAAGGCGGAGAAATAATAAAAAATGCTGATCTCAAAGCTCATGGCGTAGTGGACATGAAAGAAGTGTTGGCTTCTTCACTCAATACCGGTATCGTCTTTGCGACCGCCGACATCAGCAATACAATTTTCAAAGATTATATGGAAAAGTTTGGCTTTGGTAAAGCTACTGGAATTACCATCAGCCAGGAAAGTGCCGGGGATATTAGTGCCTTGGCCAAAAAAGGCGATATTTTTAAAGCGACCGCTTCTTTTGGCCAAGGCATCACTGTTACACCCTTACAGATGATCGCCGCGGTTAATGTTATTGCCAATCGTGGCTCTTTACTCAGGCCGTATATCGTCAGTCAGATAAATTGGCCGGACGGCCAGGTGCAAAAATTTCAACCGGAAGTAGTACAGCAAGTAATCCAAGCCAGCACAGCAGCGCAGTTGGCGGCTATGATGGTGAATAATGTCGACAATGGGCACGCTCAAGCCGCTAAAATCGACGGCTATTATCTGGCCGGTAAAACCGGCACGGCTGATGTGCCCAATCCCCAAACCAAACGTTATGATAGCGGCAAGACCATCCATAGCTTTATCGGTTTTGTGCCGCACGAAAACGCCAAATTTATAATGCTGACGAAACTGGATAATCCCCAGACCGGTCGCTTTGCCGAATCTACGGCCGTGCCTCTGTTTGCGGATATTGCCAAGTATTTGCTAGAATACTACCAAATAGCTCCCAGCCGATAAATCGCTATATTTATGAAAAAATTGCTGTATTTTAAATTAAAAATATTGGCCAGGCTGGTATTGGCCAGGTATAAACCGAAAATAATCGGTATTACCGGTTCGGTTGGCAAGACCTCCGCCAGGGAGGCCATTTTTTGCGTTTTACGCGAAGATTTCAAAGTCCGGCGCAATGTCAAAAATTTCAATAACGAAATCGGGGTACCGCTTACTATTTTATTGGCTAAAGCTAATCCCGGTAAAAATATTTTCCGCTGGTTGTTTTTGTTTTTATCGGCCTGCGGCCTGTTGATTTTTAAAAGCCGTCGTTATCCGCGCGTATTGGTACTAGAGATGGCCGCCGACCGGCCCGGCGATATTGATTATCTCAGTTCTATTGCCCAGCCCGACATCGCCGTGATCACCGCCATCGGTCCCAGCCATATAGAGTATTTTGGTAGCATCAAAAACATTATCAGGGAAAAATCCAGTATTCTAAAAAAGTTGGGCACTGGCGGTTGGGCCATCATTAATTTTGACGACGAAAATCTGAAGGAAGTTATAAAAAATTGTAAATGCCGGACAAAAACTTTTGGTCAAGGCGAGGGTAGCGATGTCCAAGTGACCAATATCAAAATCAGCCAACATCAGGATCAATATGGCACCAGTTTTAAACTGCGCAGCCAGGGCTCGGAAACCCCGATGTTTTTGCCCGGTGTTTTAGGGTGGCAGCATGCTCAGGCCGCGGCCGCGGCTGCGGCAGTCGGACTGGCTATGGGGATGAACATCGTGCGCATTGGCGAACGATTGGGCCATTATGTACCAGCCCGCGGCCGCACCAATCTTATCCCCGGTATTAAGAAAACTTGGATTATTGATGATACTTATAATGCTTCGCCGCAGTCGGCTAAAGCCGCTTTGCAGATTTTGCATGATATGCCCGCCAACGGCAGTCGTATTGCCATTTTTGGCGACATGCTGGAACTAGGCGCTCACTCTGAACAGGGACATCAGGAAGTAGGCCGTTTGGCCGCCCAGTTGGGCATAGACTATCTTTACGTTTTTGGCGAGCGGTCACGCGATATTGCCCGCGGCGCCCGTGAGGCCGGTATGGATGAGGACAAGATCTATCATTTTCCTTTTGTGGTGCGGTCAGGCCAGTTTGTGCAGGAGCGGGTCAAACCCGGCGACGTGATCTTGGTCAAGGGCTCACGAGGTTCCAAGATGGAACAGATGGTGTTTGAAATCATGGCCAAGCCCTGGGAAGCCAGTGAAGTCCTGGTAGGTAAAGTGCAACGCTAGGCTTTACAATTTTCCGAAAATCTGTTAGAAATAGCTGTCGTTTTAGGCCCCATCGTCTAACGGTTAGGACGTCAGGTTCTCAACCTGGCAATCCGGGTTCGATTCCCGGTGGGGTCACCAAATTCATTTCGAGCAACTCGTATCTACGTAATATCTATGGAAACATTTAACTTAAAAGAGTTTACGAATTTTTTGAATATAGCCAATAAGTGCACTTATGCAGCGAACGGCAAAAAGGTTGTGTCATCGCGGTTGAAATCAGATGACTTTGAATATAAAAGGGGCGGCTGGGCATATCACGATACATATTTCGGAGAGCAAGATTTTATTGGAGAGGAAGTTGTTTACAAAAATAATGTTCCTGTTTGGGGTGCAAATTATTACGGGTTTATCTTGGATGACGCTTATGCCCCAAAACAGGTTTATGTTTTTTTAAAGAAATCTTTAATGCAGGAGTCTGACAATATAATTCCCGTAAGAGGCCCAAAGACATTTAAGGACGATGGTTGGGTTTATAATAATTATGCTGATGGGGAATTGGATAATTTTTCTGGCAAAGAGGAGATTCTATTTGGCAACAGGGTTGTTTACAGATGCCTTTATCACGGTGGGTTCGTTAGATAAAATTGCTAACCATTGGATGATTTGTTTTTAATTGTCTCGGATGTAGTTCACAAGCTCTTGTTTTGACGGGAGTTTTTTTATGTTATAATTAAAGCAAATTATTAAATAAAAATCATGAATTTAGAACAAGCGCCTACAGTACCGGCTAAAGAAGAAAAACCTCAGGGGTTTATTGATAATATCCGTGCCAAAGTCCAGGGCATAGTTGAAGAGACCAGGTTACCAACCAGAGAAGCCTTGGGTTATGACAGTACCGTAGGCGTTTACGGCGGCAAAATAAATTATGATGATCAGGAGTGTATGGTTTTTGATATGCGCGGTTTTGTATCCAAAGTGGACAGATTTGGCGATGCCATCCTGCGGACTTATGATGAGCACACGGTCAAAGAGCCTTTGGAATTATTGCGACGACACCCTAAATTATTTTTTAGATTTTTAGCACCGGGCACGAAACGATATCGTGGCACTCCCGAAGAGATCGCCGAAAATATTGAGCGTCTAGGTTTGGACGAAGAATATGGTTTGCACGAGTGGGGCATAGAGATTAAGGATCAGGATATTTATAAAGCCGGCACCGTATTGCAGGATATTTACCGTTCGGACCTGATCGGCGATCCAAAGCTGGAGCAGATTGACCGTTTTCAGGCCTTGGGTCAGGCCGCCGGATATGTGCGAGAAATTCATGAAAGTCACGGTGCAATCGGCGAAGTTTTGCCCAGCGATATCATTTGGCGGGAAACAGAGGGTAGTAGTTTGGATAAGCCGATTTTAAATATTCCCGATATTATCTATAACCAGGAAAAGAATACCGCCGAAGTTGATAAAAAAGCCACTGATCTGCTAGATTTTACTATGAGCATCGGTCTGGAAGAACTGCGTCGCTCCGGCGACTGGAATGAAGTCCAGAAAGCCGTTCGTACTATTATTGATCATTATAGCGACAAGGACATCGTAGCTATGCTAAAGTCGTTTGTTTTGCGCGGACGTCTGACTATGCTCGGTGATGAAGAAGCTGTGGGTCTATCCAAAGCGGCTACCATGTTGCGACCCTTGCACGCCATGCACAACAAAGCCAGGCTGGGATTTAAAAAAGCAGTGACGGAAAATCTGCGGGAGCTGATCAGCGCTGAATGCGCCGATTATTTATCAGCTAAATAAATTATTAAATAAAGAACATGGCTAGAATAGTAAAAAAAACCGCCCACGGACCGCAGGAGTTAAAGATGGGGGATAAAAATGTTTCCATCTGCATGTGCGGACTTTCTAAAAATCAGCCTTTTTGCGATGGCTCGCATAAGAGAACCCTGGATGAAAAGGAAGGTGTGACCTATTGCTATCATGACGATGGTAGTCGGGAAGAATTAAAATAGAAATATTATTTATAGAAACTGAAGACCCCTCACTCATTTTGATTGTTGTCAAATACAGTGAGGGGTCTTTGATTGTGACAGAGAAGAGAGAATTTAGTTTGCCGGATCAGTAGCTCGCTTACTTAATAGAAGAGGGCGATTGTTCCAGTTCCAGAAGTTGCTTCTCCAGATCCGCAATAGCGTCTCGGAGGGTCTGTGGATCCAGATAGGGGCGTGCTAGAGCATACCCCTTGTTGTGATTGATACCGATCTTGACTAGGCACCAACCTGGCCGGATAGGCGGATTAGCGTCCCAATCAGGCAAGGTTTCTATGCCTTGCCCATCCGATCCGATTCCCAAGCCAAATTCGGTTTTGAGCTTGGATTCGTCCTGCGGACCCTTTTGTTTCATGGTGAACTTCACCACTGAAAAGGACACAATGTCCGCCTGGTCGACTGTAGTTTCCTGGTCGGGGAGGTGTTCGGCAGCCCGAAGCTGCTGTTTCAAATCCCTGATCAGAACCGTCAATTGCCTTTTCTCCTTGGTGGGCATGGCCAGAGCGAATCTAGCTTTTCCCCAGACGGGGAATTCCACCATGCGCAGGCTGGGTTTCGGCGGCCGGGGCACATCGCGGTGCCAAAAGACCATCAGGCCCTTGCGTCCGTCCAGTCCCTGGGCGTAACGGGCGGAAAATTTTTCCTGCCCGTCATTGGGGTCGAGGCGCGGCTTGAAATAGAGCACGGCCCTGACCTTGAGGTTGCGGAAGTGTCCGGAATTGGTTTTGCCTCCTGGCGAAGACCACTCATTTTTCCCGACCGGGGCTACTTTAGCCGCTGACAGGAATAGGTGCTGAGTGAGGCACATTTTCATCTCCTCTGTGAAATATTGATGTACATCACCATTTTATAGCTGAAAGTTGCTATAGATGGTGATTTGTTAATATAGCATATATATTAGTATTTGTCAATATAAAAATTAAACCCCCCGCACGAGCGTTCTCGGCAGGGGGTCTAGATTATCCTCAGATGGCGTTTCCTCTGAGGATGTTGAGCTTGGTTTGGGCAAATTTGTTGCCATCGCGATGATAGCAGGAGATAGTGTAATGATTATGGAGTAGCACACCATCATTGTGGATGATGTGGCTCTCACCAGTGGTCTGACTATAGACCATCAGGTACTGATCGCGTGGCGCCGGATTCTGGATCCGGATCTGTCGCTGTTCACCAACAGCGTCAAAAAAGACGGTTCGGCACTTCATTGCCCGCGGGTCGTAGCTGACTGCTTTGTGGCCATCAGTGACCACGAAGCAGCTGCCAGTCGTATGCTGGTCACCGTGGCGCATATACACAGCGATGAGCAGTACACAGCCGGCGGCAGCCAAAGCCAGAAGCTTCGTATACATTTGCGACCATCCTTTTTGGGGGTGGGACCAAAAAAAGCACAAAATGTTGTGTACAGATAACCTCTCTATCATAGCACATTTTAGACTTTTTGTCAAGTCAGTAAGGTCGAATAAACAAGGCTACTACTTATGTGGCTAAACATTATGTAAAACCTAAATAATTGACAATTCTGGTTTTTTTTGTTAATATACATCCCGTTATATTGATAAGAAAAAAATTATGTTTGCAATCATTAAGACCGGTGGAAAACAATATCAAGTCTCTCAGGGCGATATCTTAAGCGTGGAGAAATTAAGCATGGCTCAAAAGTCCGGCGATAAAGTAGTTTTTGATGAAGTGTTGTTGCTGGCGGATAATGATAATGTGACTATTGGTAAACCACATGTGACCGGAGCCAAAGTTGAGGCCAGTTTGGTACGGAACTATAAAGACAAAAAAATTGACGTCTTTAAGTACAAGAGTAAAGTCAGATACAGACGTCGCTATGGCCACCGCCAACAGTTGGCCGAAGTCAAGATTGATAAAATAGTATTATAAAAAAATCCTGCCGCGTCAGACGCGGCGGGGTTTTTTAATTACTGTCCCGCAACGGACGGAATATTTATAACTTATTTCTATTTTTTAGCGCCGAGGAGAGAGTTACCTCGTCGGTGTATTCAATATTAGCCCCCATGGGTATGCCGCGGGCTAGTTGGCTGACAATAACAGACGGGTATTTTTTTAAAATTTTAGTCAGATAGATAGCGGTAGCTTCGCCCTCTAGACTTTGGTCCAGCGCCAGGATGATTTCCTTGAGTTCTTTTTTTTCAATTCTTTTGAGGAGCTCATTTATCTTGAGATCGTCCGGAGTGACACCTTCTAAGGGACTAAGCAAGCCGTTGAGTAGATGGTAGAGGCCATTGTATTGGTTAGTTTTTTCGATAGAGTCCACATCTTGATTGTGCCCGACCACACAGACTACGGTCTGGTCCCGCTGGGGATCAGAACAAATACTGCAGAATTTTTTGTCGGTTAGATTATAGCACTGTTCACAGTAGTTTACTTTCTGATAGGCTTCAGCTAGATTTTCCGAAAACCTTTGCACATCATCTTTACGGTTTAATAAACTAAAAACCAGCCGGCTGGCAGTCTTGGGACCGATGCCCGGCAATTTGTCAAAGTCATCTATTATCCTTTGGATGTAATCGGGAAGATGCTTCACAGCAGATTATTTTAAACTAGGTAATTTGAAGTCGCCCATATCCTGCATTTTGGACGCCATTTTTCTCTGTACTTTTTTTAGTGCTTCGGAAAAAGCGTCCTTGATGTTTTTTTCCAAGTCAGATTTTTTATCCTGGTGCAGATATTCCGGCTTGATTTCCAGATTTTTTATATCCTGATTGCCGTCCACCACCAGTTTAATGGCTCTATTTTCTACTTCGATTACTTCTTCGGCCAGAGCGTGCTTGATGGTGTTGGCCTGTTTTCGCAGATCGTTTATTTGTTTGAGTTTGTTGAACATATTTTTATTTAGTTTATTGGTTATTTAGCCTCGGCTTGCCAGTCCAGTGCCGGTAATTGCTCTTCAGGCATAGACTGAGCCAGATCTTCACCCGAAACCGGCTTGGCCAGATCGGTCGGTCTATTTTGCGCCTGGCTCGGCGCCTGATATCCCTTGTCCACACTGCGGAAAGTGACTTTATTTTCATCAAAGAACAGGGTGATTAGGCCGGTCGGTCCGTTGCGGTGTTTGTCAATATGTATTTCGGCCAGATATTTTTCATCTTCGGAAAGGTTGGGAAAATTTTTATCTTTGGCTTTACGGTAGATAAACATAACCACGTCGGCGTCCTGCTCGATAGAGCCGGATTCGCGCAAGTCGGCCAGTTTGGGGATGGAGGGTGAACGGTTTTCCACGGCGCGGGACAGCTGGGAGATAGCCAGGACCGGCACATCCAGCTCACGAGCAATTTGTTTGAGGGCGCGGGATATTTCCGATATTTCCTGCACGCGGTTTTCACTTTTGCGGCTGCTCTCCATCAGTTGGATATAATCGACCACCAGAAAGCCCAGGCCGTTTTCCATCTTTAGCCGGCGGGCCTTGGTGCGAATTTCCATGGCATTGAGGTTAGGGGAGTCGTCAATAAAAATCGGGGCTTCGGAGAGTACGCCCATGGCTTTGCCGATGCGGGGAAAGTCATCGTCTTCTTCGCGGTCGGACAATTGGCCGGTACGCATCTTCCAGAGGTCCACATTGGCCTCGGCGGCCAATAATTTGTCCACCAGTTGCTCTTTGGACATTTCCAGAGAAAAGATTCCGACCGGCACCTTGGCTTTGATGGCGATACTTCTGACCAGATCCAGGGCTAAAGTAGTTTTACCGACCGAGGGACGGGCGGCCAAAATAATCAAATCGGAGTTTTGAAAACCGGAGAGCTTTTTATCCAGATCATCATAGCCGGTAGGGATACCGCGCACACCGCGGCCGCCCAGCTTATGTAGTTCATCAATACGATTAAAAGTGTCGTTTAAAATATTGCGGATGGGGATGAAGTTTTTCTTCATCGAAGACTGGGAAATATTAAATAGTTTTTGTTCGGCCTGGTCCAGTAGTTTATCTACTTCCTGATCTTCAGCAAAACTAAACTCGCTGATTTCCGCGGCCGCTCTTTCCAATTTTCTCAGCGTGGATTTCTTACGGATAATGTCGGCATAGGAAACAACATGCGAAGAGTTTGGCACGGAAGCAGTCAACTCGGCCAGATAGGTTTTACCGCCGCAGACCTCCAACTCCTTTTTTTCCATCAGCCTATTGCCGACCGAGAGGATATCTATAGGGTCATGTTTTTCGTATAATTCCAAAATAGCCTGATAGATCAGACCGTTGGAATCTTTATAAAAATCATCCGAATGCAAAAGATCGGCGATTTTAATGATGTTTTCCTTGTCCAGAAGTAAAGCGCCAAGCAGGCTGGCTTCGGCCTCCAGATTTTGTTGGGGAATTTTTCCAATAGGCATGGATGTATTTAGTAGGGTTAGCTTAACCCATTTCAGGCCTTTTTTCAAGGCATATTTATAGTCAGTTTATGCACAAAAAGCAAAGCCCACACCTTTGGTAAAGTGTGGGCGCAAATCAGATCTGAGGTCAGATCTTGATGAATTGTCGGGGAGCCACAGCTAGCACCATGGTGCAGATAGTGGCGATGAGTAGGATGATCACATAGCCTTCAGGGTTTTGCGAGGCTTCTCGCCAGTTGTAGCCGGTCAGGCCATAGGCCAGAAAGAGAAATACCAGACAGCTGATTTCCACTTTCCGGCTGTGTGGGCTTGCTTTGATAAAAGTGTAGGCCGAGCAAAAGGCCAAGATGATGTTGATCGTGGCCAAGGCATAGACCAGGTCGGCTATTGTCATTATATCCCCCAGTGGTTGAATGTAAGTGAACGAAATAACAAGGAATAATAAGGTATAAACGAAGCTATGTCAATAGCAAAGCCCACACCTCAGGGAAGTGTGGGCTTGTTTCTAGCAAAATGTCATGTCTATATTCTTTGGCGGTTTTGCCAAAGCCAGGCCAGGTCAGCTAGACTGAACAAACAAGGCAAAAGAAATAGGATCAGCCAGACGTGGCTTTGACCGCCGAGCTCATCAGCGATGCATCCGTAGAGAGTGCAAAACATCGATTCGACGATGGTTGCGGCATGCAGTCTGCCATCGCGCCGATTTTCTCGGGGCAAAAAAACGTAGACCAGCATGATGATCACAGCCATAAAGCTGACCAAAGCCAGGACGTGAAAAAAAGACGGCCAATTAATCACGGTTTTATCCTTTGGATAGGGAAATTGGGACGAACAAATAATGACTAAATATATATAAAAAAAACAGGCCAGTCAAGTCTGATGAAAATTTTATACAGATGAAGTTATTTCAAACTCATCAGTATAGCGCCGATAGTAAGCAGTATTGCGCCCAAACCGGACTTCCAGCTCAGGTGCTCGCCCAAAAGCAAAATGGCAAAGATGAGTACAAAGACTACGCTCAAGCGATCCAAGGCAGCTACGCCTGAAGCCGGTCCGTTTTTTAAAGCAAAAAAATAAAAAAGCCAGGACAGGGCTCCACTAATACCGGACAATACCACGAAAGACAGGGTTCGGTTATTAAAGCTGGTGACAAATTGTAGCTTACCTAGGGAGAAAGAAACTAGGAGCAAAAAAACGGCCATGATCACCGAGCGCACGGTAGTGGCCAGGGTAGAATCCACATTTTGGATTCCGATCTTGCCAAAGATAGCTACGCCGGCGGCAAAGACGGCCGATAAGAGAGCATAAATAATCCAGGTGGGCATAAATCATTTTTTACTTATTATGTCATAAAACCCCTAAGAAGGCTTAAAATTAAACATATAAAAAAAGACCAGAGAGCAAACTGCCAAAATTTTTTTAAGATTTCATGTGTAATAGGTTTAAAATCATTTTTGTATAAGTTTTTTGAAAACACATCTAACTCAGTCGCTGGATTAGCAGTCATTATTGTATCAATCAATATCGCCCAATCTCTTTTGCCGAAAGGGCTTAAATTAATCGTCCGTAGTTGTCTGGCATTATTTGTGAAAATATTTAATCTATAAAATCCGTTTAATCTACGATCGGTCTTTTCGCCGCCGGTCGCACTCATTCCAATCGCCATTTCTACTTTTTTTATTTCGGCAAAGTAAATATTAAGTCCTTTGGAGAACAAAGTTTTGTAGAATATTCCGTCGGCGGTCAAAATAATTTTGAAAGATAATAACCAAATCAAAACAAACCCATAAACTAAAATTATAATTAAATTCGGTAACCAGTAGTTTTGAGTGGGGTTATCAAATGCGATATAAATCCACAATAAAGAGATGGGAACAAAAATAATTGAAAATGCTAAATATCCACTCCAATCCGCTTTTACGGTTAGAGGCAGTTTGTAGATACCATTGACTCTTACTAGTTTATTCACAAAGGTTATCTATTTATTAAACTTTTACAAATAATATTTTCTTTATAAATGCTATCATTTTTTAGGTTTTTTAGCAATTATGACAATAATTTTTAGATATTAAAGATTGACAAAAAACTCAAAATACAATATAATTTTTTTCGTATTTGCTGTATAATTAAATGGTATTTTCATGCGCCTATAGCTCCCCACTTCGCCCCCCACTTCGTTCGGGGCTTCGCGGGGCACAGCAGCCTTCCAGGCTTCGCTCTTTTGCTTTAGACACAATGGGGTAAATTTAAAACAAATTTTTTTCGTGCGCCTATAGCTCAGCCTGGTAGAGCAGTTGCCTTTTAAGCAAACGGTCGTAGGTTCGAATCCTACTGGGCGCACCACGTAAAGCTGCTGCGCAGCCACGTGGCGCGCCACGTGAAGTTGCTTTGCATCCTCGTGGCACACCAGGTAAAGCTGCTTCGTAGCGCGCGGAGGCCATTAAAATTTATAACTATTGTTGTGGGCAACTACAGTTTTAATCACGTTTTTCCCCGAAAAATAATTATTCCGCTTATAATTTCAGTTTTATTACTGAATTTTTATTTTATCTCTGTCGCTCATTATATCGTCTTTGTCTATTACATTTTATTGTTGGGCGGGGGAGGAATATTGCTCTGGAAGTATCGCGAGCAGCTGAGTAACATCTTATTAAATTGGAAACTGCGCCCGCTAATCAAATTTGTCTTGTTGGGCTACAGTGCCGTGCTGACAGAAGAAATTTTGGTGGCCCTGGTTCACGCTTTAAATAGCGGGGCATCTTTAACGGGCTGGGGACAATTAATTCTGCAGTTTTGGGCTTTCAACATTTTTGCTTTTACCGGCTTTATATTTGGCTGGTATTTTTTATACCGGCGGTATCGCTATACATCCGCAAATTTATTTTTTATCATCGGTCTTTGGGGCTTGTACGCCGAGAAAACACTTTCTTATTTAAGAACAGATTTCTGGGGAGCAATACTTTTGATTTTGCCCACGATGAGCGTCTATAATCTGATCATTGCTCCGGCGCTAGCCAGTTTGCCCCCGGCGCCGGACAACAGAGTTAAAACCTGGAAAAAATGCCTTTATTCATTTATTATCTCGTTTGTTTTTTCTCTATTGCCGGTTATAGCGCTGACTTATTTGCGCGCGCATTGGCCCCTGCTGTTTCCGCCTTGCGCTTATATTCCATGTTCTTAATTTAAAAAAACAGCGCAGGGAAACACATCCAGCGGAGGTTCTTCTTGTATAAAATATTTGTTCGAGTGACGAGGGTAACGCCCGAGGAGTCGAGAACTTATTTGAATTTAATTCTCGACAGGTTAGAACGAATATCATTTTACATCACTTCCGGCGCATTAATTGCCAGCAAAGCCAGTCCGTCAAACAGGACTTTTTTTGTTTGTGCTGACAAAAGTAAGCGCATTTTTTTCAGGTCTTCAGTTTCAGCGCTGAGTACGGAATGATTTTGGTAAAAATTATTAAAGGTTTTAGCCAGGTTAAAGAGGTATTGGCAAAGCACCGCCGGATTATAATCCAAAGCAGATTTTTTTATAATTTCAGGAAAATCTAAAAGAGTTGTGATCAATTCCTTTTCTTCAGTATTAAACTTTTCATCAGATTTTAATTTGGCGGTGATTTTTTTGCCGTATTTTTTGAGCAGATTATTGATCCGTGCGTGCGTGTACTGGATAAACGGGCCGGTATAGCCGTCAAAAGAAATTGATTCGCTCGGTTTGAAAATAATATTTTTTTGCGGGGTTGTGCCGAGCATAAAAAATTTCAATGCGCCCAAGCCGACTATTTCGGCTATATTTTCTTCTTCTTGGGCATTGGTGGTAATTTGTTTTTCGGCCGCAGCCATGACTTCTTTAGCTTTCTGGTGCACCCGATCCATCAGATCATCAGCATCAGCGGTTACGCCTTCTCGGGACTTGATTTTACCGCTGGGTAAAGACATCATGCCGTAGGAAAGGTGATAGAGTTTTTCCGCCCAGGCAAAGCCCAGCTTTTTTAAGGTCGCAAACAGGACCTTAAAATGTCTTTCCTGTTCGCTAGCCACGACGTAAATAGCACGGTCAAACTTGTATTCTTCATAGCGTTCTTTGGCGGTACCTAGATCTTGAGTCATATACACCGAGGTACCATCACTTCTGAGCAATAGTTTTTCTTCCAATCCTTCGTCTTTTAGATCCACCCAAACCGAACCATCATCTTTTTTAAAAAATATTTTTTTATCCAAGCCCGCGGCTATCAAATCTTTGCCCAGTAGATAGGTCTCGCTCTCGTAATAGTTTTTATCAAACTTTATGCCCAGCCGGTCGTAAGTCACTTTGTAGCCGTCATAGACCCAGGAGTTCATGGTCTTCCAGAGTTTTTTTACTTCCTTATTATCCTGTTCCCAGCGCAGCAGCAGAGCGCGGGCTTTGGCCATCCACTGTGATTGGGCCAAAAATTTTTCGGCCACTTCTTTTTGTTCCAGATTACTGAGTTTTACCAGATTGATTTTGTTGTCGGTAAAGTATTTTTCTTTTTCTTTGGCCAGTTCCTGACCAAAACGCACATAATATTTACCCACTAGATGGTCGCCTTTGATTCCGGAGGAAGCCGGCGTTTCGCCTTGGCCAAATTCCATCCAGGCCAGCATGCTTTTTACTATATGGATGCCGCGGTCATTAATAATATTGACCGGAATGACTTTATAGCCGCAGTGTTTAAAAATATTAACCAGACTTTGGCCCAGGACATTGTTGCGCAGGTGACCGATGTGCTGTGGCTTGTTAGTATTTGGTCCGGAAAATTCCAATAGTATTTTTTGGCCTTGGCCAAGGGCGGATTGTCCAAAGGTTTTATCCCGAGTCATTGCAAATAGATTGTCACTCAGGTATTTTTGGCTGACAAAAAAATTAATATAAGGTCCGAAATTTTTGACTTGTTCTAGGTATGGGTGATCGCTAAAATCTTTGGTCAATTCTTCGGCTACGACGGCGGGATTTTTCTTGAGCTGTTTGGCTAGATCAAAACAAGAAAAAGCCAGGTCGCCCAGTTTAGTATCCGGCGGGCGATCAAAGCTTAATGATTCGGCCGTCAGACCAAAACCAAAGGTTTTTTTGATCTGATCGACCAGGACTTTTTTTATAGTTTGTTCCATTAACATAGTCTTAATATTACTGGAAATAGTGGAGATTATCAAGTGATTTGATATTTTATGCTATAATATATTCATGGTAAAGTCAGCAACAGTTTGGCATGCCCTTAGTGCTCATCAGTCACTAAAAAATCTAAATAGCACTACTAAGGGTTTGACGGAGTCCGAGGCCGAAAAGCGCCGGTCCAGATATGGACTTAATATTTTGGCCAAAAGGCGTCCTTTTTCCGTTGCTCGCCTTTTTTTATACCAATTTAAGAGTCCCTTGGTCTATATTCTGATTATCGCCAGTATAGTCAGCGTTTTTTTTAGTGATTTAGTGGATGCCCTCTTGATTTTAGCGGCAGTGTTGATCAATGTCATAATCGGATTTATCCAGGAGTATAAAGCCAACAGATCTCTGGAGCAATTAAATAGCGTCGTCAAGAAAGAAACTCTGGTTTGGCGCGACGGCCGGGAAAAAAAGACTGAGTCCAGTCAGTTAGTGCCTGGGGATATTATCAATCTGCAGTCCGGGGACCGCGTGCCGGCCGATGCCCGCGTCATTGACTCGAGTGGCCTGGAAACCAACGAGGCTTCGCTGACCGGCGAATCCTGGCCGATAAAGAAGAAAACAGAACCATTATCGCCGGGTCTGGTCCTGGCCGAGCGGGCTAATATGGTTTATATGGGTACCTTGGTAGTAGTCGGCCGGGGCACGGCAGTCGTGACTGAAACTGGCATCAGAAGCGAAATCGGGCAGATCACCACCATGTTGGCCGAGACAGCCGACGATCCGACTCCTTTGCAAAAAAAATTGAGCAGTTTTTCCAAAAGTATCACCAAAGTTATTTGTCTGGTTTCACTGGTTATGTTTGTCTTTGGCATGATAAAAAATTATCCCATGCCGGAGATGTTCATTATTTCAGTGGCCGTGGCCGTTTCGGCCATACCGGAGGGGCTGGCCATCAGTTTGACCATGATACTGACCGTGGGCATGCGCCGCATCCTGCACTACAATGGTTTGGTCCGCCGCCTGGTTTCCGCCGAAACTTTGGGGTCAACTACAGTTATCTGTACTGATAAGACCGGCACTTTGACCGAGGGTGAGATGCGTGTTACTCAGCTGGCTACAGCCAGCCATCATCTTGATCTGGCGGCCAGTTCACTCAAAGATCAGCAGTGGGATCAGGAATTAAACAAAATTTCCCAGATTTCTCTGCTCTGTAATAATGCTATTGTTGAAAATAGTGAGGAGCCTCAGGATCTCTGGAAAGTGATTGCTACGCCCACGGAAAAAGCCCTATTTCTATTTGGTCTACGCCATTTGGATTGGCAGGATTTGGATAAAAAACGGGCGCGCAAAAACGAATTGCCCTTTGATTCGCAGTATAAGTATATGATTACGCGCCATCACTATGATCAGACGCGGGATATTGAATATCTCAAGGGCGCTCCGGAAAAAATATTGGGTTTTTGTTTGTATTATCAGCACCGCAATGATTATGTGCGTCTCGGTCCGGAAAAAATAAAATATTTTGACGAGGCCTGGCAGGAGTTTAGCCGGCAGGGTTTGCGTGTTTTAGCCGGGGCCTATCGCCTGGTCAGTAAAAATAAAGATTTTCTGGCAGGCGAATTGACGGAAAGCGATTTTATATTTGTGGGCATCTGGGGTTTGTCTGATCCTTTACGTTTGGAAATAAAGGAAACTTTACAGCAGACACTGGCGGCTGGTATCCGTACGGTGATCATCACCGGTGATAATAAATATACCGCCCGCACCATCGCCCAGAGTCTGGGCTGGGAGTTGAGTCCGGAAAGCGTCATTACCGGAGAAGAATTGTTAAAAATGGATGATGCCCGGCTGGCCAGAGACATCAAAAATATCAAAGTCTATGCCCGGGTCACGCCGGCGGACAAATTGCGCATCATCAACGCCTGGCGTCAGCGGGGCGAGGTGGTCTCTATGACCGGCGACGGCGTCAATGACGCACCGGCGCTCAAAGCGGCCGACGTCGGCGTAGCGGTGATGAGCGGTTCGGATGTGGCCAAGGAAACCGCCGACTTGGTGCTCCTGGATAATAATTTTTCCACTATTGTCATGGCCGTCAAGCAGGGGCGAGTCGTTTTCGCCAACATTAAGAAAGTGATTTTATTTTTATTGTCCGACAGTTTTTCTCAGGTGATTATAGTCATCGCCAGTCTATTGGTAGGATTGCCCTTGCCATTACTGACCGCCCAGATTCTGTGGGTGAACATTATCTCCGACGGCTTGCCAGCCCTGTCTCTGACTCTGGAGCCGGAAGAGGAGCGGATCATGAATCAAAAGCCGAAAGTATCAGCCAGTCTTATGGATTGGGAAAGCAAATTTTTAATCTTAGCGATCAGTCTTATTACCTCCATCAGTTCACTTTGGATTTTCTGGTTTTTTTGGTCCCAGAGTCAAGACATAGTGCTGGCTCGGACTGTTACTTTTACCACCGTGGCTTTGGAAACAATGTTTTATGTTTTTAGCGTGCGCGCGCTGGAAGTAAATATTTTGAAAAGCCGGCCCTGGCGCAATTGGTACTTAAATATTTCCGTGATCATCGGCGTCCTGCTACAACTGGTGGCTATTTATCATCCTTTTTTCAATGAAGTACTGCGCACTACGCCCTTAAGCTGGTCCGAATGGCTGCTGATAATCTCGGTCGTTATTTCGGCGATGCTACTCACGGAATTAATCAAACCCTTGTCGCTCTGGTTGTCGGCCAAGTTTTCTCAAACCACAAAACCCGCCAAAATTATCGAAAGTAAAATATAAAATTAATTTTTAATTTATGAATCCCGTTAGAGATTTTTTCCGACGAGATTCGACTAATTAATAAATCTCTAACGGGATGAACTACAAAAAAGTTTTTGGGTACGGGGTCTTAGTGTGGGCAGTAGCTTATTTGGTCGCCACGGTGTTTGTGGCCTACAAAGCGACAAGCACCCCGTGGGTCGATATTGTGGTGGCTATCGCAGTAGCAGTTGCCTCTTATTTTGCTGGCCGTAGCGTGGCGGCGCACAGTGCCGGAGCTATGCTGAGCTATTCTTTTCTCTGGGTTATAATTGGTCTAGTGCTCAATATTATTTTGACCGTACCCTTTACTGGTTGGGGCTTTTTCAGCTCCTGGTATATGTGGTTGAGCAATGCATTGGTACTTTTAGTGCCATTATCTACGGTCCGCAAAACAACGGTATAGTTTAAATGGGTTGACAATTTATACATTGTGTGTTATATATACTTATATGACTTATTTTGAATTTTCCAGCTTAAATAATAACAATAATAACCGACCATAAAGACCGGTCATATTTTTATTTTTAAATAAGTATTTAGACCGGTCAGCAAGATCGGTTTTTTTCTTGCTATTTGATGATTCCAGGGTAGTTCAGAGGTAGAACGCGTGACTGTTAATCACGATGTCGATGGTTCGATCCCATCCCCTGGAGCCACTATGTAACAAGTAGGCTTGTCCCGTAAATCGACTTCGAGCCAAGTGAGGAGGAGATTATACGGGATTCGAGGCCTACCGTGGGAGCCGTTTTTCAGAAGCCCTTTCAATAAAGGCTATTTGCTTGTATGCTGGAATAGATATATAAATATAAAAAAATGGAACACTTAATAATAAGAGGTAATTTTATTGGGGCGGTCATAGTGGCGATAATTTATACCCTTTATATCTTGATGAATATCCCAGCCTTTACAGAACCCCGATTAATAATCAGCTTAGTATTGCTCAACGCTTTAACCATAGTTTTAATGCATTTTGCATTTAGCTACGTAAAATAATTTAAAGTGATATTAAAGCGGAGTTAAATGTAATAAATTTCCAGGACAAAGTTAAAATAAAAACACCGGCTAGAAGCTGGTGTTTTTTAAAGATTATCTATTGTGATCAACCATGTTGTTATTTATCATTCCCACAGCTCGAGATAATTTCATGTATTGTTCCTTTAATTCATCGTGTTTGGCAGTCATGATATTGGTTTCTTTTTTCAGAGTGTTTAGTAAGGTGACGATGGGATAAAGAGCAAGACGCGCGGGTTCTCTCAATTGGTTTTTGGGAGCATCTTCGGGCGTAAGTTCAATAATAGCGTGCAACTGTTCTAGGTTATGAGTTTGCTCAAAAGACGCCAAGAGATCCTCATATTCAGCAACCTCTGGTCCGCATTCTCTGCGGTTTTCCTGAGGCACCTCTGTCTCCTGATAAAACTCGGCGGCCATGGCTTCGCCCCTGGCCATTTCATCGGCGCTAATATCCTCATTAATATTTTCGGGTGGCCTTTCAAACATATATTTTATGCTACCATAAATTTTCATGGTTAACAAACAAGAAGATTGCTATTTGCAGTTGATCCTTGCCCAGAACAAATAAATAAGGTATCATATAAACTACTAAATAAATTTAGAAAATAATATTTATGGCTAAAAGAACACATGCCTTTGGAAGGCGGCAAAAATCGCACTCCAAAAAGACCAAGAAAAGACTGGAGATAAAAAGACTAATGCTGGAAGATAAGGCTAAGAGAAGGCATCATAAGTAGAATGGCGAAAACCAAAACATTAGCCAGCACTAGTGTTTTTTGGAAAATGAAATATATGAAATCTGGCATTACCACAAAAACTCGTTTAGGAAAATGGTCAGTCTACTTTGGCCTGATTTTTGATGGACTGATGTTAATTTCACTGCTGGTCGCGGCGGTCATAAAAGGAGAATCACAGGTTATTGAGGGCAATATATTTATTCCTATATTATCGGTGGCGCTTAATCTGTCCGGACTGTTATCTTTGGTATCAGGGCTCTTAGCCATCTTTAAAAATAAAGACCGGGTGGTGGCTAAATATCTGGCCATTTTATACGCCTTAGCTATTATCATTTTTTTAAGCGGGGAGTTTCTTTTTCCGCACTGATTTTTTTAACTGAAAAAGCCCCACCCCGCACCGAAATGCTTCGGGTGGGTGGGGCTTTTTTGGTCGCTCATAGGTCGGAGACCTTGATTCTGGCCGCGTGTTCGCGTCCGTAGTTGACGCCGGATTTGAAAATCGCTCCCGCCAGTTTTTCGAAGGTAGAAACACCCTTCTCCAAATCAACGGTAGAGTCGATAATATCCAAGACGGCTTCGCCGTCCATATTGTCCGGCTCGAAAGCCAGATGCTCGACGATGTGGTCGCCGGTATGATCCATCTGTGCTTCCTTCAGGTCATCCTGAAGAGAATTGGTATCGGAAAACAAACACAGAAAATCGCCGTCTTTCAGGCTGAACTTCAGATCCAAGCGGTCCATGACATAACCTCTTCTAGTGTTGGCTATAGTGCCATTTTGATTTAGGTACACTAACTGTTGATACTACCACAATATCGTTTATTTGTCAATATAATGAAAATAGCTTGCTAAAAAATAGATTAGTTTTAATATTTAATGTTGTTTGCTATAATTAAGTTATAACAAAATTATTAATAACAAAAATATGAAAGGTTATGTAATTAATATAGAGCAAGCTACTTTGGAAAATAATAATTTCCGCCAAGTGCTTTACACAGCAAAAAATAGTCAGCTGGTAGTGATGACGCTTCAGCCTGGTGAAGACATTGGCGAAGAAGTGCATACCTTGGACCAATTTATCCGTCTAGAGCGTGGCGCGGGCCAAGCCGTATTAGACGGAGTGACCCATGATATTGGCGAAAATTTTGCCATTGTGATTCCGGCCGGCACCAAACACAACATCATCAATACTTCCGCAACAGAGGTGATGAAACTCTATACGGTATATTCTCCGCCGGAGCACAAGGACGGCGTAGTACGTGCCAGCAAAGCCGAAGCCGAGGCTCAGGAAGAGCATTTTGACGGCCAGACTAGTGAATAAAGTTTAAATTAAAAACACCCCATATTGTTTCGCCTCCCGGGTGTTTTTTAGTTTGATATTTTTCTATTTTGCCAATGCCGCCAGATATAAAAGAGGATGGCCAGGATTACTAAAGCCAGCATAGCCATATCAAAATCGTGCAGTTTTTCCCTGATCAGATCCCAGTGACTGCCCATTTTTACTCCCAGCCAGACAAAGAGAATGGACCAGGGCAGGGCGCCGAGAAAAGTATAGAGGCAAAACTTTTTAAAATTCATGCGGGCGATGCCGGCCGGAAAAGAGATATAGGTACGTACAACCGGCAAAAGCCGGCCGAAAAATACAACCGCTTGGCCCCAGCGGGCAAAAAGGCGGTCGGCCAGACTTAAATCATGTCGGGAAATCAAAATATATTTCCCGTATTTTTCCAAAAGCAGGCGTCCGCCCTTGGCGCCGATCCAATAGGCCAGTATTGAGCCGGCCAGATTGCCGATGGTGCCGATAATCACTACCGCTAAGAAATTTAACTGTCCGTCAACCACTAAAAATCCGGAAAAGGGCATGATTACTTCCGAGGGCATGGGGATACCACAGCTTTCTACCAACATCAGTAAAAAAATGCCGCAGTAGCCGATGTGGCTGATAATATTTACTACCAGTTGTGCCAAAAAATCAATCAGATTAGTTATCATGTTTTTAATTATAATTTTATTAGGGTTTTTAAGCAAGACTCAAGTGGCAAATCTCTGAGTACTATTATCATTAAGGCCGAAATATGTTATAATTACTCCTGAATAAATGCGTCAATCTATTCAAGTTTTATGTTTATAAACCATAGGAGAATAAGCAGAACTATAGTAATATTTACTGTTTTTTGTCTTGTGGCTTCTTTTTTTATTTATTACCAACCCGGCGCTGTGGATGCCGCTTCCGGCACTTATAATTTTGGCACTGCCGGAGACTATACTTATGATAACACTAAGATTGAGTTTAGTGGCGGCCAGGCCCAGCTCGGCCGTTCCACGCCCTGGTGGGACACTAATTATCTTTACCGCAAACAACTGACGGTCACCGCCAGCTCCACTACCGCTGTTGCTACTGGGAATACACTGACCTTAAACGCAGACATCGCCACCTTGGTCAGCGATTCAAAGATGCGCGCCGATCACGCAGATTTGCGTATAGTTTATTGGAGTGGATCAGATAATACCAATATTGACATGGATTATTTGGCCAGCGGTCTGGGAGCGATCGCCGCTACGCCCAGTAATGCACCAGTCAACAGCGATGTGCGTTTTAAAGCTCAGGCAAATGTTTCTACTTCGGGTACGGACACTAATTATTATTTGTATTACGGTTATAGTGGGGCGGCAACATCTAGTCCGCAGGTTTTAACCAATGTTTATTCCTATTATAATGATTTCACTACAACTAGTACTTGGGCTAATGCCGGCTTGACTCAGTGGGAGGTGAATCCGGACGGATCCGGGCGTTTAAAAAAACTAACCACCGAAGCTACGGATAAATTTTCCGGAGACACTAGCAACGGTTTTGCCTTTGGAGCCACAGGCGGGTGGTATTCAGAAGTAACGTCGCAGAGAGCAGTCACCACTAATACTGTCGGACACGCTTGGGTTACTTCTGTTCCGGAAACTACTGGTTATGGCTTACGAACTACTACTTATGGATCTTCGGCCAATGATTTGGAAATTTGGCGTTTAGGCGCCAAGCTGGCTGACGGTAATACGCCGGTTAATTACGGGACTTTCACGATTACCACCGGAGTTGATTATCGTAGCACGATGCGCGTTACTTATGGCACTACTTGTCCTACCAATACTCGAGTTACGGCCTGGATAGACGGCACTACCAGAGCTGATCTGACCGGCATTAATTCTGGAAATTGTATTACCACTTTGTATCCGGGAGTGCATGCTTGGAATTCTCAGCCTTCTTGGGACGACTACAAAGTCTGGAAAGTATTGGATGAAAGCATTTCTGCCGGCAGCGAACAGACCAGATATCCTAATGACGATCCCACTATACAACCGGCTACAGTCTTGACCTTTAGTACTTTGTCTGGTTTTACCGAAACAGCCACTAAAAACGGGGGAGAAATAAAATATGTCATTAGCAATGACGGGGGCTCTACCTGGTATTATTATAATAGCGGTTGGACCGCTTCGGACGGCACTTATGCTCAGGCCAGCACGGCCGATACTGTCAATACCAACGTCGGAACTTTTTCCACCGGTAGCGGCAGTTTTTTGTTCAAGGCTTTTTTGCATTCGGACGGAACACAGTTAGTCCAGCTGGATAATATCGCCGTGGGCTATAATAATATTCCCAGCGCAACGCTGACCAATGATTTTGCCGAGTGGGACAGCGCCAATGTTACGGTAAATTATAAATTGATTGACGCCGATGCCGATACTTTAAACATTTCGCAGACCGGCTCTTCCGGTCTTGAGTATTCTACAGATAATTCCAGTTGGTCTGATGCTACCAGCGGCGGTGGAGAAGGATTGACCGGTCTTAGTTCCTCGGCCAGTCCCGGCACTAGTCATACTTTTGTCTGGGATAGCGCTACTGATCTGCCTACCACAGAAGACGCCAGTGTTTATATCAGAGTCCGACCAAACGACGGCTCAGCCAATGCCAGCGCCTGGACGACCTCAAATGCTTTTGGCGTGGATAATGTCGCGCCTTCAGCCGTAGGTGCGCCCACTTTCGGCACGGTGACCTCAAACTCCATCGTCGTCAATAAGCCGACCGTAGTAACCGAGGGCGGCATCTTAAATCAATGGCAGGCTCGGAGAGATAGCGTTACTGCCCTTGGCTCAAACGCTACCACCACATCTTCAATTACTAACCAAGGTCTTACCGATAACACCCAATATACTTATGATGTCCAGTTTAGCGATCTGACAAATAACACCAGTACTTACGGCACCGTAGCCAGCAAATATACTTTAGCCGATACGCCGACTAATTTTAGCGGTACTGGCAGTACCAATAGCGTAGCTTTGAGCGTTGATGCTTTGACCAACAATAGCGTCGGCTCTTCGGGATACTATTTTGCCGGCGGCAATCATAATTCCGGTTGGATAAATACTAATTCCTGGACCGATACTTCTTTATCCTGTGGCAATAGCTATACTTATGCGGTGAAATATAGAAACGCCGATGGCATTGAAACCGCAACCGTTAACACTACCGTTTCGACAACAAATTGTCCCGGGGGCGGCGGCGGTTTGCCGCCGGTGCCGCCGGCACCACCCACGCCATCGTCAGGTAATCCGGGCGGAAATTTTGGAGTAGTTATTAATAACGGAACAACTCAAGCTGTTGACCGCTTGGTCAGTTTAAATCTGACCGCCGGCGCTAACACCGTCAGAATGGCTATTTCTATGGACGGCACCTTCAATGATGCCGGGCAAGAAGATTATACTGCCAGCAAGCAATGGGATCTTTGTTCCAGTTATATCGGCCTGGTGCGGCGTGATACCTGTCCGGATGGCACCTATACGGTATATGTGAAATATTATTCCAGCGGGGGTTTGGCTTCGGAGCTAGTTTTTGACAGCATAATTTTAAATACCCAGGTGGCCGCGCCAGTAGTGACTCCACCGATTGTGGCTCCGCCGCCTCCCGTGCCTCCGAAACCGGTCACTCCAGTAGCATCAAAACCAAAACCGCCGGTAGTGATTACCAAGCCGCCGGTAACTATTCCTAAACCACCACTGCCGGCCATTCCGGCTCCGATAGTGAGACCACCGACTACAGCTCCGCAACCCCAGCCCGCACCGGTCGTAACTTTGCCGACTCCGGAAGTCCCAACAACACCGCCAGTAACACCGTCGGCTAATCTGCCGGAAAATATCCTGCAACCGGGACAGTCTTTTATCGAATCTACAGCCGGTCAGATTATCTTAAGTCGAGGTATAGGCGACCAGACGGTTACTCTGATAGCCGGTAGCAAATTAAAAAAGGAGGTCAAGCCGGACAAACCCGTGACTTCTATCAAGGTCAGAGTCATCTTCAAAAAAGCAGCCAAGGTTAGTTTAGAAAAGGAAATTATCCAGCATTTTGTACCAGTGGCACAGGCGGACGAGACCTGGCTGATCAGCGAATATACACTGACAGACACCAATGGTGACGGCATCTATGAAGCCGATATTGATATGCCCTGGATCGCCGGCGAATATATTTTGGAAACCGTGATTAACTATCAAGACGGCTCTACGGACGACAGCAATACTCAGCTACTTATCGATCCACGAGGTTATGTTTATGAAAAATACAACGGCAAAGAGCTAAGGGTACCGGATGCCGAGGTGACGATGTATTATAAACCACAGAGCCAAGATGATTTTAAAGTATGGCCGGGCAAGGATTTTGATCAGACTAATCCGCAACATACGGACAAGACCGGTGAATATAATTTCCTGGTGCCGGAAGGTAAATATTATTTCACCGTCAAAGCTTCTGGTTATCATGAATTTAAGTCGCAGATTTTTGATGTCAGTAAGGGAGATTTTGTCAGCCAAGATGTGGAACTAAAAACATCATCGGCTTGGGATAGAAAATGGTTTTTGATTGCGGCGGCTTTCGGCATGGGTATTTTACTAGGTTTTATATTTAGGAGAAGAGCTAAAGCTAAATAAATTTCTGTAAGGAAAAATAATGAACATACCCCCAGCGATTAGCTGGGGGTATGTTCATTTCGGCGAAAAAGTGACACACCTTCAGCGTCATTGGCAAGAGCTTCAGGCCGTTTGCCAACACATCCGCTCCATTGTTGTTGGCCGGACAACAATCGGAGTATTTTTAGCGCTAAAAGATTATTTTGTCAATTAGAAGAGGCACCCGGCTTAAATAAGCTCTAGGTGCCTCTTTGCTTCGAGCCGTAGCTCTAGAACAGTCCGCGCAGGACCATCTCCGATTCCACGGCATCGTACCACTGTTGCATGGAAATGCAGTTTGCCTGGTCGTACCAGGCGTGGGGATCAAAGCCGTGCTCTTCCAGATCCTGCCAGACTTGAGTCAGCGCCTCATTTGAGGGTTCGTCGGTCAGCAGACAAATCACAAATTTGTCTATGGCCAAGCCAATATCTCTGGACAAGGTTACCTCCCGGACAGGGTACTAAAAAACTTCCATACTATATCATTTTATTTGATTATTGTCAAGGAGGGTTATTAATTTTAACAATATTTGCTATAATATATGTAATCTAATAATTAATTAATAATTATTTATGAATAGATTATTTATCCTTGCACTGTTAATAATCCCGGCTTTGTTTGCGCCGCGTGTAACTTTTGCGGATAACGCTGATATTTATTATGGTATTAACGATTTAGTCCAGCAAGGCGTGCGTCTGGGAAGTAAAGATCTACGCACTACCATCGCCGGTATTATCAATGTTATTTTGGGTTTTTTAGGCGTGATCGCCGTGGTGGCAGTTATTTACGGTGGATTTCAGATTATGACTTCGCAGGGCCAGGCCGATAAAAATAGTTCCGGCCGTGCCGCAATTATTGCGGGCGTGATTGGTTTGGCCATAGTCTTGTCGGCTTATGCCATTTCCAGTTTTGTGCTGGGTGAGTTGTATAATGGTACGAGATAGTTTTTGGGAACGCTTAGGAGTTCAGCTTGACAATTTTTCTAGCGGTGGTATTTTAAATGGATTTGTTTGTGCCGTTAAATATTAAAACTGTTAAGTTTATGGCTTTGCTAAAAAAAATATTTGTTCTGTCCCTATTGCTCACGCCGGCGCTGGTAGCCCCTCAAGTTACTTTAGCCGATAATGCCGACGCTTATTATGGAGTCAATGATCTGATCCAACAGGGTGTGCGGCTGGGTAATAAAGATTTACGAACCGCTATCGCAGGAATTATCAATGTTCTATTGGGCTTTTTAGGGGTAATTGCTGTCCTCCTTTTCTTACTAGGCGGATTCAGATGGATGCTTTCTATGGGATCATCGGAGAAAATAGATGAAGCAAAAAAAACTATGGGCGCTGGTATAGTGGGTATTGCCATAGTTTTGTCGGCCTATGCTATCGCCAGTTTCGTGCTGGGCGAACTATATAACGCCACTCGTCAATAGATTGAAATTTTTTGTACAGCCAAAGGGCCGCCTTTGGCTGATTTTGTAACTTTTTGCTAAGATAATGGCATCTAAGAAGACCTAAAAAGTGCAAACACCAAGTAATCCCAATATTAAAGATTTGCTGGCCGCGAGCCGGCAGGGAAATGAGGAGGCTTTTTACGGCTTTTATCAGATTTTGCATCAGCCCTTATTTCGTTTTTTACTGTCCCGTAGTAAGACTAGGGAGGATGCCCAAGATATTTTACAGGAGTTATTCATTGATTTGTGGCGTGCCAGCGGTAGGTTTAATTACCACAGCGACGCTCAGTTTTATGGCTTTGTTTACCGAATTGCCCGTCGCAAACTCAGCCGGCATTATCAGGAAAAGCCTGCGGCTCAGTGGCAGGACGGAAATATCCGTGATAGCTATGAATTTATACCGGAGGATTTTGGTCAGATTCGGAAGGTGCTGAATTTATTAGACGAAAAGTACCGTCTGGTAATAGAACTCAGGTATTGGTCGCAACTGACTCTCAAAGAGATCGCCGCTGTTCTGGAAATTACGGAAAATAATGTGAAAATTAGGCACTATCGGGCTTTGAAAAAAATGGAAGAATTATTAAAAAAACATGACAAATAATTTAGAAAAAAAATTAGAGCAGATTAGACCCAGAGACTTGAGCGTTGGGGAAAGCGCGAAGTTATGGTTAAATATCTTATCTCGGAGACAACAATCGCCGAGTCACTGGTCTTTTTATTTGTCATTAAATTATAAACATATGGGCATAGTATCTTTAATTATCGTTTTGTTACTGGGCGGGTCAGTGGCTACAGTCCGGGCGGCGGATTATGCCAAACCCGGCGACGTCTTATTTCCCTTAGATCAGGCTGTGGAGAAAGTCCAGCTGGCATTGAGCGTGCCGCAAAAGAAAAATGAATTACGCGTCAAATTTGCCGAGGAAAGAGCAGGGGAGTTAAGAGTTATTATTGATAACGCTAATAAACAAAAAAATTCCGGAAATTTGAAACTAGAACAGGAGAAGAGTAATGACCAGAACATAGAAACCGCCCTGAATCTAGTAGCTAATTTGCGAAGCCAGGTAGCGGCTAGCGGTGATCGTCGGGCGGACAGCCAAGTGGAGCGAATTGTCAAAACAATCGAAGATAAATTGTCCGATTCGGATAGTGCCGAGCAATGGCAGGCGAAATTTAAGAATAAAGATAAGAACCAGCAATTTGACATTGAAGCCGAGGAAGAAGATAACGGCGCCATTAAAGTTCATTTTGAAGGTCAGGGTTGGAAATTTATCATCAACACGGCGACTTCTACCGCGACTAGTACCGCGACATCTACGGCTACTACCACGCCGGGTTGGATATTGGAAAAAAAGCTAATGGTCTGCCACAAAACTGGCTCCAACATATCGCATGATTTGATAATCGCTCAGTCCGCTTTGGCGGCTCATTTGTCACACGATGATACTATCGGGCGCTGTCCGGAAGATCAGAAAAAAAAGGAACAGGAAGACAAGCGTCGGGCCACTACTACCGGGAGCGGTATTGATAATGATGATAATGAACACAGAGTTGCCACCAGCACTGCGACAAGCACTCAAGGACGAGATGATGATCAGGACGAAAGAAAGGGGCGGGAGCCAGGTCACAAAGATTAAAAAAACGAAAATAGTTTTTTCAAAACACAGGTTTAACCCAAGCCTGTGTTTTTTGTTTAAATAATTTGAAAAATGTGCTAAAATAATAGCTAATATGGCTAAGGGGGACATCATCGCCAAATTAGAATCAGCTCAGCTCAGCGGACGTGGCGGAGCGGCTTTTCCGACAGCTGTAAAATGGCAGGCAGTAAAAAATCAGTTGGCGGAAAAAAAGTATATTGTGGCAAACGGCTCCGAGGGAGAGCCCAATGTTTTGAAGGACGGCTATATTTTAGCTCACTATCCGGCGGAGCTGATTAGCGGTATTAAAATCGCTCTGCAGTATATTGACCATGCCACGGCCATTATTTTTTTGCGCAAAGATTATTATCGGAAATATAAAGCTAAGCTGGAGAAGCTCATCGGCCGCGCTCCGATCAAATTATTTCGTGAAAAAGGCGGCTATCTTTCCGGCGAGGAAACAGTGTTATGTCAGGAAATAGAGCATCACCTGGCGCGACCGCGAATTAAGCCGCCTTATCCGGGACAAGCCGGCATTTTCGGTTGCCCGACATTGATTAATAACATTGAAACATTTTATTTTGTCAGTCAGATCGCTAAAAATAAATATCAACACAGCAGATTTTATACTATTTCCGGCGACGTCAAAAAACCAGGCGTGTATGAACTGCCGGACTCCTGGTCCATCCAGAGGATTTTACAACACACCGGCAATCTGCCGAAAACAGATTATTTTTTGCAAATCGGCGGGGGAGCCAGCGGCGAAATATTACTGCCTAGCGAGACCAAGAAAAAAGTGGGTGGTTCCGGAGCGATCGTAATTTTTGACAGAGCCAAAACAGATTTGTATCAGCTGATGAAGTTTTGGGTTACTTTTTTTATGCGGGAAAATTGCGACAAGTGTACGCCCTGCCGCGAAGGCACTTATCGCCTGGAAAAGATGCTGGAAAATAAAAAGCTGGACGCTAAAAAAATAGAGGATTTAATGTTTGTTTTGGAAAACACAAGTTTTTGTGCTTTAGGAAAATCCGTGGTCGTCCCCTTCCGCAGTTTGTTGGCCAAAATAAAAATATCACCCAGAGGGTGATTGTCCTGTGGGCGAAAAATAATATGTCTAAAAAGATAAAAATCATTATCAACGGTAAAACCTGTTTGGCTGATCCTGGGCAAAATGTTTTAGAAGTGGCTCTGGCCAATGGCCAGGAGATCCCCCATCTTTGTTTTCACCCGGACTTAAAAATCCAGGGTTCCTGCCGTCTTTGCCAGGTCAAAATCAAAGGCAAACCGGGCCTGCAGTCGGCCTGCACTTTGTCGGTGCAGGAAGGATTGGAAGTAAATAGCGAGGCATCCGATGCCAGGAGAGCGCGGGCCGTAAATTTAGAATTAATATTTACCGAGCATTGCGAAGAATGCCGCGACTGTATTTATTTGCAGAATTGTAAAATCAGGCATTATGCCAAAGATTGGAAAATTAACATTAATAAGTTTCCCGACCGCAAAGCCGGTTATCCGGTGCATCGTTTTGGACCGGCTCTGGAGTTTGACAGCTCAAAGTGCGTGGACTGCGGACTCTGCGTAGAAGCCTGTCATAAGGTCGGCGTGGATTTTCTGGAATATAAAAAACACGGCAAGTTTTTTGAAGTCATGCCCTCAGCCGATCCCTGTCATGATTGTATTTATTGCGGTCAATGTCTGACCCATTGTCCGGTCGGCGCCTTTGAGGGCGTGGGAGAATTTGAGGACTCAGACCTAGTATTTGAACGGCCGGATAAGACCGTAGTCTGGCAGTTTGCGCCTTCGGTGCGTACGACTATCGGCGAGGAATTCGGCTTGCCCTACGGCACTGTAGCTACCGGGCGTCTGATCAGCGCTTTAAAAAAATTAGGAGTTAAATATGTTTTTGATACCAGCGTGGGAGCGGACGTCACCACCATTGAAGAAGCTAAAGAGTTGATTGAACGAATTAAAAATAAGAAAAATTTGCCGTTGTTTACTTCTTGCTGTCCAGGTTGGGTCAAGTATGTAGAGTTTTTTCATCCCGAGCTCATCCCTTATCTGACCAGCACCCGATCGCCGCAGATGATCATGGCCGGGCTGATCAAGACCTACTGGGCCAAAAAAATGAAGCTCAATCCCAAGGATATAATAGTGGTGTCCATCATGCCCTGTGTGGCTAAAAAATATGAGGTACAAAGGGCGGAGATGAAGATTAGTGGTCTAAGAGCCGTTGACCATGTCTATACGGTACGGGAAGCGGCCCATATCTTTAGAAAAAAGGGCATTGATTTGAAAACTATGCCCGAATCCAAACCGGATCCGATATTTGCCCAGCCCACCGGAGCCGGCGTGATTTACGGCGCCTCGGGCGGAGTGATGGAATCGGCTTTGCGTACGGCCTATAAGATGATCACCGGTCGGAAATTGCCGAAGATAGAGTTTGAACAAGTACGGGGCATCCAAGGCCTGAAAAAAGCCGATATTAAAGTGAAGGATAAAATTGTTAAGGTGGCGGTGGCTAACGGCATTGCCAATGCCAAGGTTATTATCGCGGAACTAAAGAAAAATCCCGGGGCTTATGATTATGTGGAAGTGATGGCTTGCTTTGGCGGCTGCATCGGTGGCGGCGGCCAGCCGGTGCCGGTCGATGACGAGATCAGAAAAAAGCGGGCCGCCGGTCTGTACTCTATCGATACTAAAAATAAAATCCGGGTGGCCGAGGACAGCCCGATAGTGCAGGATGTTTATAAAAATTTTCTGGATGACGAGAAAAATGCCAAGAGTGTTTGCCATACGCATTATATGAAAAAATCAAAGGAAGTTTACCCCGTCAAATATTCCGCCGTTGGCGGAGTCCGGCGTCGCCGGATTTAACGGTGTAAATCCAAATAAATAAAAAAAATAAACAAAATTTTTTATGGCCTTAAGTAAAGTAATATCGGTAGAAAAAAAAGGAATTTTGACTGTAGTCCAGTTAGCCGGGCTCCTGGGAATATCAGTAATTTTACCGCTTTTTCACCAGCAATGGATCACCGGTCCCATGATCAACGCTATGCTTTTTATCGCTGTAGTTTTGGTAGGACTGAGTAATGCCATGATTTTGGCCTTACTGCCCAGCACCATTGCTTTGTCCGTTGGTTTATTACCGCCCTTGCTGGCGCCGATGATACCTTTTATTATGATCTCCAATGTAGTGATGGTCATCGCTTTTGACCGGCTCTGGCAAAAGGATTTTTGGTCTGGTGTAGTGGCGGGCAGTGTGCTAAAGTTTCTATTTTTATGGTCCACCAGCACCTTGGTTATTAATTTAGTTATAAAAAAGGAATTGGCCCCGACCATTTCCGGCATGATGTCCTGGCCTCAGCTGGCCACGGCTCTGATCGGCGGCGCCATCGCCTACGGTTTTCTAAAGAGTATTAAAAAAATTTAGTTTTTTGATTAATGCCCGAATTTGATCCGAATCTGCCTTGCGTCACTATAGCCCCTTTAAAAAGGGCTTTTGACGTTTTATTTTCCGGATTTTTTATTTTATTGCTCTGGCCGGTATTTTTTATTATTTTAATTTTGATTGCTCTGGAAGACATCATTCATCTGCAGTTTTTCGCCCCTTTGTTTTATGTGGAAAAAAGAATTTCTCGTGGCCAGCCGGTAAATTTTATAAAATTTAATATTTTTAAACCTCAGGTCATCCGCGCTTTAAAAAAAAGCAAAACTTTTATCTTTACCAAAGAGCTGGAGCACGACGGCGCCAGTCTGACCAGAGTGGGCCGAGTCCTGCAAAAAATATATTTAGACGAGTTGCCGCAACTGCTGAGTATTTTTGTGGGCGACATTTCCGTAGTTGGTCCGCGGCCGGTTAATCTGGAGGTTTACAAAAAACAACTGGCCCGCCAAAACTATACTAAGAAGGTAATTAAGTCCGGACTAACCGGTCCTTACCAATCCCGCAAAGGTATGACCGACATTACTCAATATGAGTGGGATCGGGAGTATATCCTTTTTTGCGCTCATAATCCCGGGTGGAAAATAGTTTTGTTTGATCTTAGTATCATTTTCCGCACCATCGGGGTAATTTTTCGAGCCCGCGGCATATAAAGGCCTTGTATTATATGACTTTTTTAGTTATTATTTAGGCACTATGACTAAGGCAGTATTTATCAAAGATTTGGGTCAATATGTCGGCCAGAGCGTAGAAATCAACGCCTGGGTGAAGAATTTTCGTAGTTCTGGAAAAATCGCCTTTTGGGAGCTATCCGACGGCACGGGTCAGTGCCAGGCGATTTTAAACGAGGCGGAATTAGCCCCGGAACTTTGGCATAAATCCAAAGATGTTAGCTTGGAAAGTTCCGTCAAGGTAGTCGCCAGAGTGGCCAAACACCCCAAGCGCGAAGAGTACGAGTTGCAGGTTAGCGAATTATATTATTATCAGATTGCGGCTGATTATCCGATCGCAAAAAAAGATCATGGCATAGATTTTTTGATGGACATCCGGCATCTCTGGTTGCGTTCCAAAAAACAGTGGGCCATACAGCGCGTGCGCAATACCTTGACCTTGGCCATTTATGATTTTATGAAAATCAACGGCTTTACTAAGATTGACGCGCCGATTCTAACTCCTAATGCCTGTGAAGGCACTACGGAGTTGTTTAAACTCAAGTATTTTGACGAAACGGCATACCTGTCGCAGAGTGGACAGCTTTATATTGAGGCAGCCATGTTTGCCCACAATCGGGTATTTGATTTTGGTCCGGTGTTCCGCGCGGAAAAATCCAAGACCCGTCGCCATCTGACCGAGTTTTGGATGATGGATGCCGAGATGGCCTTTACCGAGCTTGCTGACAATCTTAAGATTCAGGAAGAACTGGTGCGCTTTATGGTCAAAAATGTTTTAGAAAAAAATAAAGAAGAGCTGGCCATTTTGGAAAGGGATATTAAGCCCTTGGAAAACATTGATAAGCCATTTTTCAAGATGACTCATGCGGAAGCCGTTTCCTGGCTGCAAAAAAACGGTTCTAAAATTAAAGCTGATGACGATCTGGGCGCCGAAGATGAGGGTAAATTATCCCTGACCCATGATAATCCGATTTTTGTTACCCATTATCCGGCTAAGGTCAAAGCTTTTTATATGAAGCGCGACCCAGAGGATAATAATAGAGTTTTGTGTGCCGATTTACTGGCTCCGGAAGGTTATGGTGAAGTTATTGGCGGCAGTCAGAGAGAAGATGATTATGACATTTTGCTCAAGCGCATCCAAGAACATAAATTACCTTTGGAAGAATTTAAGTGGTATCTGGATTTGCGTAAATATGGCAGTGTGCCGCACGGCGGGTTTGGTTTGGGTTTAGAAAGAATGGTGGCCTGGGTCTGCGGTCTGCAACATGTGCGTGAGTCTATTCCATTTCCCCGGACGATTTATAGGTTGCGACCATAGTTTTTTGCCGACTTAGCTCAGTTTGGTACCTGCCCGCCATGGCCTTGCGCCGATGTAGCTCAACTGGCAGAGCAATTCCTTCGTAAGGAAGAGGTTGTCGGTTCAATTCCGACCATCGGCTCCAGACCAAGGCGCAGGCAGGCGGGGAGCGGCGGTATCGCCACCGCCAGCGGGCGGGGTGCCGCACTTCGTTATACTCTGGCGGCATAAACCGCAGGTCATCGGTTCAAGCCCGATAGTCGGCTCCACAAACAATAATTTCGCCACGCCCGCTGGCGGGGTGCCGCCTCAGGCGGCATAAGGAAGAGGTCGTCCCGCCACAGGCGGGACGGGTGGCTCCATTGTTTAAGTGAAGAAAAGCAATGCGCGATAAGCAGTATTTTGTTTATATTTTAGCTACATATAAGAACGGCACTTTGTATACTGGCGTCACGAATAATTTATTATTGAGAGTGCGCCAACATAAAGAGAAGATAAATCCAAGATCATTTACTGCTCGGTACAATGTTAATAATCTGATGTATTATGAAACATTTGATAATATACATGATGCTATTTCCAGAGAAAAATATATAAAGGCAGGGCCAAGAAAGAAAAAGATAGCTTTAATTAAAAAAGATAATCCAGAATGGTGCGATTTACATGACGATTTGTTGGACCTGTAGCCATTGCGAGGAGCTGTTGGCGACGAAGCAATCTAAAAGCTTGTAGATTGCCACGCCGCGCTGAGCGCGGCTCGCATTGACAAACTGCAAACCGTCATTCCCGCGAAAGCGGGAATCCACACCAAAGAAAATATTACAAAATATAGATAATAAATACTTATGAATCCCCTTAGAAATTTAAATAATTGCGAACTAAACTTCAAGAATTTCTGGGGGATAAAACACTTTATTTATAAAAACATAAATCATTAAATTTCTAAGGGGATGAACCGAATCAAAACCATCGAAACAGTGTCTCAGGTCGGGAAAACTGTTTTAATCAAAGGCTGGGTCAATAACCGGCGCAATATGGGCAAAATAGTGTTTTTAGATTTGCGCGACCGCTGGGGAATCATGCAAGTCGTGGTCGTGCCAAATGAGCTGGACTCCGAGTCGCAGCAAATTATCAAGGATATCCGGCCGGAATTTGTTTTGGCTGTGGAAGGAGTAGTCCAGAAAAGAGGAGACAAGCAGATTAATAATGATATGCCTACGGGCACGGTTGAATTACTGGTCAAGAAAATACAGGTTTTATCCCAGTCGGAAACTCCGCCTTTTGAAATTGCTAATGAAGACAGACAGGCCAATGAAGAATTAAGATTAAAATACAGATATTTAGATCTGCGTCATGAGCGCATGAAAAATAATATTTTGTGGCGCGACAAAGTCATTCATTTTATCCGGGAATATTTGCATGCGCATGATTTTGTAGAAATCCAAACTCCAATATTATCCAAATCCACTCCGGAAGGAGCGCGAGATTATTTGGTGCCGTCGCGGCTACACCCCGGCGAGTTTTTTGCCCTGCCTCAGGCGCCCCAGCAGTACAAACAGCTATTGATGATTGCCGGCATGGAAAAGTATTTTCAGATTGCGCCGTGCTTCCGTGATGAAGACGCCCGGGCTGACCGCAGTCCCGGCGAGTTTTATCAGCTGGATATGGAGATATCTTTCGTAAAACAAGAAGATGTTTTGGACTTAACTGAAAAATTATTCACCGAACTAGTAGAAACTTTATTTCCCGAGAAAAAAATTAGCCAAAAACCATGGCCGCGTTTGGATTATGACGAGGTTATAAAAAAATACAAGACCGACAAGCCGGATCTAAGAAAAGATAAAAATAATCCGGATGAATTGGCTTTTGCCTGGATTTTAAATTTCCCTCTGATGCTGCCTCAGACCAAAGAAGACACCTTTCATTATGCCGGCGAAAAATGGGGGCCGGCGCATAATATGTTTACCGCTCCTAAAGAAGAGGATATAAAGAAATTAGACAAAAATCCTGGTGCTGTTCGATCTTATCAGCATGACCTGGTACTCAATGGTTTTGAAGTGGGTGGAGGAGCGATTCGCATCCACGATATGAAATTACAGGAAAAAATTTGGGACATTATCGGCTTTACAAAAGAACAGAAAAAACAATTTGCCCATTATTTTGAAGCTTTTAAATACGGCGTACCGCCGCATGGCGGCATTGCGCCGGGCATTGATAGATTATTGATGGTTTTGCTGGGTGAGAAAAATCTGAAAGAAGTAACTGCTTTTCCACTAACTTCAGACGGACGGGATCCGATGATGGATTCGCCTTCGGCGGTATCTAAAGAGCAATTAGACGAATTAGGCATTCAGGTAAAAAAATAATTTATTTAACTTTGCAAAATCAAAAGAAGTTGGCCAGCCAACTTCTTTTATGTTGCTTAAATAATATTAAACTGCCAATTCCGATCCCGAGGCCAACTTCTTTTTTAGCATTACATATTGTATTTTATCTACGCGGGCGGTCAGGATAGTTTGTTCATCGTGCCAACCGATAGTTTGCTTTAAATAACCATCCACTGTTTGCTGGAGTTGATGAAATTGAGATCTTACTTCTTCCTGAAATGGAGTTAGTTCTTCTCTAACCACATAACGGACAACGGTTTCTAGGCCCTTGAAGGCCTCGGGAGTAATGGGTCGCTTCTCTTTCTTCAACATACAAATTCTAATTAATTATTAGTGTTATCATTTTATCAAATGGTTAGAAAAGGTCAAACAGAAAATTTCCGATATTTTTTTATGATTATATTTTTTATCCACATTTGTAATGATAGCATGGCTGCGTTAGGTGTTGTGTTTATAATGTAGTTGACAAAATGTAAAAAATGTGGTATTATATTATGTTCTAGCAAACTGCTAGATAGTACCCCAAAAGGGAGCGGAAAATGCGTCGTTATCTCGGATATATGGGATTCAGCCTCATTATCGGGGCCACCATCATCGGAGCCATCTGGTTCTCCTACTGCTTCTTCGCAGCTACTCCAGCCTCGGCCGAGACTGCGAAGATCCAGTCCATCGTACCGCAGGAAGTGCGCACGGCTATCACTCAGGCCGTGCAGGATCCGGTGCTCAGCACCGAATTCCTGTGCCAGGTGTGGCAGGATCAGGAAATCCAGAAGTACCTGTCGGCCTATCCCAGCCTGACGGTCAGCATCAATGGCGGCGGTTTCACCTTCTGGGTGTATGCTAGCAACGAGAAGGCGATGACCGATCCCATTCTAATCATCGTGCCGACTGATGGCACGGTGATGCACACTTCGCTCAGCGTGGAGACAAAGGAACTCGTCTGCGCCGAGAGTCAGTGCAGATACACCGAAGAATTCATCTCTTCGGTCAAACAGTCCGCTTTCTGGGCGGCCATGAAGACAGCCATCACGGCTACCACCACAAAGGAGCCGCGCACCGCTCGGAAGTAGAGCCTAGGTCACGTCCTAGGAAGAAGACCCCATCGAGCTCAGCTTGATCGGGGTCTTTCATTTATTATGATTGCCCTTGACTTTTTCCGATTTTTATACTAATATAGATACTTATTAAAGTTCATTAGAAATCAGGGGGTGGAGATGCCCAAGTTATCGTGAGCTTCCGGTGAGGAGCGAATCTTCCCCGATTTGACGGGAAAGCGATAATAGGATGTGTACGCTGTACGGATCCTAGACGCGGCGCGTCCGGCCCGCACCCCCTGAGACCGTTGCCACCCGAGACCGTGCTGTCTGCCGGTGGCGGAAGGGACTCTGTTCTTGCGTGCAGGGTCCCTTTTCTATTTGAAAAAAATACCCTGAAATGATATAATTTAAGCGCTAAAATTTGAGAATTAAGCCATAATGCACCAATTTTCATTGGAAAAATTTGAGGGGCCGCTGGATTTGCTTTTGTCGCTGATTGAGAAAGATAAACTGCAAATTACCCAGATTTCCCTGGCTCAGGTCACTGACCAGTATTTATCATATATAGAAAAAAGCGAAAATTTACCATCGGCGGAGGTGGCGGATTTTTTATTGATTGCTTCTAAATTGATTTATATCAAATCTAAGTATTTACTGCCCAATCTGGATCTGACCGACGAGGATGACGCTGGCTCGCTGGAGCGGCAACTGAAAATCTATAAACAATATTATGAAGCCAGTAAAGTAGTTAATCGTCTTTACAACAGTAAAAAACGCTATGCTTTGGTGCGCAATGTGCCTTATAGACGCGTAGCGGCCAAAGAGTTTTTACCGCCGATTCATATCACCGCTGGTATCCTGGCTCAGGTTTTTCAGGAGATTCTTTACCGGATCGAGCGGGTCATGCAGATGCCCAAGGCGGTGATGAACCGCGTTATTTCTATCAGCGAAAAAATAAAAAATCTGCGTGATCTGATCAAAGAAAAAGTCAGTCTGAACTTCAGTCAGATGATAAAAAATAGCAATGATAAAGTGGAGGTTGTGGTTAGTTTTCTGGCCATGCTGGAGCTGATCAAACAGCGTGAAATCGTGGTCCAACAAAGCGAGATGTTCGGCGAATTAAATATTAAGAAATTGTAAGTTGTATGGCGGAGAAAAATAAAATGGCATTATTAGAGAGTCTGCTGTTTGCCGTGGGCAAGCCCTTGACCATCAAAGAATTGGCCGATTTTTTAGACGTCCGGGAAAATGAAGTTGAAAAATTAACGCAGGAACTGGAGGGTAAATATAATCATCCGGAAAGCGGTATTCACATCGCCAGTAGCCATAACAAAGTACAGATGATTTCCAATCCGGCTGACGGACCGGAGCTGAACGCCTATTTCAAGGCAGAAATCAGTGGCGAATTGACCAAGGCCTCACTGGAGACTCTGACTATCATCGCCTACCGTCAGCCCATCAGCAAAGAGGAATTGGAGCAGATCCGGGGAGTGAATTGCAGTTTGATAATTCGCAATTTACTGATCCGCGGCCTGATTGAGACCAGTGAAAATAAAAATGATTTGGCCACAACTTATGTAGTGACGATAGATTTTTTACGCCATCTGGGACTGGACAGCGTCAAAGATCTGCCTGATTTTGAAAAGTTGAATAACGATGAAAATCTGGCCCAACTATTGCAAGCAGATTTGAGCGACGGTAAAGAAGAATAAACGATATGGATCATATTTTAACTTTGCGGGATAAAGATATTTTTCCCGGGTATCGGGAACAAAAAATTGATTATGTTCTGCGCGAAGCGTCGCGGGGCGTAGTTTTTGATTTTACCGGCAAGATTGCGGCTCTTTTTGTCGCTAAAGACGGTTATTACAAACTGGCCGGTGGCGGTCTGGAATCGGGCGAAAACAAATTGTCGGCCATGGTCAGAGAATGTCTGGAAGAAACCGGCTGTTATATCCATAATTTGCAGGAAATCGGCCTGGTGGAAGAATGGCGTGATAAGTATAAATTACACCAAAAGTCTTATTGCTTTATTGCCGAGGTAAAGGGGGAAAAGGGTCAGACAAATTTTGACGCGGGGGAAACCGCCGACGGTTTTAGATTGGACTGGCTGGGTTTTGACCAGGCGCTGAAGGTTTTTTCCGGGCAGAGCACCGACTCATATGAAGGTAAATTCATCATCCGCAGAGATTTAGCTATTTTACAAAAAGCTAAAGAACTATATGGGAAGAAATAGGCGGGAAATAAGATTGGCCAGTTTTTTGGCCAAATGCGGAGTAGCTTCGCGGCGCAAATCCGAGGTCATCATAGAGTCCGGTCGGGTAAAAATCGCCGGCGGCGTAGTGACTGACGTAGCCACCAATGTTTCTCCCGATGCCACCGATGTTTCCCTGGACAACAAATTGCTACAGCCAGATTTTAAAGTATATTATTTGTTAAACAAGCCGCGCGGTTATGTCTGTACGGTCACGGACAGGTATAATCCGCAGACGGTTTTATCACTGGTTCCGAAATTGCCCAAAGTTTTTCCGGTCGGCCGGCTGGATAAAGAATCGCAGGGCCTATTGCTTTTGACCAATGACGGCGACTTGGCTTTTAAATTAACTCATCCCAAGTTTGAAATAAAAAAGACCTATATTGTCCGTATTGACCGGCCCTTTACTGAGGAGATGGCCGGACAACTGTTAAAAGGAATGAAATTTAACGAAGGCTGGGCTCGGGCCGATGCCGTGGAAAATAAAGGCAACGGTTATATCCAGATTGTCCTGCATCAGGGATTTAAGCGGCAGATCCGGCGCATGCTGGATGAGTTGGGTTGTAACGTTTTGACTCTCATCCGCCAAAGCGAAGGCAAATTAGATCTGGGTAATTTGCCTCTGGGCCAGTACCGTATTTTAAGCAAAGAGGAAATAAAATAAATATGAATTTGTGGAGCATTATTTCCGTAATTTTAATCACTCTGGGTCTGAGTCCGGCCCGGGTATCTTATCTATCCACCGTGGAGGTTTTTAATCAAGGGACCGAGGCGACGGCCAATATACAAAGAGTAGCCGTCGATAACTCTCTGGTTTTGCCGCAGAGAAAAAACCTGTCTTCCCTGGGAGTGAAGATCAGTGCTTCCTCAGCGGCGGTCATGGACGAAGCCAGCGAAACCGTACTCTGGCAAAAATCGGCCAAAGAGATCCGTTCTATCGCCAGCATCAGCAAATTAATGACCGCTTTAGTTTTTCTGGAGCACAATCCGGGCTGGGATAATAAAATTACCATGTTGGCCGAGGATGAAGTCGGTGCGGACACGCCGAATATATTGCAAGACGAAGAGGTGACGGTCAAAAATTTATTTTTTACCGCGCTGGTCGGTTCGGATAATAATGCTACGCGGGCTTTGGTCCGCAGTACCGGTCTGAGTCTGGATGACTTTGTTAAGCTGATGAACGATAAAGCCAAGCAAATGGGCTTAGTTAATACTTATTTTGCCGATCCCATCGGCCTGAATTCGCAAAACAGTTCTACGGCCTTGGAGGTTTTAAAATTGGCCAAAACCGCTTTTAATAATAAAGATATTGATTCGGCCACAACCCTAAAAGTTTATAATTTTAACGCCCCGAGCGGAAAAAATTATAAAATAAAATCCACAAATTATTTGCTCAGTAGCTACCTGAAAGTCAAGAACGGCAAGACCGGCTCGACTGACCAGGCAGGCTATTGCCTGGTAGTGAAAGTAGCCGGTCGGGATAAGCAAAATATCATTACCGTGGTTTTGGGATCGGACAATCAGGATGACCGCTTTAAAGACGCCAAGATTTTGTCGGCCTGGACTCTGGAAAATTTTAGCTGGCTTTAAGCGGTGTTTTGTTTTATACTATAATATGGATCTTATTTTACACAATTTATGAAAAATTTTGAGCAGATTATCGTGGCCAATTGGAAGATGCAACTCAGCATAGAAGAAGCCAAAAAGTTGGCCCGCACCATAAAAAACCTGGCGACGGAGAAAAAAATCAGCGCTAAAAAGAAAATCGTGCTTTGTCCGGATTTTTTGAGTTTGCCCGAGGTAGCTAAGATGCTCAAAGACAGCGATTTGTCTCTGGGGGCGCAAGATGGTTTTTATGAGGACATCGGCGCTTTTACCAGCCAGGTTTCTATCCGCGAACTCAAGGCCAGCGGTTGCGAATACATCATCTTGGGCCATTCTGAGCGCCGCGCTTTGGGTGAGACAAATCTAACTATTAATCTCAAAGTCAAGGCGGCCCTAAAACATGGACTGATTCCGATTATCTGCGTGGGTGAAACTTTTACGGAAAGGCAGGAGGGTAATAAGGGCACGATTATTATGCATCAGGTTTTCGAAGCCCTGCAGGGTGTTGAGGTGGAGAACCATCATCAGATCATCATCGCTTATGAACCGGTTTGGGTGATCGGATCAGGACAGGCCATCAGCGGCGAAGAGGCCTCGCAGACGGCGGCCATGATCCGGCAGAGCTACGTGGATGTGATGGAGGGGCGTCACACGGACAGTTTGGGCGTGATCTACGGCGGTAGCGTCGATCCGTCCAACATCAATCACTTTACCAAGATGGCTAATATCCGCGGCGCGCTGGTGGGCGGTGCCAGTCTGAAGGCCACCACTTTTGTAGAATTAATACAAAATTCATAAAATGATAGTCCACATCAAACAAATAATAAACAAGGCCCGGGCCGGCAACTATGCCGTGGCCGCGTTTAATACATCCAATTTGGAAATCACTCTGGCTATAGTGCGCGCCGCGGTGAACAAAAAATCACCGGTGATTATTTCCACTTCCGAGTCGGCTATTGAGTATTCCAATGTGCTGACTTTATTTCAGCTGATCAGTAATGTGGCTAATACCATAGGAAAAAGAGTGCCGATTGCCATCCATCTGGACCACGGGCATTCTCTGCAGACCATCAAAGAATGTCTTCATATCGGCTATAGTTCGGTACATATGGACGCTTCGGAAAAAGATTTTTCGGCCAATATCAAACTCAGCCATCAGGCCGCGCAACTGGCTCATACTCACGGCGCCTGGCTACAGGCTGAGCTTGGTTCCATCTTAGGCAAAGAGGGTTTAGTCAAATTAAAAAGCGGACGGATAAAGATGAAAGACCTGCTGACCCGGCCGGAACAGGCCAGAGAATTTGTGGCCAAGACAGGACTAGATACCCTGGCCGTGTCCGTCGGCACTATACACGGCGCTTTCCGCGGCCGGGAAAAAGTGGATCAGCCGCGCCTGAGAAAAATCAGAGAGCTCACTAATAAACCGTTAGTCTTGCACGGAGGTTCCGGGCTCCCGGCCGCGGCTTATTGTCTGGCCATCAAAAACGGCATCAGCGTCATTAACATTGATACCAACTTGCGTCTGGCTTTTCATCAGGCCCTGCTAAAAAATCTGGTTAAGAGCCGTGAACTTATAGACCCCCGAAAGATTCTGGCGCCGTCCGTTCAGGCCATGCAAAAAGAAGCGGAAAAAATGATTGATATTTTCGGCAGTAAAAATAAGGCCTGAGCTATGTGGGATATCTTCCTGATAATTTTAGCAATTTTATCCTTTGTTTATATTGTCTGGCAGGTGGTCAAGAGATTTCCCCGCTTGGCCAATATTAAAGTTGACAGCATGCCGACTCTGGTAGCCAAGCGACAAAAAGATATTATTTTAAAAAATCGCCTGGAGCGACAGTCGCAAGAATTTCTATCACGGCTACAAGACTGGTGGCAACCGACGGGACAAAAAATCAGTACCAAGTTTCGCCAGAATTATGAAAAATTAAAAAATGCCGAAAGGGATCTGCGCCGCCGCGGCTATAAAAAGCTAAGCTCCGCTGTCAGCCAGTCTCAGGAAACGGACGAGCGTCTGGTGGCCTCTAAACAACTCATTAATCAGGAAGAATACAAAAAAGCCGAGGAGGTGCTCCTGGATATTTTGAGTCTGGATCATCACAATATCGAAGCCTACCGTCTGTTGGCGCAGGTTTACCGGTCCACCAAGGAATATACTCAAGCTAAAGAGACTTTAGAATATCTGTTAAAATTAACGGGTAAAAATGATCCCGACATTTACTATTATCTGGCTGATATTGCCCGGGAAAGGGGAGATTTGCACCAGGCCGAGGAGGATTATCTGCAGTCCATATCTTTAGCCCGCGACAATTATTTGTATTTTCTGTCTTTGGCCGAAGTGTATTTAGATTTAGAGGATAAGCATAAATCTTTAGAAACTGCCCAAAAGGCCTTATCTTTATCGCCAAATAATCCTAAGATTCTTGACTTTCTAATAAAAATCAGTATAATTATGCCAGATAAAGATTTAGCTGAGCAGTACCTGAACAAATTAGAAGAGGTTAATCCGGAAAACAATAAGATTTCCGAGTTTAAGGATAAAATCGGTTCCCTGGATTAGATATTTAGAGATTGGCAGTTGGTTTATTTAAGCCAGCTGTTCTGTTTTTTCGGGTGGATGAGCTCCGTGGTCGCCGTAGAATTCGCTGGCGCTCATCACGGGGCAAGCAAACGGGGCAGTTATATGGCTGTTCAGCCAGAGGCTGATCCGCCCCTGGCGGAAAATCTGCTGGCTTACGCCTTCGTAGGTTCTGCGCCCGAGGCGCACTCGCCTTTGGCGAGGATCCTAAGATAGCCATTAAGAAGAAAACGATGTATTATGTTTACGTTATAAGAAGTTTGAAATATAAAAATAGGTATATTGGGAGTAGCGCTGACGTTCAGTAACGATTAAATGAACATAATTCAGGACGATGCAAATATACTAAGGGACGAAAACCATGGGAGTTGATTCATACTGAAGATTTTGATACGCGTTCAGAGTCGATGAAACGGGAAAAGTTCCTAAAATCAGGACAAGGCAGAAAATATTTAGATAGTATTTTGAAAAAGTAGTTTAATAATCGCGGGTGGATACCGAAGTGGTCAAACGGGACAGACTGCCACCGCCAGCGGGCGGGGTGCCGCACCTCGTTTGACTCGGGCGGCATAAATCTGCAATATGTTTATTGCTTATATTTTAAAAAGTATTAAATTTGATGCATACTATACAGGACATTGCCAGAATATGCACCAGAGATTATTGAGGCATAACAAAGGGCTTGTTAAATCAACGAAAAGATACGCGCCCTGGAAATTGGTACACCAAGAAGACTTCACTACAAAAAATGATGCCTACAGGCGTGAAATGCAGATAAAGAGTTATAAAGGCGGGCAGGCATTTAAAAAGTTAATTGACAATAAATAATTTATATTTTAGGGTGGATACCGAAGTGGTCAAACGGGGCAGACTGTAAATCTGCTGGCTTACGCCT
>PQAE01000005.1 GCA_003104935.1 Parcubacteria group bacterium | reverse complement strand
ATCGCTGGGGGTTTATCTGGTAATCTGAAGCCCTGTCGCGTCTGACGCGACAGGGTTTTAAATTGACTAAGCGGCGCGGAGACTCTATAATATTGATATGAATGCTACACCCATAAAAATTTCGCACGATGATGCTCAGCAAAAACTCTCCAGTAAATTGTCGGAGATTGAGCTCAAAGAAAAGGAAAAGCTGGTAGAAGGCCAGGCTGAAGTTTTGGGACTACCCTATATCAGCCTGAATAAATTTCCCATTTCTCACGATGCTCTAAAGCTGATCAACCAAGGGCAGGCCGAAGCCCTTCAGACCGTCTGTTTTTTTTATTCCGGCGATGAGATCCGCCTAGCTTCGCTTAACCCTAATAATCCTCAGGTGGCCCATCTGACCAAAGAGCTGGCTGAAAAATACCATGCCAATGTGGTTGTTTATTTTGTTTCGGAAAATAGTTTTGACAGCGCTTATGCCATCTACCAAAAAATACCGAGTATTATCCAGATGGAAGGGGTACAGATCGGCGCCGATGACTTAGCTAAATTTGATGCCCAGATCAAAGATTTTGCCAGCCTGCAAAAACTGATCGCCGAGACTAATTTGACCGAGCTGGTTAATATCACTATTGCCACGGCTTTAAAATTTGAAGCTTCCGATATCCATATTGAAACCGAAGAAAAAGGCGTGAAGTTACGCCTGCGTGTGGATGGTGTCCTGCATGATGTCGCCGCCCTACCTCTGACTGATTTTGACAAGATTTCTTCCCGGATCAAACTGCTAGCCGGGTTAAAGATGAACATCGGCGACAAACCCCAAGACGGACGCTTTACAATCACCGCTAAAGGCGACAAGATTGACGTCCGAGTTTCAGTCATACCTTCGGCTTACGGCGAGAGTATTGTTTTGCGCATCCTGCGCGCTTCCAGCGTGGGTTTTGTTTTTGAAGATTTGGGACTGCGCGGCAAGGCCTTTAATGACCTGGAAAATGAAATGAAAAAGCCCAACGGCATGATTATGGCTACCGGTCCCACCGGCTCCGGTAAAACCACGACGCTCTATGCCGTGCTTAACACCCTGAACCAACCGGATACCAAGATTATTACTTTGGAAGATCCTATAGAATACAAACTGCCGGGCATAGTGCAAAGCCAAGTAGAAAATGCGGAGATTGAAACCGACCTGGAGCCAGGCGAGTCGCAGGGTAGCGCTCGCAAGGCCAAACCCTATACTTTTGCCCGCGGGCTCAAAGCCATCCTGCGCCAGGATCCGGATATTGTTATGGTCGGTGAAGTGCGTGACCTGGAAACCGCTGAGACGGCCATCAATGCCGCTTTGACCGGCCACTTAATGCTCTCCACTATGCACACCAATTCGGCCGCCGGCGCCATACCGCGCTTTTTAGCCATGGGTGTCAAATCATTTTTACTGGCTCCGGCGCTCAACGCTATCATCGGCCAACGCCTAGTCCGCCGCCTCTGCCTCCACTGCAAGATCGAAGACGAAACCATAGACAATAAAACCATTACCGATGTGCTTAACGCCCTAAACCAAATTGCTCCTGAGTCCGGATACAAACCAGCCGATCTGGCTAATGTTAAATTTTATACCGCCAAAGGCTGTGATCAATGCCACGGTCTGGGTTACAAAGGCCGGATGGGCTTGTTTGAAGTCTTTACCATCAACAATGAAGTAGAAAAAATAATTCTCTCCGGAGAGGTTTCCGAATTTGAACTACAGAAAACTGCCATCAAAAACGGCATGATCACTATGTTTCAGGACGGCTTACTCAAAGCTATGGCCGGCCTGACTTCGGTCCAAGAAGTATTGCGTCAAACTCAAAAATAAAACCACCTAATCAACATCTAGACCCAGTTGGCCCTGTTAAATAAGCGCAAAGCGCTTATTTAACAGGGTTGACAGCTTAGCCCAAAGTGCTAAGCTTTTTTTGAAACGGATAAACTCCAAACGTTCCTCTCATCAGCGAAGGGAAAAATCATGATCTCTATCGGCCCAGATGATCAGGTGTCTTTCCTCGGCCAGCGCAGTAGTGTTCCCGAACGTGAATACTTGCGCTATGTACTACACATGGTGCATGTGACCGGTCTAAAGGTTAACCTGCAGGGCATCGCCTACCACATCGGCGACAAAGTGTCAGACGGTGAAAGTGCCTGCTGGAACATCAGTAATCAAATCACGGCAGTCACTACCAGTGGCGGTGAGGTTTGGATCCGCTATGGTCGCCATCCGCTGACTCCGGAAGATGAACGATATCTCCTCCTCCACAATGGATGCACCGGGCGCGTACCCTTGTCCGGGTCCACTGAGATGACCTTTGATCACGCCCTGCTACTGGCCCGCTTCAACAACCCCGACGCTGGTTTGATCTTTCCCGCCTGAGCTGGACGCAAGCCAGCCAAAAGGACCCAGTCGAAAACTCGACTGGGTCCTGTCATATCTGAAAATAATTTAGAGTAATTTCGCCTTAGCGTTTTTTAATTTTTCTTTGGTTTGTTCTATTATGTTGGCCGGTGCGCTGGCGACAAATTTCTTATTGGCTAATTGCGTTTCTAAACTATTAATGTATTTCTCCAAATTTTCTTTTTCTCTGACGGATATGGCCCGAGCTAAATTTATTTGTCCGTGGCTGTGAGCAGTCTTAAATATCTTGGCTTTTGTGATGGTAGTTACTAGGTTTACCCGGGCTAATTTAGCAACTACCTGCAGATCGTTTTTATTTAAAAGCTTGCTGACTAAGACACAATCGGGCAATTCCACGGGAGCGATATTATTTTCCGTCTTCAGATTTCTGATTTTCATTACCAATTCCTGCAATTCTCTAAACGCTGCCAATATTTTTTTATCATTTTTTTTGGCGGTCGGCCACGAGCTGACCAAAAGCATCTGTTTGCTCGGAAACTGCCGCCAAATCACTTCGGTCACATAGGGAGTAAAAGGATGCCATAAAATCAATAATCGCTCTAAGATATAGAGTAGTATGTCATCCTTATTTTTTTCTATTTTGGCGATTTCCAAATACCAATCCGCTAATTTTGCCCAGCTGAAATCATAGAGATTTTCTCCAGCCGCTGAAAATTTATAGTTATCCAGATCAGCAGTCACTTCAAAAATCAAGCAATCCAACTCGGCTAATATCCAACGATCGGACAGGGTTTTTCCCTTTGGTCTGGTTTTTATAGTTTTAACATTGTGGACGTTGGCCAAAATAAAACGGGAAATGTTCCATAGTTTATTGACAAAATTTCTATAGCCGGCGATTTTTTCCTCATATAATCTCAAATCGGCGCCGGAAGCCGAACCGATGACCAAAGATAAGCGCAAGGCGTCGGCGCCAAATTTATCAATCATCTCAATAGGATCAATGCCGTTGCCCAGAGATTTGCTCATCTTCCGCCCTTCTTTATCGCGGATCATGCCGTGCAGATAAACCGTCTCAAAGGGTTTTTCTGCTAAAATATATTCGGTCATCAGGATCATGCGCGCCACCCAGAAAAAAATAATATCATAGCCGGTTTCCATAACCGAGGTGGGGTGAAATTTCATCAGATCGGACGTTTGCCGAGGCCAACCCAGGGTAGAAAATGTCCAGAGTGCCGAAGAAAACCAGGTGTCCAGAGTGTCGGCATCTTGAGTGATTTTTTTGCCGTGTGCTATTTTCTTTGCCTCAACTTCATTGGCGGCGACGATCACTTCGCCGGCCTGTCCATACCAGACCGGGATGCGGTGCCCCCACCAAATCTGACGGGAGATGCACCAGTCGTGCAAATTATTCATCCAGTGAAAATATACTTTGGAAAACTGGGACGGTAAGATTTTAATCTCACCGCTTTTGACCGCCTGGACAGCTAACTCTTTCAGAGATTTTTTGCGCCCGGGAATCTTTTTATCTACAGCCACAAACCACTGCTCCGAAACCAGGGGTTCAAGCGGCGTACCACAGCGATAACAAAACGACAAATTATTTTTAAAATCCTCAATTTTTATTAATTGTCCGTTTTTTTTCAAGTCTTTTACGAAAGACGTGCGAGCGGCCGCCACATCCAAACCCTGATATTTACCACCGCTGGCTAATAGTTTACCCTGTTCATCAATTAATTTGATAATTTCCAGTTTGTGTTTCTGGGCAAAAGCAAAATCAGTGGCGCTATGCGCTGGGGTTACTCCGACTACTCCCGAACCAAAATTTTGATCCACAATCTTATCGGCAAAAACTTTTACTTTGACTTTGTGGCCGGCTAGATTGATTTCTAATATTTTTCCAACGTACTTTTTATAGCGCTTATCTTGGGGATTCACAGCCACGCCGGTATCGGCCAATTTTGTTTCCGGTCTGGTCGTAGCCACGACAAAGGGGCCGTATTTTATATAATAAAGTTTAGAGTCGGCTTCTTTATATTCCACTTCATCATCCGCCAGAGTAGAGGCACAGCGCGGGCACCAATTGACAATACGGCTTCCCCGGTAAATCAAACCGTCTTTATACATGCGCACAAAAGCTTCACTAACCGCCCGAGACAGGCCTTCATCAAAAGTATATCTCTCCCGCGACCAATCACAGCTAGAGCCCATGCGTCTGGTTTGTTCCTTGATCGTCTGCCGAGATTCCACCACAAATTTTCTGACCCGTTCTAAAAATTTTTCCCTTCCCAGTTTATAGCGGTCCGTTCCTTCTTTGGCTAAAATCTTTTCTACTCTGGTTTGAGTAGCGATGGCCGCATGGTCAGTACCCGGCAACCATAAAGTTTTGTAACCCCTCAGCCTTTTAAAACGAATTAAAATGTCCTCATAAGTTAGTGCCGCGGCATGTCCGAGGTGTAAAACACCGGTCGCATTTGGCGGCGGCATGGAAATCACAAAGGGTTTGCCTGCACCCGGTAACTTATCGGGATTAAAAAAACCGGACTTTTCCCAGGCCTGATAAATACCACTTTCAAATTCTTTGGCTTCGTAGGCTTTAGCAAGATCAGATTTAAAGTTTGACTTCATAAATTCAAATTATCCACTAAAATTTTTCTCTGATTGTCCGGGCGGTAATCTATATTTATTTTAATAGTTTTATCCGGTAAACCTCTGATTTTGTCCGCCCATTCAATCACCACCACTGTATCTTTCTGATTTAAATAGTCGCTTAGTCCTATATCCATCAAATCTTCTTTTCCGTCCAGACGGTAACAGTCCACGTGCACGAATTTTTTAATCACTTTATGCCCGGTATCATACGCTTTGAGTAAAACAAAAGTCGGGCTGGTCAGATTGGCACTCACTCCCAAAGCACGAGCCAGACCTTTGACAAAAACTGTTTTGCCCGCGCCTAAATTACCGACCAAAGCCAGCCAATCGCCGCCTTGGAGGCGTTGCGCCACCTTAGTCGCTACTGCTTCCGTGTCGCTTACACTTTTACTGATAAATTCCGCCATATTTAAGGTAATTATAATTTATTTTTGGTTAGTTGCCAATTCGGATTAGGTTTAATTCCGAAAACCTCGCGTCCCTTCAAAACTCTAGCCCGCTTACTAACTAGACCGTAATATGCGGCCACAGCGATCATGGCGGCGTTATCGCCCGTACTTCTTATCTGGGGATAGAAAAAAGGTTTTTTTTCTTTTTGACAGGCTTGTTGTAAGCTGGCTAACAGGTGCTTATTGGCCGCTACACCGCCGCCCACCAGCACCGCCTTCACTTTATACACCTGGGATGCTTTGATGGTTTTGGCTACCAAAACCTCTATCACCGCCTGTTGAAAAGAAGCGCAAAGATCGGCTAGATCTTTCCGATATATTTTACGTTTTTTCTCTAAGGTATAAAGCACGGCGGTTTTTAAGCCGGCAAAAGAGAAATTATAATCCCGGCTACTAATCATCGGCCGGGGAAAATAATAGGCCCGAGAATTTCCTTTGGCGGCCAGCTGAGAAATAATTGGCCCACCAGGATATCCCAGACTCAGCAGTTTGGCCACCTTGTCAAAACATTCGCCGGCGGCATCATCCAGAGTCTGGCCCAGCAACTGGTATCGACCATGGCCACGCATAAATACCAACTCAGTGTGGCCACCGGAAACAATCAAAATCAAAGCGGGAAAATATTTTTTTGGCGCTCTGACCAACTCCTTATTTGACAACCAATTAGAATAAATATGCCCTTCAATATGATTAATTCCGCAAAGCGGTTTATTATTGACGTAAGCCAGAGTCTTGGCCATAGTTATTCCCGATAATAAAGAAGTGATAAGCCCCGGACCGGCCGTCACGGCCAAATAGTCCACTTTTTTCAAACGGTCTTTACCCAAAGCTTCGGATAAAAGCGGCACGATAGTTTCGGCGTGCTTGCGGGCGGCCAGTTCCGGCACCACACCGCCGTATTTCTGGTGAATAGCGATCTGGGAATAAATTAAATTTTGCTCCAATTTTAAAAGCCCGGTCCGGCCCTCTAAAAGAGCGATGGCGGTTTCGTCACAAGAAGTTTCAATGGCTAATATTTTCATGTGATACGTCTTAGGGCAAATAGTTAATAGCAGTCCTCTTTACTGAGGCCAAAAGCTATGAGCTATCGGCCAGCGGCTGTTTAATTATAACAGATTGCCCTGATTATAATAGATGCTATATAATAAAAATATGCCCCGAAGCAAACTAAAAAAAATAAAAGCCCTATCCAGATTGCCTCAAGTGGCACAAATCGGAGAAGAAGACATAAAATCGCGCCTCCAGCTTTTTTTGAAAAACGGCCGCGAACTTACCCTGGAGCTCGGTTGTGGCCGAGGCGACTATACTTTAGCTTTAGCCGGACAAAATCCAGCAGGGCTATTTATCGGTATTGATATTCAAGGCGAACGCCTGTGGTACGGTGCCAGCCAAGCCGAGGCGCTGAAACTCAACAATGTTTTTTTTCTGCGCTTGCCCATAGAAACTTTAGCTGATTATTTTCCGGCTCAGAGCATCAAGACGATCTGGATCACTTTTCCCGACCCTTATCCCAAGAAAAGACAAATTAAAAAAAGACTGACCGCGCCATATTTTTTGCAACTCTACAAAAAAATACTACATCCCGGCGGAATTTTACATCTCAAAACTGATGATCAAAAACTCTGGGTATATACGCAACAAAGCCTCAGTGATAGCCACGGGAAAATAATAGAACAAATACCCGATCTTTATAGTCGCAAAAATATTACTCCGTTTCTGCAGATCCAGACGCATTTTGAAAAAAAACATTTGGTCAGAAATAAAAAAATATATTACCTCTGCTGGAAATTTTAATAAATCCACTTAAACAAATTAGATCTTTTTACTTTTATTTAAAAAGTATTTACTAATCAGTCACTAACCTCCACAATTTAAAATTGGAATCAGACCAAACCACCCGATAATGCTCTGGGATATAATTATCCACCGGATTATTGAAGTCATAACCATATTGACCCACAAACAAAGGAGAACTGATGACGCATGCGGGTTTTTTTTCAGCCAAGGAATCTCTGGCGGCCAAAAAATCTTCGTTGGTCTGATGATTGGTAATCAGCCAGTCATAGGCGGTGGCATTTAATTTTCTGGTTTCAAAATACACCCCGGGGATAAAGGCGCCGGCATAAATATAGGGAGAATCCTGACAATACATATTTATAGCCTTAAATAATGGGTGCTGGCTGACGCTACGCCAGGGCGGTGTCTTTAGTACCAAAAGCGACGGCAGGGACATGAAAAAGGCTATGGCCAGGAGACCGCCGCTATAAAAAAATTTCTGTCCGGCGGGAGCGGACCATATTTTTCCCATAAAAAATGGCCAGAGAGCCAGTAGGGGGAAAATAGACAAACAGAGGTGAAACCAGTCCGGCAAAACAGAGGCCAAAACGAGCATAGTCAGCTGAAGATAAAACAAAAACCACATTTTTTTGTCGGCCTGGCGGTATGCGGTAAAAATCGCCGCCGCCAGCAGGAGCAGAAAAAAATACCACAAATAAAGTGTCCTGGATATGACCGCGCTATAATGGAAAAGGGGGAAATCAATCAGATAGTGATAAAGGATCTGGGGTGTCCAGAAAAAAAATAAACCCAGGCACAATATCAAACTCAGGGCTCCGTAAAGGAAAGCCCAGCGCCAATAGCGTGTTTCTCTTTTAATAATAGCTAAAGCCCCTAAGTAAGTGATTACGACAAAAACCAACACGGCTCCCTTACTCTGTAAAAATAAAGTTGCCAGGGCGCTCAGTAATCCTGACAATAATAAATTTTTTAAACTGTTTTTTTCCAGAGCCCGGCAGAAATAAAAAGTAGCCCAGACCATAAAAAACACGTTATAAATATAGTAGCCGATGATGGGCCAGGCAAAAGATGCGGCCACAAAAAAAATGGGCGGTAAAAAATAAAACTTTCCGGGAAACATCCGGCCCAGACGATAGAGGCCAACGGCGGAAAAAAATACAAAAAGAGCTGATAGTACCTTGGCCGACCAATAACTGACACCCAGCAACTTCCACAATCCGGCCACGGCATAATAGGTGCCCGGAGTGGTAAAGGAAAAAAAATCAGTGTATATCTGGCGCTCATTGATAATATTCCAGGCCCCGGACAAGATCACGCCTTCATCACTGTCTAAAATGTGCCGGCTATTCCCAAAGAGAACTAGTAATAATAGCGGCAACCACCACCAATACTTTTTTAGCCCTTCTTTGTTCATAAAAACTTTATCTTTACTGCTTCTTGAGAGAGTTAATCATCTTAGCTACCTGATAATCTACCGGCGCATGCTCGTCGGTGAGAATAGCTTTTGGATCAAATGAATAATTTAGCAACAAATGGGATAAATATTCATTGTATTCCTTGTTTTCACTCGTAAATGACGGTAACTGATCTGATTTGAGGGCGACTAATAATATATTCTGTACTATCTCGGGGTTGCTATTGCTGATGATAGGGAAAAGATAAACTTGGGGAAAGACGCTCCGGTAGGTGGAATATTCGGCGCGCAAAAAATCATTTTTTTGAGGATCTAAAATACTAATCAAATTAACCAAGACTACACCTCGGTCATTTAAGGCGCCATAAATTTTACTAATCGCTTCTTGGGTAGTTAATTGATATGGTAGAGAAAAAAGAGAATTAAAGGCGTCCATGAAAACCAAGTCGTATTTTTTTTCGTTTCTATTCAAAAACATCCGGCCGTCCTCATGGAAGATTTGTAGTCGCGGCGAGTCTTGTAAACCAAAATATTCCCGGGCTAAACCAGTTAGTTTAGGATCTATTTCCACTACATCCAGACTGGTCCGAGGGTTATTCTTAAGAAAATATTGAGGATAAACATAACCAGCACCTCCGATTAATAATGCTTTTTCCGCTTGGTCTTGAAAATGCCCGGCTAACCCGCAATATTTAAAATAATCAAAAAGTAAGTCCTCGCCATCCAAAAAAATTCCGGAGTTAGAGACGCTGTCAATGTTCATCAGTCGTACGGGCCGCTGGGTCTTTTTATCCGTAGTATCATAAATTAAAACGCGGCTATACCGGGTGTCAAAATCTTTGATACCAAACTGGGTGAAATAAGAGGGGCTGATTATACTTAAAATTATAAATACTGCTAACAGCAGACCGCGGGTTTTAATATTTTTTTTGTATGCCGCCAGAAACGAACAGAGTGCCAGGACTAGAGCTAAAATATAAATGATTCGCGTACTGCCAAAGGAGGGAATCAGCCAAAACCCGGCTAAAAATGTGCCGACGATGCTACCGAGCGTAGAAATAGCGTAAAGATTACCGACAATAGATCCGGAAGTTTGCACATTAATAATTTTCAATTTTACGGCATAGGGAGAAATAGTGCCCAGTAATATGCTCGGTAAAGAAAACAGCGCTAAAGCTCCTAAAAATGAACTGGCTCTGATATCGCTAATCGCGTTGCTCAAAAAAAATAAAAATGGATCTTTAAATAGATCCATCAAGGCCACTAAGCCCGCGGCCACCACTAGGATCAAGCTTAAAGTAGTGTAGCTGACTTCACGGTCGGCCCAGCGGCCGCCTAGCCAATAGCCTAGACTCAGGCTACCCAGGATAACCCCGATAATACTGGTCCAAGTAAATATAGATGACCCGAGAAAGGGCGCTAAGACTCGCGAACCGACTAACTCAAAAACCATCACTACGGCGCCGCTGATAAAAACAATTATTTCTAACCGGTGTTTGTTCATTTTCTGGAAAATAATGTCTATATCTTATCACGGATATTTAAATAAAAAAACCCTCGCCAAATGGCGTGGGGGTTTTACATTTTAATGATACAAACAGGATGTCAGACCTGAATTCTCCGGAAGAAATAACTACCCAAAGATAAAAAGGCCAAAGTAACGATGCTTAAGACAATTAGATCGGTGATTAATCCATAGTGTCCCAGACCGATTAACAAGACGCGGAAAGCATCAATGCCATAAGACAGTGGATCCAGTCGCGCCACAAAAGACAGGGCTTGCGGTAGACCCTCTAGAGGAAAAAGGGCGCCGGAGAGAAAAAATAAAGGCATGATCAAAAAATTTACGATTAGTTGGAATCCCTGCATATCATTGAGAAAGGAAGCGATCATAGTACCGAGAGCGGTAAACAATAATGCTACTAAAAACATCACTAAAATAACGGGAATAATCGCCCAGATATTATAGGGATGGAATCCGGCAATCATAGAGATGATAAAAACCAGAAATCCCTGTATGGTCGCTACAGTCGCTCCGCCGATAGTCCGGCCGATCATGATATTAAAACGGGAAACCGGCGCTACTAACGTTTCTTTTAAAAATCCAAACTGGCGGTCCCAGATAATTTCCATGCCGGAAAAAACCGAGGTGAAGATAATGCTCATGCCGATGATACCCGGCGCCAAAAAATTAATATAGCTACCCTCGCCCGCTCTTTGAAAAACCGAACCAAAACCGTAGCCTAAAGATAACAGAAAAAGAATGGGCTGAACCAGGGAGCCGATCATCCGGGGTTTGGAACGCAGGTAGCGCTTTATTTGTCTTAACCACAAAATATAAATAGTATTCATATTTCAATAACTATCGCTTAGTAAAACCGCGGCGCATCATGCGCATGCGGTCGACCGGTGCGGCCGCCTCTTCGCGGATAGACCGGCCAGTCAAATTTAAAAAAGCGTCTTCTAAAGAATTGGTTTTAGTCTGGGCAATTAACTCCGCCGCTGTGCCGGAGGCAATTATTTTTCCGTGGTCAATGATGGCGATACGCTGGGCAATGCGTTCGGCTTCTTCCATATAATGTGTAGTAAAAAATATCGTGGTTCCTTCGGCTTTATTTAACTCCTTTAAATAAGTCCACATATAATTTCTCGTCTGGGGGTCCAAACCAAGAGTCGGTTCGTCTAAAAAAATAATCTTGGGGTGATGTAATAAACCGCGGGCGATTTCCAGGCGTCGTTTCATGCCTCCGGAAAATTCTTTGACCAAACTTTTCTTTCTGTCCCAAAGCTCCACTAATTTCATGAGCTGTTCGGCTCGCTGGTGACGGAGTTTCTTGGGCACGCCATAAAGTACGCCGTGAAACTCCATGTTTTCCCAGGCGGTCAGCTCATCATCCAGACTAGGGTCCTGAAAAACAATGCCGAAGGAATGACGCACAATATTTGGCTGGTGTACCGGATCATGGCCGTTGACCAAGATCTGTCCGCTGGTTGGCTGGAGTAAAGTAGTCAGCATCTTGATTGTGGTAGATTTGCCAGCGCCGTTTGGACCCAAAAAAGCAAAAATTTCTCCGGCGGAAACTTTGAAGGAAATATTATCTACAGCCGTAAAATCCCCAAATTTTTTGACTAAATTACTGACTTCTATCATAAATACCCGAAAATAATTTATAGCCTATATTATATATTAATACGTTAAATAATTCAAAAAGATTCAAAAATACGTAAAAAGCCCGGCGCCTTACGGCGCAGGCTTCACGTGGCTAGACATTTAAATATTTTAAGTGGCTAGGCCACGTGATTCAGCGTAGCTGAATTTTATGTGGTGAACTATTGTAGGGAGAATTTAAAAGGCATTGTTTTGAAGTTAAAAAATGGATTGAGTTAAAAACATGACCAGCTACGTCTATTTTAATATCGTATTTATTTACCGTCAAGAGCTTCGTTGACAAGTTCATCTGCCATCACAATAAACTTATTGTTTCTGCTGACGTAATTGTAAATAACGCTATCAAAAGCCCCCTTCCCTTGCCTCTAAGATATAAAAAAGTTCTCTTAATTTATTATTCTTGATGCGATAAATTCCGTTCAATTGATTAACCACCAATTCGCTGTCAAACCGTTGCCCCAGATGAAGGTGCTTTGCACCTGTCAACGTCCGAGTAACTGCCACTAAAAGGTGGCGTTCACGGGGCCAAGGAAAAGTGATATACTTACCTTGGCCCTGTTTTATTTTATGAAACAAATTATTAAAACCATTTCCCGGAATATAGTAAAAGAATATAGCCCAGATAAAAATGTTTTGGGCATCTTATTATTTGGATCGGTGGTCAAGAAAAAATTTGATAAATATTCTGACGTTGACATATATATTTTATTGAAGAAAAAATCTAGATTCTCCCGGAAAAATTTTATAAGCAATAGACTGAGGGTAGACATCATACTAAACACTTTAGAGGAGGCTAGAACCTATTTGCAGCAAGATAAAAATAACGTGCGAAGAATCACATCGGATATGCTAGTCCACGGGAAAATTCTTTTTCAAAGAGGAGTTTATTTAGAAAAAATTCAGAAGCAGGCCAAAAAAAATTTACAGCTGGCTACCAGATACAGCAAAGACGAGATATTGATGCACAAGTACTCCATTGATGATTTTTGGGGGGAGGTACAGCGTGATCTGGAAAAAGGAGACTATGTGGCTTTTGGCATTGACAGTCATTTATTACTCACCAATATCCTAGAGTTTCGTCTTAAGTTAAGTGGTAAATTTCTGCCCCAGCCAAATGAGATAGGATCTGTTTTGCGCAATCTAGACAAAATTTTTTGTAAAAAATTAGAGAATTTTTATAGATCCAAAAATATAAGAGAAAAGAAAAGTATTTTATCTGATTTGGTTAGATATATTTATAAAAAATCTACTGGGCCATTACCAAAAAAATGGCAGATAAAATAATATCTTAGGTCTTTAAATTATCAAAAAATACCCCTCCTTAGATGAGTGTTTTTTGGTGACCCCACCCCACTTCGTCCCTCGACTTCGCTCGGAACTCCGCGGGGCAAAGCCGGGAATCTCCACCAGAGGCGGATGGGCCTTTGGCCCAGAACCCGAATTGTTAGAGCTAAGTTCTTCTTGGTGACCCCACCGGGAATCGAACCCGAATTGCCAGGATGAAAACCTGGTGTCCTAACCATTAGACGATGGGGCCGTTGTCGGGTCACCAAGAAGAACTAACCTCTTATTATATTTATCAAAATGTTTTTAAGTTTCTTATCATTAGGGATGCCACCGCCTCTGGCCATAGCCAGGGCGGGGTCCCGCCATTGGCGGGAAAAACCTGGTGTCCCTGTCCGCCTCTGGCGGACTAACCACGTAGCTTGTCCCGGACTTAATCCGGGGATGGAGCTATAAAATTAATAACGTAGCTTATAATACCCTAAACCCTTATCCTGGTCAAGATATAAACTATTCCACTGTCACGCTCTTTGCTAAGTTTCTAGGTTTATCTACGTCCAACCCGCGCAAGTCGGCAATATGGTAAGCCAGGAGTTGTAAGGGTATGACATTTATAATCGGCGACAGCTCATCACGCACCTGGGGCACGGTCAGCACATAATCGCTTTGTTTGGCTACCTCTTCTTCCTGATTATTAGTTACGGAAATAATAATGCCTCCGCGCGCCTTTATCTCCTGCATATTGCTGATCAGTTTGGGAGAAAGATGGCTTTTGCTGGCCAGAAAAACCACCGGCATTTTTTTGTCCACCAGGGCGATCGGTCCGTGTTTGATCTCGGCGGCCGGATAGCCCTCGGCATGGATATAGGAAATTTCTTTGAGCTTTAGCGCTCCTTCTAGGGCCACGGGAAAATTCAATCCCCGGCCCAGATATAGAAAGTTTTTCACTGCTTTAAATTTGTCGGCAATTTCCTGTGCTACCTGATCCTGCTCCAAAGATTTATTTATATACTCCGACAATTTATCCAACTCTGATAAAAGATCCTGATCCAGCTCTCGGCCGGATTCCTGCCGCAAAAATAATGCCAGGACGAGCAAAGCGGTGACCTGGCAGCTAAAAGCTTTGGTGCTGGCTACGCCGATTTCCGGTCCGGCATGCAAATAAATACCCGATTCCACTTCCCGACTGATGGTGGAACCCACAACATTCACTATCCCCAATGTATGAGCGCCGCGGGCCTTAGCTTCACGCAGAGCGCCTAAAGTATCGGCCGTTTCGCCCGACTGAGAAATGACGATCAGTAAATCCTCCGGACCGATGAGCGGCTGGCGGTAGCGGAATTCGGAAGCATAATCAACCTCGGTGATGATGCCGGACAGGGATTCCAATAAATATTTTCCGATTAAACCAGAGTGCCAGCTGGTGCCGCAGGCGCTGATGATAATGCGTTGAATTTTTTTAGGCAAATTCAGACTTAGTTTAATCTGCCCGTTTTTCACCCTTCCCCTTAAAGTATTGGCGATGGCTTCTGGTTGCTCAAAAATTTCCTTAAGCATAAAATGCTTATAACCCTTTTTCTCCAGCTCCTCCACGCTCCATTTTATATGCTCGATGTTTTTATCGACGACTTGGCCGGACAGATTTTTAATATTGTATCCGTCTGCAGTCACCTCGGCCAACTCATTATCATCCAGATAAACAATCTCCTTGGTGTGCTGTAAAATAGCCGGCACATCGGAAGCGATATACATCTCACCCAGTCCCAGGCCTAAAATCAGAGGCGAACCGCGCCGCGCCGCTATTATTTTCCGCTCCTGGCGATGCAGTACGGCCAAACCATATGCCCCTTCAACCAGTTGTAGGGCGCTACGGACTGCCTGTTCCAAGTCGCCCTGATAAAATTTTTCTACCAGGTGGGCAAATATTTCCGAGTCAGTCTGAGATACTATTTTATGTCCTTCGTCCTGCAATAATTTTTTTAAGCTTTGATAGTTTTCTATAATACCGTTATGCACTATGGCAATGTCGCCATGGCAATCCATGTGAGGGTGGGCGTTGCGCTCGCTGGGTTCACCGTGCGTCGCCCAGCGGGTATGGGCAATACCGATCGCTCCCGATATAGGCCGGCTGGACAAGCGGCTGACCAGCGCCTCGATTTGACCTTGCTCCTTGACTAGAGATAGATTTTCGTTATCCAAAACACAAATACCGGCGCTGTCATAGCCCCGGTATTCCAGCTTATGCAAACCGTTAATTAAAATATTAACCGAGTCGCGTTTACCGATGTAACCGACAATACCGCACATATTAAAATTTATGATTCTGTATCTTAGCCAGATAGGAAAGATAATTTACTAGCGGATGCACAACCACCGCCAAGATCACGGCTATAAGTATCATCCCCCAAGGTAGAGGCTGATACCAATAAGTAAATATTATCGCTCCGATAATCCAATCCAGTTGATCCCAGGGAAACCAGGGCTGACCCGGTGGCAGGCCGAAACGCCTTTTGATAAAACTCCGCGCCAGATCGCCCAGCATCACTCCCAGTCCCATCATCAAACCAAAGAGCCAAATATCCGAATGCTGATAATCTACTATATTGTACTCGGCCAAGCTGGGCGCCAGCCATCTTTGGATATAGACAAAAATGATCGCCGCCAATAATCCGAAAAATAAACCGCGATAAGTCTTATGCGACCCAAAAATCGGCTGGCCGTAAAACTTTTTATTTCCGTCAAGGGGATAATCCAAAATTGGAAGATAGCGGGAAATGGCCGCCGCCATGTTGGCCACCCCAGCCGGCAGAAAAAACCAGGTTAATGCCAAAATTGTCTGGACCATACTCATATATTGTTTAAATAATACCTTATTTTCTTGGTATTGCCAATAATTTCTTTCTCTGGCTTAGCCGGCTATTTTTTGATATAATAGTATAGTCAAAAACTAAAATGGAAACAGCTACTACCACTACTACAGATAATAATTACACTCCGGGTCCTAACCAACGGCAGGTTTTCGGCAAAAGCGAATTACTCGATGCCGGTGCCATATTAAGGGATGTGCTTTTGGTTGGCCCGCGCCACGTGGTCGGCGACTTGGGTGCGGGCGGCGGTATGTTTTGCATCAGTGCCGCCAGGATAGTCGGCCCCCAGGGCCAAGTCTATGCCGTCGATGTCATGAAACATGTTTTAGGCGATATCGAGTCTAAGGCTCGCATGACCGGCCTGGATAATATCAAGACGGTCTGGAGCAATCTGGAAATGGTCGGCGCCACCAAGATCAAAGAAAATATGCTAGACTTCGCCTTACTGATCAATGTTTTGTTTCAGTCCAAAAAACACGAAGAGATTCTAACCGAGGCCGCTCGCCTGCTCAAGGTCGGCGGCAAACTGCTAGTGATAGACTGGAGTGACACCCGCCCCGGCTTTGCTCCAAATTCTGACCGGCAGGTAGATCCTAAAAAAATTATTGAGACGGCCGCGCGTTTTAGTCTGGATTTGGTGCGCGAGTTTAAAGCCGGTCATTACCACTTTGGTTTGATTTTTAATAAAACCGCTTAATTTATAACAAATAAAGTCCTGATTGAGCCCGTTAGAGCTGATATGAATCACTCCACGGTTATTTTATTTATTCAATAATTTTAATGTTACCATTAACTACTAAAGTGTCCGCTCTAACGGGGTTGACTTTATTTTTTGTTTTGCCTAATATATAGACGATTGAAATATATGATTGATTTTAAAAAATTTTTAGATTTGCACTATCTTTTTGCTCCCTACGCCGACCCTTTATCAACCCCTTTTAAAATTGGCTTACTGACGGTCTTTATTTTGAGTCTGGTTTTTGGTTTGGTCGCCGGTCTGCGCCGGACGCAAGCCATGAATATCCACAAACGGGGCTGGCGCAAATGGCAGGTCTGGGGCTGGTCCACCGGCCTGGTCGGGTTGCTGCTGGTGGCTTTCCGTGAGACCCGTGCCGCCTATCTGGGCTCCCGCCTTTGGCTGATTTTATGGCTTTTATTGATCTTAGTTTGGGGTATTTTCATCATCAAATATTGGTTCTGGACCATACCGCGAAAAAAGAAGGAAATGCACCAAGAAGCGGAGTTTAAAAAATGGTTGCCAAAAAATAGTTAAAAATAATTTTACCAAAAAAGCAGGCCAGATAAAACCTGCTTTTTATGTCAGTAAAAAAATATAAGCAAAAACTGGGCGTCTGGGGCGAGCAATTAGCCGAAAAATACTACCAACAACTGGGTTGGCGGACTTTAGCAAAAAATTTTCGCACTCCCTACGGAGAAATTGATTTACTGCTGAAAAAAAATGACTTTTATTTGGCTATAGAAGTCAAAACTCGTCGAGGTAAAAAATATGGCTGGGCTGAGGAATGTATTGATCAGGCAAAAATTGAGCGCTTGGAAAATAGTTGCCTCTGGGCTCAGGAAAAATTAAATTTAACCGGCCAGTGGCAGATAGAAATACTGATAATTGATTTAAAAAATGGCCGAGCTCAGCTCAGACGGCTATTAATCTAATAGCCCCTTTATACTTACGATGATCTAAACAGATTAGCCACTTCTACTGTAGATTATATAAACTTTGCTATAACCGACTACACTAGAGACTATAGTTATGATACCACCCTGCTCTGGAATAATATAAAGCCATCGACCCCAGTTGACTAATTCCTTATAAAAGAGTATATTGGGTATGAAAGTTAGTTTACGATAGTAGACTAACTATTTTTTTCGCCCGAGGGGGCGTCTGTCCGCCAGTGGCGGAACAGCCCGTTGAGCGGATAAATAAACAAAAATTCATTAAATTACGAAATTTATGGCAACTAACAACATCGTAGCCGCTATCAAACAGATTTGTGATGAAAAAAATCTGTCCATGGAAGCGGTCATCGGGGCGATCGAAGCGGCTCTGGCCGCCGCCTACCGCAAGGAGTTTGGCGAGCCCAATCAAAACATCAAGGTCGTTTTCAATGCCGACAACGGACAAGCGGCGGTCTTTGACGTCAAGACCGTAGTCGAAGACGTTGACCTCGAGGCGCAGGAAAAAGCGCTGGAAGAAATGCGTCTGCGCAAAGAAGCCGGCGAGGAAATCCCCGAAGAAGAACAGATCAAAAAATTTAACTCCCGTAGCGAAATTATGCTGAGTGAGGCCGTCAAAGTAAATCCCGACTACAAAATCGGTGATGTCATCGAAACCAAATTACCGGTGCCGGAAGAATACGGACGCATGGCCGCCCAGACTGCCAAACAAGTTATTGTGCAAAGATTAAGAGAAGCGGAAAGAGACCACATCTTTGATGAATATAAGGATAAGGAAAAACAATTGGTTCTGGGTACTATTCAACAAAGAGCCGGCCGGCGCTTTATCGTGGACCTGGGCCAGGCCAACGGCATCCTGCCTCCGGAAGAACAAATAAGAAATGAGGGTTATAATATCGGCACCAGATTAAACTTTTTTATTACCGAAGTGCGCATGGGCACCAAAGGACCGGAAATAATCCTCTCCCGCACCCATCCGGAGATCGTCCGCGAGCTCTTTACCATGGAGGTTCCGGAAATCGCCGCCGGTACCGTAGAAATAAAAGCGATTGCCCGCGAGGCCGGCTCCCGCACCAAGATTGCCGTGGCCGCCAATGATGATAATATCGATCCAGTCGGCTCCTGTGTGGGCCAAAAAGGCGCTCGCGTCCAGACCGTCATCAGCGAATTGGGCGGAGAAAAGATAGATATTATTGAATGGAATGCCGACGAAAAGGCTTTTATCGCCAACTCACTTAGCCCGGCCGCTATCTCCGAAATTAGGATGAAGCCTGAAGAAAAAATCGCCCAAGTTATAGTGGAAGACGACCAACTTTCTCTGGCTATAGGTCGGAGCGGACAAAATGCCCGCCTGGCCGCTAAATTAACCGGCTGGAAAATAGATATTTTGCCAAAAAATGTTCCTCAGCCGGCCGAAACTGCGGCACCAGAAGAAATTAAAGATGAAAGTAAAGAGGAGAATAAAGAAGAGGTCGCCAACGAGGCCGCCGAACAAACGGAAGAAGTGGTAGAAGAAAAAAAGGAAAAGGTGGAGAAGCCAAAAGTAAAAAAATCTAAAAAACCATCTAAAAAATAATTAATTTAATTTACAACTATGCCTAGTATAGAAGTATTATCAATCTTAATCGCACTGATAGCCATTATTTTCGGCGCCGTGCTGATCAAAAAAATACTCCAGGCTCCCCGGGGCGACGACAAGATGATTCAGATCGCCAACGCTATCCAGGAAGGAGCCAAGGCCTATATGACCCGGCAATATACCACTATCGGTTATTTGGCCGTAGTCTTGTTTCTGATCATCGGCTTTGCCATTGATTGGATCACGGCTATTTGTTTTGTGGTCGGCGCTTTACTCTCGGCTACGGCCGGCATCATCGGTATGAATGTTTCGGTCCGCACCAACGTGCGCACAGCCGAAGCCGCAAAAAAAGGCATTCAGCCGGCTTTTAAGCTGGCGGTCTTGGGCGGGTCGGTCACCGGCATGCTGGTGGTTGGCCTGGCTCTGCTCGGCGTCTCGGCGATGTACCTGATACCCGGTATTACTGTAAAAAATCTTATTGGTCTGGGTTTTGGTGGCAGTTTAATCTCGGTTTTTGCCCGTCTCGGTGGCGGTATCTTTACCAAAGCCGCTGATGTCGGTGCCGACTTAGTCGGTAAGGTGGAAGTGGGTATTCCCGAAGATGATCCGCGCAACCCGGCCGTCATCGCCGACAATGTCGGTGATAATGTCGGTGACTGTGGTGGTATGGCTGCTGATTTATTTGAAACCTATGCCGTTACTCTAGTGGCCGCCATGCTTTTAGGCTCGCTTACTTTTGTAGATAATAATAATGCTATTCTCTATCCTATGGCTCTGGGTGCGGTGGCTATCATCGCCTCTCTCCTCGGCCTTTGGTTTATCAGACTAAATAAAAATAAAAGTCTGGAGGAAATAAAAGAAAAAGATAGTATCATGAAAGCGCTGTACAAGGGACTGATTGCCGCCGGTGTTTTCGCTGTTATTGGCTTTTATTTTATTACCAAGGCCATGATGAGTGATATTATTAGTCTTAATTACCTAAATATATTTTACGCCAGTTTGGTCGGCCTAGTGGTAACCGCTCTGATAGTTTGGATTACCGAATATTTTACCTCTACCAAATATAACCCAGTCAAATCTATTGCTAAGGCTTCGGAAACCGGCCACGGCACCAACGTCATCCAAGGTATAGCTATCGGTATGAAAGCGACTGCTTGGCCGGTGCTGGTCATCGTCGCCGGTATTATCGCCGCCTACTCCCTAGCTGGACTTTATGGTATTGCCATCGCGGCCATGAGCATGTTGTCTCTGGCCGGAGTGATCGTCACCATCGATGCCTATGGACCGATCACTGACAATGCCGGCGGTATCGCCGAGATGGCTGGTCTGCCTGAAGAAGTCAGAAATGTGACTGACCCCTTGGATGCCATCGGCAACACTACTAAAGCTGTAACCAAGGGTTATGCTATCGCTTCGGCCGGTTTAGCTTCGCTGGTATTGTTTGCCGCCTATACCGAAGAACTGCTGGAAGTCGGGCGGCGTTTCTTGTTTACTTTAGAAAATCCCTATGTGATTGCCGGGCTCTTTATCGGCGGACTACTGCCCTACATCTTTAGTGCTCTGTCTATGGAAGCCGTGGGCAAAACTGCCGGTTATATTGTCAAAGAAGTGCGCCGTCAATTTAGGGAAAAACCTGGCATTATGGATGGCACGGAAAAACCGGAATACAACAAAGCAGTGGATATTGTTACTAAAGGTGCGCTCAAACAGATGATAGTGCCGGCCCTGATGCCGGTGCTGGCTCCTTTGCTGGTGGTGCTGATTTTTGGCAAAGACAACGGCTGGCTGGTCCTGGGAGGACTCCTCATGGGCAGTATTGTTACCGGAATATTTATTGCTATTTCTATGACCTCCGGAGGCGGGGCCTGGGATAATGCTAAAAAATATATTGAAGCCGGCCATTATGGTGGAAAAGGTTCAGATGCTCACAAGGCCGCCGTTACCGGAGACACGGTCGGCGACCCCTATAAAGATACGGCCGGACCAGCGATCAATCCTATGATCAAAATATTAAATGTGGTGGCCCTGCTACTCATTGCCATGTTACTCTAATCATGATTTATGAATATCTCAAAAAAAGATCTGGAAAAAAGCCAAGTTGAAATTAATATTGAAGTTAACCTCGACGAGATGCAACCGTTTTTAGATAAGGCGGCATTGCGGTTGGCCCAAAAAACCAAGATTTCCGGCTTTCGCCCGGGCAAAGCGCCTTATGCTCTAGTCCAAGCCCAAGTCGGAGAAATGGCCATCTATGAAGAAGCTCTGGAGAGTATCATTAACCACGCCTACTACGAGGCTATAAAAAAGGAGGATGTTCAAAGCGTCGGCCAGCCGGAAATAAAGGTAGAAAAATTTGCTCCCGGCAATCCTCTGATTTTTAAAGCTATCGTCACCCTATTGCCGTCGCTAAAACTGGCCGACTGGAAAAGTCTCAGGGTAGCTAAAAAACCGGTGGAGTTAAAAGACGAGGATACAAATAAAACATTGAGCCGACTCCAGGAAATGCAGGCCAAAGAAAATATTGTGGAGCGAGAAGCCAAAAAGGGAGATAAAATCGTGGTGGATTTTGAAGTCTATATTGATAAGGTTATTATCGAGGGCGGAAAAAACTATAAGTATCCCGTCATCCTAGGCCAGGGCAATATGATTCCGGGCTTTGAGGAAAAACTGTATGGACAAAAAGCCGGAGCCGAACTGGATTTTGAACTAAAATTTCCGGATAAATACTTTCAAAAAAATGTCGCCGGTCGCCTGGCCAACTTTAAAGTCAAGATTATCGGAGTTTATGATAGACAGCTACCGGAAATAAATGATGATTTTGCTAAAAAGATCGGCCTTGACACTTTAGCTAAGTTAAAAGAACAATTGCAAAACAATATCCGCCAAGACAAAGAATATAAGGAAAAACAACGGCAGGAAACCGAGGCTATCCGGGCTATCATTGAGAAAAGTATATTCGGCGATATCGCTCCGACGCTTTTGGAAAATGAAGTACATAAGATGATTCATGAGTTGGAACATAGTCTGGGAGAGCAGGGTCTGGATCTGCCCACTTATCTAAAATCTCTAAATAAAACTCATGATGATCTGCATCGTGACTTTGAACCTCAGGCCACAGAGCGGATCAAAGCGGCGATTATCCTACGCCAGCTAGCCCGGGATGAAAACATCCAAACCAGCGCCGAGGAAATCGAAGCTGATTTACAAAAACAACGGGAGCAATACCGGGGTAATGAGCAGGCGTTACAGAACATCGATCACCCCGAGTATAAAAAGCAACTCGGGCATATCCTTAACAATCATAAAGTGATTCAGTTTATTTGTGACACCATCGTTAAATAACAATCAGTGCCCGAGGGCCATTTTCCTGGGGCATTTTTTATCCCTTGCTAATCCATGTTATAATGAAGCTGAAGTTTAATAAAACACCACCTATGTATAGCCGAGAATTAAAAGTATGTCAGAGTGCCGCCCGCGAAGCTGGAGCGATGATCAAAAAAGAATTTTTCAGTCACCGGGACCAAAAAATTACATTTAAAAAACACGACGAGCGGGTCACGGCAACAGATAAAAAATCCGAGACGATTATCCTGAGACATCTCAAAAAAAACTTTCCGGATTATGATGTTTTATCCGAAGAAAGCGGCCTAACTAATAACACCAGCGTTGATTATGAATGGATTATTGACCCCTTGGACGGCACGACCAACTTCACTATCCACGATCCGGTATTTTGTGTAGCTCTGGCTCTGCTATATAAACGTCGGCCGGTGCTTAGCGTTATCTATATTCCGCTACTGGAGGAGATGTATTGGGCTATCCGTGGGCAGGGAGCCTACAGAAATAACCGCCGGTTGCGGGTCTCGCCTGCAGTGGAAATGAAAAAATCAATTATTACTTATTGCCATGGCTCTGGACCGGCCAATACTAAAAAGGCCTTTAGTCTATACACGCACTTCCACAATATCAATCATCATACCCGCCACTTCGGTTCTACTAGTATAGAACTAGCTATGTTGGCCGCCGGCCATACCCAGGCCCACCTGGTAACGGGCGCTCATCTTTGGGATCTGGTGCCCGGCGTAATGCTCGTCAGAGAAGCCGGCGGACTAGTCACTGACTGGCAAAATAAACCCTGGCAAATAAAAGTTAAGACTATTTTAGCCGCTAATCCTAAAATGCATCAGAAGTGCCTGAATGAACTAAAAAAAATCAGGCTTGCCTGATACAATAAAATCTGCTAAATTAGTTTGTTATATATTTAGTCAATAGTTGTGCCTCAGTTCTATGGATCTGGCCTGGTCGCCAAGTGGTAAGGCAGAGGTCTGCCTGCCCGCCACGGTCTCGCCGAAGGCGATGGCAGGCGGGCAAAACCTTTAACCCAGACGCTAAAGCTTTGGCGGGTGCAGCGACGGTTCTGGGCCCAAGGCCCATATGTTTTGGGCAGAGATTCCTTAAAAACAAAATAAAACTAATGAAGCTCATCTCTCTGGAGATAATGGCCACGTAGCCCCCGCCAGAGGCGGGTCCGCCTTTGGCGGAAAGTGGTCATCAGTCAGAGACAAAAAACCTTAATGATAAATGAAATTATTTTTTAAGGCCACGTAGCCAAGTGGTAAGGCAGAGGTCTGCAAAACCTTTAACGGCGGTTCGATTCCGCCCGTGGCCTCCAGAGAGACGGGCTTCAAAAAACATAATAATTAAAAAAAATTATGAAAAAGCTTTCTCTATTACTCATGTTAGTATTATTATTGCTCCCACTTATCTCTTGGGCGGCGGTGGTTGATAGAGTAAAAGGAAAAATTTTACTTGAAGTAGAAAAAAATGGCGAGGCCTGGTATGTAATACCGGACGGAATGGAGACTGGTCGGCGTATTTACATAAAAGATGGTGACACAGCTTATGACATTCTACGTCAGTTTGGCCTTGGCATTACCAATAAAAATTTAGAAAAAATACCGATTGGTTTGGCAAAGAATGTGGGGTTTTATGATGCTGACGATGATCAAGACGGGATTCCTAGCAAAACCGAGGTGGCGATAGGTACTGATCCAAACAAGGCCGACTCCGACAACGATGGTTTTGATGATAAAACTGAAATAATGAAAGGTTACAATCCCCTTGGTGACGGCAAACTCAACTATGACAATAGGTTGGTTAATAAATTAAGAGGGAAAATACTGCTTCAGGTAGAGTCGCGAGGGCAGGCCTGGTATCTCAACCCAGCCGACGGAAAACGATATTTTATGAAAGACGGTAATGTTGCTTATGACATAATGCGCTTTCTTGGTTTGGGCGCAACCACTGCCGATATCTCCTCTATTCCAAATTATTATGTTGGGATATCGGACCTCAACTACACTTGGGGCCTTAACTTTGGAAAAATAGTAAATCTCACCTCAGTCACAAACACTTTGCCCGCCGGCGTTTCTGTAATCAAAGAGGACCTTAATGCCTATGACAAAGAACTGCTTATAAGTTTTACCGACTATCAAATCGCTCAGACCAAGTCAGACTGTACGATCAATGGATATTATTGCGCTAAGCTTACAGAAGGAAAGTGGGTGTCTAACGGCGTTGGCAGCATTCAGTTACTGCTAGAAAATGACAATGTTTATCGACGCCTTGGTTCAGTTACTAGCCGCTTAATATTAGTAAAAAAGATTAATAATAATCTGAAACTGATTTTGACATTTCATGATGAAAAGATGGATAATGGTAATGAAGTAACTGCTTTTAATGTTGCTACTATAGGCGGGGCCGATGAAATGAGCGGGATATTGACAGGGCAGGAGATCAAAAATTATTTTGACGGTTTTTTAAAGGAGCTTGGATTAGATATCGCACCATTGGCCGATCTAAAAACAGCCCGCACACATTATTATCCCACTTACACAGTTGGTAATACCAGTATACCCATAAAATAGGCCAGTTTTATAACGCGTCCAGACTATTTTAAAACATAAGATTCAAAAAGCTGGGCCCTGAAGATGGTTGACTTTTTGTCATTTTTCTATATAATACCTAAAGTATTATTAACAAATATATGGGGGCGATAGGCCTGTTAATGCCTTAAAACAGCGGGCCTGCCCGCCAAACCCCGGACTTGATCCGGGGGTAGGCGGGTGTAGTTCAGTTGGTAGAACGTTTCCTTGCCAAGGAAAAGGTCGCCGGTTCGAGTCCGGTCACCCGCTCCAGAAAATTGTTATGGTCATTGGCCGCCAAAGTTAATTATTTAACGGCGACCGCATCAAGGGAAAAGGTCGTCCCGCCCGAAGCGGGATCACCCGCTCCATTGAAAATTTAAGAACTTGGCCGGCGTGGTGGAATTGGTAGACACGCAGGACTTAAAATCCTGTAGCTTAAAAGCTGTGCCGGTTCAATTCCGGCCGCCGGTACCAAATAGTAAGCTCAGCCTTGAAAGCTGTTTTTTATTTGAAAAAAGATGCTAACTCTGTTAAATTTATCTACGTAGGCGGGTGTAGTTCAGTTGGTAGAATGCTTCCTTCCCAAGGAAGAGATCGCCGGTTCGAGTCCGGTCACCCGCTCCAGATTTTAAACCCGTGGAGTTAATTCTCGCAGTGAGTCACTGCCCAGAAGGCAGTGACGAACGAAGATCCTGCACTCGCGAAGCGAGGTGCAGGGCCGTATCCCGCTCCATATTTAAAAGCCGGACCGGCTGTTTTTTTTAGCCAAAAATGCTATTATAACTATACTAAAAAGCTAAATTAGCCCTGAAAATGGAGAAAAAAACCAAAAAACTAGTATTGATTGATTCCAACTCCCTCTTGCACCGTGCCTGGCATGTTATCCCGGCCCTGACCACCAAAGACGGAGTCATGGTTAACGCGGTTTATGGTTTTACTTCTTTAATATTAAAAATTATCAAGGAGCTCAAACCGGATTACATGATCGCTTGCTTTGATCTCAAGGGAAAAACTTTTCGCCATCTTAAATATAAAGAATACAAGGCTCAACGGATAAAAAAAGCTGAGGAGTTTTACGATCAATTTCCTATCGCCAAAGAAGTTCTGACTGCGCTGAGTATTCCTATCTTAAGTAAAGAAGGTTTTGAAGCCGATGATATCATCGGTACTCTGGCCAAAGAAGCCTATGAACGCCACCAAGATATTGAAACCCTAATTATCACCGGTGACCTAGACACTCTGCAACTGGTCAATGATCGCACCAAGGTCATTACTCTCAAGCAGGGATTTTCCGAAACCGTGGCTTATGACGCTTTAGCGGTCCGCGACCGTTATGATTTGGACCCAAAACAACTCATTGACTTCAAGGCCCTGCGCGGCGACGCCTCGGACAACATCAAGGGTGTCAGCGGCATTGGCGAAAAAGGTGCTTTAGAACTAATTCGTGAATTTGGCAGTCTGGAAAACCTCTACCAAAAACTGGACAAAAGCGACGTCAAAGAGCGTATAAAAATTTTGCTCAAAGAGCAGAAAAAAGACGCCCTGCTTAGCCAAGAGTTGGTTACTATTGTGCAAGACGTTCCCTTGCAGTGGCATTTGTCCGAAGCAAATTTTTGGCACTATGATCCGCAGGCAGTCTATCGGATATTTCAAAAATTGGATTTTAATTCTCTACTGGCCCGTCTGCCTCATGACGTAAAAAAACAACCTATTATCGAGCCGACCTTTGCCGAAAAAGACCACCACTATATTACCGTCAGTGATTCTGACGCTCTTGATAATTTTTTAGTAGAACTAAGGGAGCAAAAACTTTTTGCCCTAGATTCGGAAACAACCGGCCTGAACGTTATTAGTGACCAAATCTTAGGATTGTCTTTTTCCTGGAATCCTCAGAGTGGATATTATATTAATCTGACTGATTCGGATTTCCGGGAAGTGGCTTTAAAAAAATTGCGGCCTATTTTAGAAGATGGTGAAATAGAAAAAGTTGGTCATAATATTAAATTTGATTATAAGGTTTTAAAAAATTTAGATATAGAATTAAAGGGCGTAGTTTTTGATACTTTGATAGCCGCCTACTTAATCAATCCCAGCCGCGGCTTGAGGCTGGAGGAATTAGCATTTAGCTATCTCGGCTACAAAAAATTAAAATTATCAGATTTGTTGGACGAGGTCCCAAAAAAAAAGAAGGGAATTAATGTAGCCAAAATACCTCTGGAAAAACTGGCCTGGTACGGCGCTGAAGATGCAGATATTTGCCTACGCCTGTATTACAAATTATTGCCCGAACTTCAGGCTAGTAAAAATTATGACCTGCTGATTAAGATGGAACTACCCCTGATGCCGGTATTGGCCCAGATGGAACTAAACGGCATCTGCCTGAATAAGGCTTTTTTAAGGAAGCTGGAAAAAAAATTCGCTACCGAGCTGAGTAAATTGACCAAGAATATCTATAAGCTGGCCGGTCAGGAATTTAACATCGCCTCACCCTTACAACTCAAGGAAATACTTTTTGAAAAACTACAAATCAGTAGCGGCGGCATCAAAAAGACCAAGACTGGTCTGTCCACGGCCGCGGCTGAACTAGATAAAATGAAGGATCTACATCCTATTATCCCCTTACTGGTAGAATACCGTGAATTAGCCAAACTGCAATCCACTTATGTCAGTGCTTTGCCGGAAATGGTGAACCCCATGACAAATAGAGTACACACCAGCTTTAATCAGACTATTACTACTACCGGTCGACTGTCCTCTAGCGACCCTAATCTACAAAATATACCTATCCGTACGCCGCTAGGCAGACAAATTAGAGAAGCCTTTATCGCTCCTTCGGGCTTTACCCTGCTCTCAGCTGATTATTCCCAAATAGAGCTACGCCTCGCCGCGGCCATATCAGGTGACCCGGTGATGACGAAGAGTTTTAAAAACAATGAAGACATTCATGCCCGCACGGCCGCGGAAATCCACAAAATACCTTTAGAACAAGTAACCAAAGATATCCGCCGCACCGCCAAAGAAGTTAACTTTGGCATACTTTATGGCCTCGGCTCATTGGGCCTGTCCCAGCGTACTGACCTGAGCCGTACGGAAGCTAAAGAATTTATCGCCCAATATTTTCAGATTTATAAAAAAATCAAGGACTATATCGAAAAAACCAAGAACTCTGCCCACCAAAACGGCTATGTCCAGACTTTATTTGGCCGCCGCCGCCTGCTACCGGAGATAAACTCTACTATGCCCATGCTGCGCGCTGCGGCCGAGCGTATGGCTATCAATATGCCTCTGCAGGGCACCTCGGCTGATCTGATCAAGATGGCTATGATCAAAATCCAGACCGACTTGCCAAAGCTCTGCCCAGAAGCTAAGATGATACTCCAAGTGCACGACTCCCTGGTACTGGAAGTGCCTAAAAAGGAACTTGCCAATGTTGCCCGCTTTGTCAAAGAGACGATGGAGGATATCTATAAATTACCAGTGCCACTCAAAGTAGATGTGGAGGCCGGACCAAACTGGGGCGACCTGGAAAAAATTGAAAATCTATAACTTATTATGCTTTTTTTCTATTATGGCGAGGATTCTTTTCGCGCCAAACAAAAGATAGACGCTATCGCCGAAAAATTTGCCGAGCAAGTCGATCCTAGCCGGCATAATATTGAGCTACTCGACGGTGAAACCATCGGTCCAGAAGATTTTTTTCGTTGTGTTTCGACGATCGGTTTTTTGGCAAGCAAAAAATTAATCATCATAAAAAATCTTTTGGCTAATAAAAAACTCGGCGAGTGGCAAGACGTCTTGTTAAACTTTTTGGACAAACAAAAAGACACTGCTGAGGAAAATTATATTATTTTTTGGGAAACTAGCCGACCTGATGCCCGCCTGAAAATGTTTAAACGCTTGAGGCAATTTAAATACTGCGAAGAATTTATGTTGCTCGGGGCGACAAAGTTGCCGGCTTGGATCAGACAACAGGCAGGTAATTATAATAAAAAAATATCCGAGGGAGCTTTAAAACTGCTGATTAATTATGTGGGCAATGACCTTTGGCAATTGCACCAGGAAATCCACAAATTGGCTAACTATACCGCTGAAGCGGAAATTGACGAAACGGCAGTGCAAAACCTGGTCCAAGCAAAGGTTGATGATAATATCTTTGCCCTGATCGACGCTCTGGGGCATAAAGATAAGGCTTTGGCCTTAAAACTTATTGAGGATAAATTAAACAGCGGGGTAAATCACCAATATATTTTAACGATGATTGTCCGCCAGTTTCGCTTGATTATAAAAACTAAAGCCTTAGAAAAACAAATAAGCCAAGCTTCGACTTTAGCGCAGACATTAAAAGTACACCCCCTGGTGGCGGAAAAAATCCTGACCCAGAGCCGTTATTATAATATCGAGGAATTAAAAAAAATCTACGAACAACTATTGAATTTAGATGATTGCTTCAAAACATCCGGCCATCAGGAAAAAATCCTTTTCGCCCAGATGATTAATCAGCTCTAAATTTGTATATTTCAACTAAAAGAAAACAGGGGCTAGTACCGAGCACTAGCCCCTGCTGTCGCGCGCCCCGCCGTAGGGCGGGTGATGCCATCGCAATGGCATAGTCTTGACCTCAGGCCGTATTTCGGACGCAGAGACCAAGCTGGCTATATTATAGAATTGATCTGTATTTTGTCAAGAAAATAAGAGTACCCTAGTGCCAGGCACTAGGGCTTGTTTTTCATCTAAATGGCAAATAGAACCACGTCTCGCCCCGTAGCGACAGCACCATTTATTATTTTATTCACTTCTTTACATATGCTCCTACGGTGCAATAAGGTACCCCCCATACCCCACCTGTTAAAGCCTTACGGACTTGGCCGTAGCGGGCAGGCAAGCATTGAGGCCTGTCGCTTATGGGGTCAAATAGGGCTATACTAAAAATACCTACCCTACCCCCGAAGTTTGTAGGTTATTAGTTCTTGGTTAAATGAAGGAGAATTCACCTTTTATCTCCTTTTGGCAAAAATTTTTTTTCTTGTTATAATACCCATATAATAATTAAAGAAAAGAATATGCTCCCTGCTAAACTTTTGCGTAATCGCTACTTAATAAGCGGTTTTTTTCTAACCATTTTTGCGGTTTTCACTGCCATTTTAAGCATTCTTTACTACTTTGGGCCGGCTAGTGAAGCCGGATTTAAAAGACGAGAACCTATAACTGGTGGGCAACACATACCCCTGCTAGGACCAAGTCTAGAGTCCCTGATACCAGGACAAGACTTTGTTCCTAATGTGATAAACATCATGTTGGCAAAAAACTCTGGATTAAACAGCACTCAGGGAATAAGCGGCTATATAGACGGCAAATTAAGGACCGCCGGACTGACTAACGCCAGGGTTGATTCTATAGAACCGCTTTTTGATGTCGGCACCAAAAATCCAAATTATTCCCTAAAAAAATCCCTCGGCATGGACCGTGCTTACATTATTAATTTTAGTTCCGATGTTGACACTAGACAAATCACCAGGGCTCTCTCTGATGATAATAAAATTACCAGCGCAGAGCTTAGTTTGATTGGCAAACCGACCACCGTCCCCAACGATACTATCTATAATGACCAGGTAAATTATCCTAATCAATGGCAACATGATGTTAATCATTATAACTCAGAGGCCGCGTGGGATATCAGTACTGGTACTCCCTCTACCGTCATTGCCTTCATAGAAACCGCGGGATTCAACAACTGGACGCATCCTGACTTGATTGACAATATATGGCAAAATTTGGGCGAAGACGCAGACCAAGATGGCCACGTGATAGAACAGGTGGAGGGCGCTTGGCAATATGACCCCGGGGATATAAATAACGTTGATGATGATGCCGACGGAAAAATCGATGACTTTATCGGCTGGAATTTTATTAATAACAATAATACTGTAACTGGTGGCGACCACGGAACAGTCGTTGTTGGTTCCGCCCTTGCCACAACCAATAATAATCTGGGCGTTGCTTCGCTCTGTTGGAACTGCCGAGCGATGCTACTGAGAAACCCTAATGAATATCAGGCTATACAATACGCTGTGGATCGCGGTGCCGATGTCATTAGTGTTAGCCAAGAACATTCCTTTAGCTTATTTAACTCTCTAGCGGTGTCCTATGCCGAAGCCGCTAACGTTCCTGTAGTGGCTGGATCGCTAAATGAAAACGCCGATGTGCGAAGTTATCCTGCTCAATTTCCTCAAGTTATTGCTGTCACCGGATCAAATCAAAACGACACTCGTATTATCGGGACACCGCCCAGCGCTAGTTCGCCCTATGGGGCTTGGGCCGACGTGGCCTCCTCTTTTAATATCTGGACTACTATTGGTGCTGATGGCTACCAATACTCTGGCGGCACCTCTGTTTCTGCACCTATGGTAGCCGGCCTAATTGGTTTGATGAAAAGCATAAAACCAGATTTAACAAATGATCAGGTTAGAAGTATTATCCGTACTGCCGTGGATCCAGTAAGCGGTAATGAGTATTTTGGTACTGGTCGTATTGATGCTTATCAAGCTCTAAATTATGTAAAAAATGCTGTAGATAATAATTTGGCTATTCCTATAGCCAAATTAGACCCTTGGTTTGATAATAAGTCTATGAATCCCAAAACAATTATCACTATTACTGGTACTGCCACCAGCACAGATCCCGACACAGACTTTGATTATTTTAACTTAGAATATGGCATCGGCGCTTATCCTAGCTCCTGGAATCTGTTCTATTCATCTTCCACTCCAGTAAAAGATGGCTTCCTAGGAACTCTCTACGGCAATTCTCTGCCCTCTGGCACCTCTCTTATCTCTTTGCGTCTTACCGTTGGTTCTATTGATCCCGGCACACAACAAACATTAACTACTGTCGATAAAACGGTTATCCCAATAAATGAACGGTCTATCTTCCGCACTGACAGTCCGGTCTACGGAGCTCTGACCACGGCCGACCTAGACAATGATGATGATCAGGAAATCATCGCTGGTACCACCTCTGGTAAAATGTACGTTTTTAATCATAACGGCGCATTACATAATAGTAGCTGGCCAAAAAACGTGGGTAATTCCATTACTGCTACTCCCGCCATTGGAGACTTAGATGAAGATGGCGATTTAGAAATTGTAGCTGGTGCCGCCAATAGTAATTTATACGTCTGGGATCAGAGTGGTAATATCCTCTCTGGTTGGGAAAACAAATCTGTCTCCGGACAAATAGCTGGCTTATCTCCTATTCTAGCTGATATTAATAACGACCACCATTTGGAGGTCGTGGTAACCACTAATGATGGACATATTTATGTTTGGAATAGGACCGGGACACTGCTTTGGTCTTATAGCTTAAATACTACCCCTATGGGTGCGCCAGCCGTAGGAGATACCGATGGCGATGGGCGTTTAGAAATTGTAATTGGTGTGCCTGTGGCCGGATCACCAGTAACCGGGGCTATTAAGATATTAAATGATAACGGCAGCCTGGCCGCAACTATTAGTCTGCCCGCTTATATTGGTAGTTCGGTTGCCCTAGCTGATTTTAATAATGATGACCTGGAAGAAATAGTTGTGGGCACGAATAATTATGATAATAAGCTTTATGTTTTAAAACAAGATGGTAGCAATTTTAATTCTAACTGGCCGAAATCTCTGGGTAGTAATAACAGCGTAGTTGATGCTCCGGCTATCGGAGATATTGATGGTGATGGTAATTTGGATATTACTATTAATAGCAACGACAATAAAATTTGGGCTTGGAGCGGAGATGGCACTTCTTTAAGTGGTTCCTGGCCGGCTATTATTTCTGGTATGGCCAAAAGTATGCCCATTATAGCGGACATAGATGATGATGGCGATGCTGAAATTTTGGTCAATGCTATTAATTCCGCCTTGGAAATTACTTCTAAAGTCGTGGCTATAGAAAGTAATGGTAGTATAAAAACTGGTGACTGGCCCAAATACACCGAATATCAAATATCTGACTATCCCCCTTTGGTAACCGACTTGGATGATGATGGTAAATTGGAAATAATAACTGGTGACGGAAGCGTCGCCGGTTCCGGTGGTGGAGACTCTGTTTATGTTTGGTGGACCGGCGTTGATATTGGCACTGGTGATTGGCCCCAACGTTATCATGACATGCGCAACACACACCAGACAGGTACACATTGTGGTATTACCAATGATAGACAATGTCAGGGTCTTCCTAACCAAATATTTCTCTACTGTCGCAATGGTTCCTCTGTACCTAAATGTAGCGTTTGTGGTTGTCCTTCTGGTGGTACCTGCCTAGGCTCAGGATATTGCAGTGGTAGTGGTGGCGGTGACTGTAGACCATCTTGCGAATTTGAATAATTATGACTAAAAAACTCCCGACTCTGAAGAGTCGGGAGTTTTTATTACAAATGAGATTTTAATTTTTACCTGTGGTCAGAGATTTTCTAATTTTTGCCACAAATCTAGCTTTTTTGCGGTTACCGTTATTAGGCTTGAGCACCCCCGCCTTAACTGCTTTGTCCACGGACTGTTGCAAGGATTTTATCAGTTCGGCAGATTTTTCTTTGATGCTACCGTCAGCAATGGCCTTATCGCCTTTTTTGATGATATCTTTTATATGCTTTTTAACGGAAAAATTACGGGCAGTTTTTTTGACCGTTTGGCGCAGGTGTTTAATCGCCGCTTTTTTATTTGGCATAAATGCTAATTGATTTAACAATATTAATAAAGCATAAAGATATTAACACTAAACCCGTCCTTAGTCAACCCCGGCGCCCCACGACCAAAACAACTCAATCCTTACTTTTTTGAAAGAAATAATCCTGCAAAAGCTTGATCACCTTGACCGGGATCTGTTTTTTTTGGGCTAATTTGGCCGCATTTAGTTCTTCCCAGGTTAAGGCCTGAGAAACGTTAAAATCGCCGATTTTCACTCGCCGCAGACCACTCAGTAGAGCTCCTGTACCCATTACTTGTCCCAAATCATGGGCCAAACTACGAATATAGGTACCGGCCGAACAACTCACCTCCAGCTTGAGCCGCGGCCAATTAAAGTCCTTAATATTTAATGAATAAATTTCTACTGTACTCTGGGGCGCCCTGACCTCTTGACCTCGGCGGGCCAGCTCGTGCATTTTATGTCCCGCTATTTTTTTGGCCGAATAAATTGGCACGGTTTGCTCCTGAATGCCGATAAATTTTTTTAACTTCTTTTCTAATTCCACCCGAGAAAACGGCTGCGCTTTTTCATTTATTGTCACCGCCCCCTCCAAATCATAAGTTTCTGAGGTTTGCCCAAACAAAACATCAGCCTGGTAATCCTTGGGTAAATAATGAAAACAATCTAAAAGCTTAGTCGCCCGGCCGGTGGCCAAAATCAACAAACCCGAAGCCAGCGGATCAAGCGTGCCAGCAAAACCCACTTTTTTTATCTGCAAAATATGGCGCAAAATACTCACCGCTTTAAAAGAATGAATGTCGCGCGGTTTATCAATCAGATAAAAAGCGGCTTGGCTGTCACCGCTGATGTTTTTTATCCTTTCACTATGAAAAAATTCGGGTTTTATCTGACCGAATTTTAATATACCGCTGGCTTGCTGGCTGAAGATAGTCATGAAAAATTATTGTACATTTAAAATAATGGCCGGGCTGGTAATGACATTGTCTCCCTGATCTTTTATGACCAGATAAAGTTTATAGACGCCGGATAGTAAACCCTGTCCCCAATCCAACTCTAGATTATTGCTACTCGGGTTTTCCCGGTACGCAAACCATTCGGAATTATTATCCGGGCGCAAATAGTAAAAGTCTATTTTCTTTATATTTTGTGGCTTATCAATATTCAACTTTAATTTAATTGGTAGATTACTAGTATTAACCGTGTCGCCATTATTGGGTTGTAACCAGGTGATATTAAAATTTTTAGCCGCCTGATCTAGTTGCAAATCTATGGTCAGTCCGGCTTCCTTAAAGTTGCCCTGATCATCAAAGGCAATAGCCCGGAGCTGGTGTCGGCCGCTGGTTAAAAAGGGATTTACTTGGTAATTCAAACTATAAGGCTGGTTGGTGCTTTGACCGATCTTTTGTTCATCCAGGAAAAATTCTACTCGGCTCACCCCCCGCGGCGCCGTAGCCTGTACCTGTAGAAAAACACCGGCCGAACGGATAGTGGAGTTGTCGCTAGGCGATTGCCAACTTATGCTGGGTTGCAATTCCGGAAGGTGTATATCATCAGTGGCTGTAGGAATTTCCTGAGCAGTATAGCCATTTTCTTCAGCCCACTTTTTTACTGGTTTTTCCCAAAGATTATACTGCGGATCATCAGCTGGATTGTCTAGAGGCTCGCCCGATGGATCGTTGATGTTGACATACTGTAAAATATCATGCACCTCCATAATCTTTCTTTCCTCGATTTGGTCATAGGGAGTATATTGAGTAGCTAGCTTGCCGGACATCTTATCAATCTTAACTATCTTTTCATCTCCCAGTTTACCGCAAAGCATCGGTTTATCACAGGACTCTAGGGTCTCTATAGGGAATTGTTTGACCGGATCATTTTTAGTAATTTCCTGCATGAACTTATTCCAAATCGGCGCCGCTAAAATAGACCCGTCGGCGCCTTTTTTCATCGCGGTATTGTCATTATTACCCACCCAGACGCCCGTGACTTTATCCGGAGTAAAGCCCATGGTCCAAGCGTCGTGATAATCATTGGTAGTACCGGTCTTGGCGGCCACTGGTCTGTCTCCTAAGGCCAGATAATTACTTTCACCGAAGATGAAAGCTCGGGCCGGATTATCCGATAAAATCCCGTTTAAAATACGGACAAATTTGCGGTCGGCGACGCGCAGTCCGGGACTTTCCTGATTTTCCTCAATTATTTTGCTGCTGCTGTCTTCTATTTTTAAAACTGCCACCGGTTCTTGATATATTCCCTCGCGAGCCAAGGCGGCATAAGCATTGGTGTGCTCCAATAATTTTACCTCCGCTCCTCCCAAGACCAATGATAGGCCATAACGACTCCGGTCCTTGAGCGTAGTGTAACCAAATTTTTCCGCCAGATCCAAAACGTTATTAATGCCGGCCAAATAAATAGTTTTGACCGCCGGGATATTCAGCGATCCGGCCAAGGCCTGGCGCATGGAGACCGGCCCTCTTTCTTTGAGGTCATAATTATGAGGTATGTAAGGATCTCCGGCCGCAGCAAAGTTGGTCACCAGATCAAAGAGCATGGTCTCCGGACGATAACCCTTGATAAAAGCGGCTAGATACACAAATGGCTTCATCGAGCTTCCTGGTTGCCTAGGTGCTAGGGTGACGTTTACTTGTCCATCTATGCTATCGTCAAAGTAATCCTTGGAGCCGACCATGGCGACGATGTCGCCGCTGGGCACGTCGATGGAAACCAGAGCGGCATTATTGGCCCCATATTTTTCCAAATTAGCTGGAGCTTGTTCATTGATAATTTGTTCGGCTTTTTGCTGGGCCTCCCAATTCAAGGTAGTAATAATTTTCCAGCCGCTAGTCTCCACCATAGTGTCGCCGTATTTTTGCCCCAACAACTCCTTGACATACATTACAAAATGCGGCGCTCGGATCTGCTCCGCCCTTTTTTTAAATTTTAATTCCTGGGTCTTCGCCGCCTCGGCCTCATCCCGAGTCACGTAGTCCTGCTCGACCATCAAATCCAAAATAGTGTGCTGGCGGGAGATCAGCCGGTCTTTATGATTGCCATAAGGCGAGTACGTGGTCGGCGACTGAGGCAGCGCCGCTAAAATGGCGGCCTCGGCCAGAGTCAAATCCTTAACCGGTTTATCAAAATAATAACGGGCAGCGGCTTCCACTCCATAAACTAAGCCGCCATAGGGTATTTCATTAAAGTACAACTGGAGTATTTCCTGTTTACTGAACTTTTTCTCGATTTGATAGGATAAAATCCATTCTTTTATCTTACGAGGCAAGGTTCTTTCGTTTGTCAAAATGGCATTTTTGACAAATTGCTGAGTAAGCGTCGATCCGCCCTGAGCGCGCTGACCCCGCAGACGGGGCACAATCTGGCCCCGCAAAATTCCCCAAAGCGAAATGCCGCCGTGGTTGTAAAAATTTTTGTCCTCGATGGCAATCGTAGCGTTCACTACGTTTTTCGGTATATCATTTATAGAAACTAACGTACGGCTTTCCTGACCATGCAGTTCATAAAGCAAGGTCTGCCCGCTCTGGTCATAAAACTTGGTGGTCTGGGCAATGGAACGGTCTTTGATCTTGTAGGGGTCAGGCAGGTCGCGGGAATACCAGGCAAAAGCGCCGATTAAAAATATGCCCCCTAAAAAAATTAGTACCAGCAAAATCGGCAACAGCCTTTTAAACCAGCACCCACCGCGGGGCCGATCGGTTTTTTTCCGGCCAAAAGAAAAAAACGATCTAGTGTTTCCCTGATTACTACTAGATGCGCCGCTGGACAGAGGGTGGTGACTAAAGGTGGCTCTATCCTCTCCTATCTTGCGGCGGGAAAAACTGCTTTGAAGCTGGGGGATGGGCATAAAGTATAAGTATTTGAATTATAGCAGAAATAGGTTATAATTTGAATATAATTATTAAGTCAAAGTATGCCTAAAATTAACACTGATCGGGAAAAAATTCAAGAACTACTCACTAGAAGCGTTTCCAATGTCTATCCCAACCGGGAATATTTGGAAAAACTACTCCGTAGCGGCCAGAGACTGAGCCTCTACCTCGGTATCGACCCGACCGGCGATAGCTTACACCTGGGGCACGCTATCAACCTGGAAAAACTGCGGGCTTTTCAGGAACTAGGCCATCAGGTTATCTTACTGATCGGTGATTTTACTGCCATGGTTGGCGACCCGACCGATAAAAAAGCTACCCGGCAACCTTTGACTAGAGCACAGGTGCTGTCAAATGCTAAGGACTATAAAAAACAAGCGGCTAAATTCCTGGATTTTACCGGACCAAATAAAGCTCTGTGGAAATATAATAGTGATTGGCATGACAAGTTACAATTTCCAAAGATAATGGAAGTAGCCAGCCATTTTACAGTCCAACAACTCCTGGAGCGGGATATGTTTCAGGAGCGCATAAAAAATAGCCGTCCTATCAGCCTACATGAGTTTCTCTATCCTTTACTCCAGGCCTATGATTGTATTGCCATGAAAGTAGACGGCGAGTTGGGCGGCAATGATCAGACTTTTAACATGCTCAGCGGCCGTGATCTTTCCAAAACTATGTTGCATAAAGACAAATTCGTGCTGACCATGAAACTCTTGGAAGATCAAACCGGCAAAAAAATGGGTAAAACCGAAGGCAATATGCTAGCGCTCAAGGACAGTGCTAAAGATATGTACGGTAAAGTGATGTCTTGGACCGATGGCATGATCTTACCTGGTTTTGAGCTCTGCACCCGGATACCGATGAAGGAAATTAAATTATTAGTCGATATCCCCAATCCGCGAAATGCCAAAGCCAGATTGGCCTATGAAATCACCAAAATATTTCACGGCAAGGACGCGGCTATGAAAGCCGGCCGGGAGTTTGAAAAAGTTTTTTCCAAAAAGGAAAATCCCGAAGACATAAAAGTATTCGGCGTCAAACCCGGCTCGATCAATCCAATTGATCTACTAATGGCTATGAAGTTTATCAATTCTAAAAGTGAAGCCAAACGATTGGTTGAGGGCGGCGGTCTAAAATTAAATCATAATAAAGTTGTTGACTGGCAAAAGAACATTACTATAAAATCCGGCGACGTCATTCAGGCCGGCAAAAGAAAATTCGGAAAAATAAAATAATTTATTTGATTCAAACGTCCCGGTAGTACTTTAAATTGGAGGTGGTATTTTGAAAGGTCTATTCTGGGCTATTGGCATTGTCGCGTATGTGATCCTGGAATTTGTGGGATCATATCGTCGCGAAAAAAAACACCGAAGAGATCAGCTCACCAAGACTGCCAAGGGCAGTCCTTAACCAGTCCATTTACGGACTACAAAAATGAAGCCGCCCCGAGCGTAGTCGAAGGGCGGCTTCAAATATACTTGACCATAATTTTTTATAATGTTAGTATGAGCCGTTATCGGTTCTCTACTAACTATGTTGTTGTCTTCGTATACCTGAAACCGGGGGTTGGGTCGTGACTAAGAAGGAAAATGGTCAATTTATTGGCCATTGGGAAGAACTCATTTTGCTCACTGCGGCGACTCTCAGTCGGCGCAATAAGCTTGCCTACGGAGCGTCTATTGCCCGAGAAATTACTCGGTCAACCAGCCGCAGGGCTAATGTAGGCAGCATCTCGCAGACCATCGCCCGTTTACAGCTAAAGGGCTTAGTCCGCACGGAGCTGGACTATATCAATAGCCACCGCGGCGCCCGCATACGCTTGGTTAGGGTTCTGCCTGCCGGGCGCAAGGCGCTACGGCTGTGCCGACAACGGCATCAGGACATTTTGGACCTCTGGGCTACGATTAGCCGCTCTGGCTAAGGCCGGTATGGCACAATCGCAAAGGACACCATCAGTGATGGTGTCCTTTCTTCGTTGTAAGTGTAGGGCGGCGAAATATGTGCAGGCCTTCTTGCACCAGCCCGATCAAACCTACGATGATCAATAGCAGCACGGTAAATGGCATTTCTTTTGCCTCCCAAGAATGAACTTCGGTAAAACAATACCATTATATACGCTTTACAGATTTTGTCTATAATACTTGGCCGCCTCTTCCGGTGAAATAGCATTGATGATAAGTCCTGAGCCAATCTCAACTCCCGCCCAAATACTGCCCCTCGGCACCACTTTCATATATAGATGTTGGTCATTATCATTGATCACGTGGTGGAAATAAAAATTATAGGGCAAATTCATACGCCCGATTTTGACCAGTACGCGTTTTAAAAGCTTGGCCCAGGCCATTCTTTCTCTGGGTGTCAACTCGATGATATTGTCCCGATGCGCCAGGGGCATGATCCAGATCTCATAGTTAAACATAGAGGCATAGGGAGTAAAAGCGATCACCTCTCTATCTTTATAAACCAACCGCGGTCCCTTGGATTCCTGACGGATAACATCACAATAAACACAGCGCCCAAACTTTAGTTTGTAGGCCTGTTGTTTTTGTGATTTTTCAAAAAGATGTGGCGGCAAAAACTCCGTGGCAAATATCTGGCTATGGGCATGACTCTGACTGGCACCAGCCACACCGCCGTTGTTTTTAAAAATCAAGACGTATTGAATCCGCGGATTTTTACAGATGGCTTTACTGCGTGCCGAATAAGCCTCCAACAAGCCGGCGATATTCTTGGCCGGCAATTCTTCCAGCTCCCGGCGATGATCCGGCGTCTCGATCACTACCTCTTGTTGGCCATAGGCCTTAGGATTATCCAGAGAAACCGCTGGATATTTATTAGCGATAACGTTAAGGCTCCAGTTTTTCAATAAATCCCGGTGATAAAGACTCCTAACCCGCCGGAGACTACCGGGACAAAAAATACATTTTTCTTCCATTTTTTTCTTAGGATAATCGGCTAAACTGGCCGCCTCCTGAGGCCGTTCACTGCGCCGCGGTGCGATAATCACATATTTATCCTGGATATAGTCTTTTCTGATTTCTGATAATTTTAACGCCATATGTTTAGCTTAATTTTTTATAAATTTTTATATACTCTTTGGCCGAGGCTGACCAAGAATGGTCTATTTTCATAATTCTTTTCCGCATAGCGTAAAATTTATTTTTATTTTGATAAAGCTTCACGGCTCGACTCAGAGCAAATAATAAGGCCTGGGATTGATAGGGACGAAACAGTAAACCGGTTTGATTGTTGCTAATAGTGTCCTTTAATCCGCCTGTTTGGCGGGCGACCGGGATGCTACCGTAGCGCTGAGCAATCATCTGCCCCAGACCGCAGGGCTCAAACTGGGAGGGCATCAAAAAGAAGTCGGAGCCGGCATAAATCTGTTGAGCCAATACAGCGTCAAAAGACACAATAACTTTTAATTTCTGGGAAAATTCCTGGGCTAGTTTTTTTAGCTGTTTTTCATAAAGGGGCTCGCCGTTACCCAAAATTACGATCTGTAGATCGTTTTTTGCCAAAATATTTTTTAGTGCCGGCAGTAAAATATCCAGACCCTTTTGTTTGACCAGACGACTGACCAAGGAAAATAATGGAACGCTTGCTCGGCCGGATAACCCTATTTTCTTCTGTAAAAATAATTTATTTACAGCCTTACCCCGGTCTAAACTAGCTCTGGAATAATTTTTTTTAATAAATTTATCATGCGCCGGGTCAAAAAATTTCCAATCCAGACCGTTTAAAATTCCGCTGAGGTCGTGGCGCCGGCGCTGCAGATATTTTTCTAGGCTTTCACCAAATTGTTTACTTAAAATCTCCCGAGCATAAGTCGGACTAACTGTGCTGACCTGATCAGCTGATAAGATGCCGATCTTTATCAGATCAACAACATCGCCATCACGATCATAATAGTCTTCCATCAAAGCCGGGGTCCAGTCATGATGCAAATTGGCATAATTTATCAGATCCAAGCCGGCAACGCCCTGATTAGCCAGATTATGAATAGTAAATAAAGTGCTAATATTAGGGAAACTATTATATTCCAGACTGTACTCGTCGATGAATGTCGGGACCAGAGCCGTGTGCCAATCATGACAATGGACAACATCGGGTTTCCAGGCGCTCTGGCGGATAAGCTCCGCGACCGCCTTGGAAAAAAAAGTAAACCTCTCAATGTCGTTGGTTGACCGAGTATAAGACCGCCCCTGGAGATATTTTCTTTGGCCGAGATAAATATCCGGGTAATCAAATAACCGGTGTTTTATCAACCAGATTACTATATTGCTGTTAGGTAATCTGCTCTGATACAAATCAAAAGTCGTAGTATCGCTGTCTAAATCCAGCGAAATATTTTTTTGCTTCAAACGGAAATGAAATTTTTTCCGGTCAATGTTGGCGTAAAAAGGAATGATAATCTTGATGTCTAGACCCTGTTTGGCCAAAGCCCGTGGCAAAGATCCCATTACATCGGCTAGTCCCCCCACCTTGACCAGGGGTTCTAGTTCCGCGCCGACAAATAATATTTTGAGAGGAGCCACGCTCATTTTAAAAAATTTTTATATTTCTATAAAGCTGGCTAGGGATACTATAGTAATCTAAAATGCTGTCAATCGGTAAATTTTGATTGACCAAAATATTATGAAAATCCGACCCGCCGGTCGCTAGCAGTCCGTATTGTTCGGCCAAACGTAAATAATGGACAATCTGACTATAGCTATGGTGCGAGGAAAAACACTCGATACCGTCCAAACCGATTTTCTTGAGTTGGAGTATAATATGATCATCTTCAAAGTGTAGTTGCTGACCCGGATGGGACAAAACTGCCTGTCCGCCGGCATTTTTGATCAGCCACATTGCTTTTTCCATAGGTATATAAACCTCGGGATAATGTGTGTGCAGGCCTTTTTTAAAATAGCGGTTATAAATTTCCCAATGTTCGTAATGTGGACGTCCCAAATCTTTTCTGATTCTCGCTATATTTTGCGGAAAAGACTCCAGATGACGCAACACTCCGTTGAAGCTAATATACTGAGCTTTTTCTCCGGCCAGAGCCTCGGGCTTGACGATAATACCTCTTTTTTTTAAAAGAGGAGCAATTTTTTTCAAAATCTTATACTTGCGCTGATGGATCTCAACAAAAGACTCGTTGAGAGCCGTATTTGTGTAGTCAAAATTATATCCCAGGAGATGCAAGTGATGACCCTGATAAGTGACGTAAATCTCTGTGCCGACTATACCCTTGATTTTAGCGCGACGGCAGGCGGTCAAAAATTCTCCGATTCCCTGGACAGTGTCATGATCGGTCAGGGCGGCTACTTTTATATTGTGCTTTTTCAGGATACCCACCAACTCGGTCGGCGTAAAAGCACCGTCCGAATGCAGAGAATGGACCTGAAGATCACAAAAATTGCTGATTTTTTTCATAATAGCTTAATTATAGCAAAAAAAACTGGCTGTCGGTAGCAAGCAAAAACAAGTCTTTTTTAGGCTTTTAAATCCAGTAGATAAAATATGTCAGTGAGCTCCAGTAACTGAAACTCCCTGCCAGTAGCGACAGCCAAATGGTTCAACTCATCCTTGGTAAACCTCTTAAATATGCCGTGATCAGTTACCACGTCATTGCCCTCAATTTTTTTTACCCGTATACCGATGTGTGGATAATATTTATTGGCAAACTCTATACCTTGGTCGCTCCAGACAGACAAGACAATATGTTTACCCGGCTTAGTACACTCCAACATATTTTGTAAAAGCAAGGGGCGACGGCGCGGATCCAACTCTGAAGAACCTAATAAATTATAGGAAGCTAATGATAAATCAAACATTTTTTTAAATTGATAGTGGAAAAAATCGCAATAGATAACCTTGGCGTTATCAAAACGACTAAGATTATTTCCCGCCGCCGCAATCATTTTTTTGTCATAATCAACGCCAATCACCGTCTTGGCATAGGGGGCTAAAAACTTCATCGTGCGCCCGTTGCCGCAACCGACATCCAAAATGACGCTATCCGGAGTAACATAATTCTTTAAATAAAAATTCTCCTTGTCAAAATATTCCGCCATCTCCGGCAAAGGATTTTCCACGGCGCGAATGTATTGTCTAAAATAATTGGACATAGGAAAATTTTTTTAGTCTTCGCCGATAAATTTTAGTATATCCTGGGTAAGCTTCTGGTTGGGCAACTGCGATGCATTGACTTCACAATACTCCAACTCGGTCTTTTTTAAAAGCTCCTGGTAGAGACGTTGTTGCTTGATATAGTCGGCCGGTTCCTGGGCGATTTTGGCGTAGTGAGGATATAAACGTATCCGATCAGCCAGGCGTTTTTCTAAAAGCGTTTCGTCCTCGTCAAAAGCAACCAGCACTAATTTTGCACCTATTTTTTTTAATCTGGCTTCCAGCTGGGAAAAATCTACACACCGATTATGATATAATTTTTGATAAACCGCTTCGGAAAAATGGAATTTCTCTACCACCACATTAGTGTCGCTTAGGGCTTCCATCAGCTCTAAGTATTTTTGTAAAGTAATCTGGCCATAGGGCGTACCGAATAGACCCACATCACAATTAAACCAATGGCAACCGTCCAATATCTTTCCCCCGCTATTATATTTTGGTTCCAACTGACCGTAGATTTGACTCATTAAAAAGCTTTTACCGGCCAATTCTGCACCCTCAAAGATTATTTTATGATAAGGCATATTATTTAAACAAATTTATTTTGCGGTTACTATCAAGCGCTAAAGCTAAATATTTTTCACCGTCGTCTAATAAATCAATGATGGGATTCTGTACATCTTTCATATAAAATAAAAAAGTGGCCGTGCGCAATGAGGTCCAAGATTGGTAAAGGTTGATACGATTGATATAATTAATGTCAATCTGCTCCAGATTCTGTCCGAAGTAGGACTCCACAAAAAAAATCTTAGCTTGATTCATCTTTTCGCGAGAAATATAATTGTGCCCCATAAAATCAAATTGCTGTAGAAATGTTCCCAGGTCAAGCATGGGATCACCTAGGGCTATGTCGGTCAGATCGATCATCTCCAGATGATCTGTCTCTAAACTCTCAATAATAACATTTTCCGGGTGGTTATCCCCGTAAACCAACTGTAGGGCGACAACACTCTGATAGTTTCTTTCCACTTTAGCCAATTTATCGTATAGTCTCTGTGCCAGCGCACCTAGCGGTTGGTCATGACGGCCAAAATCATTGATAAAGCGGGCCGGCTCCGGGATCATCTTGGCGATGGTAAAAGTCGGCCAGGAAAAATCTGCACCCTGATACCGAAAGCTGTGCAATTTTTTTATCCAGGCGGCCAGCAGGGAAAATACCGGCCGTAAATCTGCCCCGGGGTTTTTTCTAAAAAAGCTAAAGAGGCGGTGGCCAGAGGCCGCCTGATAAAAATAAGCTTTATTTTCCGCCAAGTAAAATAGTGGTCTAGTAACCCGCAAATTTCCCTGATTAAAACCATGGTCAAAAAGAAATTTATTTTTCCGGTAGGCCTGCTGGCGCGAACCATCGGAGTGCGCCGAAACGAAGATCTCTAATTTTTTTATATTTTTATTTTGGCTGAGATACTTAATCTTATAATTCGCTACAAAAACGGCGCTGGTCATACCCAAGTGCTTCTTGTAGGGTATTACTTCTAATTCTGCGACACTTTTAAAATCGGCGTAATATTGGCCGAGTTTTTCGTTTAATAACTTAATAATAAAATCCTTATCCCAGACCTGGGAAAAATTTTTTTTGGCCTCCTCAGATATGTGCTGAACCGGTGTCATAACTAATCAAAAAATTTATTAAATTTATACCAATGCTTGAACCAGGTTTCCTTTTGAATCGCCAGATAGAGCTCCTCGGCCCGCACCTTTTCTGGGGATTTTGCCCGAGCTAATGACCGCACACTCAAAACCAACTCCTTAGCCCCCTTATCGATCATGTCCGGATTCCAGGTCAGAGAGGAAAAAGGAGAGGGGCGACGTGCGCTCGCCCACCAGAAAGTGCAAGAAGATAATCCGCGTTCCAGGTGTTGCCGGGCCCAAAAAATGTTGGCGTCTTGGGAATATTTGGCTACCAGCCGGCTGGCCAGGTGCAATAAATCCCATAACAGCCGGTGAATTTTATTTTTAGGATTAGCCCAGAGACTATAAAAATTTTTTCCTTTTATTTCTGACAAAGTGCTTTCCCAGGAAGCGGGGCGTAAATTAATAACCTCAGTTTTTTTTAGCTTATTCAGATACTGGCTGACCGTTAAAATTTCTAAACGTTCGACAAACATCAGTTTTTCAATAAAACCCTGTTTGTCTTCGTGCCAATGTCCGTAGATTTCGGCGTCGGTAGCTGAGATAAATGTCTGCTTTTTATTTTTTTCTAAAAAATCAAAAATAATCCGCGGTGGGTAGGACTTGGATATAGCTCGGTCACGGAATATTATTTTTAATCCGGTATTTTTCAGCAAATATTGAATATTTTTATCAATCTGGCCGACATAGTGAATCGGGTCTAATATCAGCCATTGATATCCTAGCTTTTTTACCAGTTTAGCCACTGGCAAGCTATATGCCATCTCCGGCAGATAAAAACCGCTGACCATGCTGTCCGGAAAAAATTTCTCCAGCGCTTGCTGGTTGAGTTTTATTTGTCGGATAGCATCCTGAGGACTAACCAGAGGCAAGATTGGATGATAATAGGCGGTACCGACCAGTTCTATCCGCCGCACCCTAACCAGACGCTGTAGCCGGGCTAAGATCCCGGGCTTTACCGTTGCCAACTGCTCCAACAGACTACCGCTAATATTTATACTGGCCCTATACTTTGGGTATTTTTCTAAAAGAGTCAGAAGATAGTCATAACTTTCTATGGCTACCTTTTCTAAAATACCCGGCTCTTGCCAGGGCGGTTGGTAGAGATGTAAAAAATTAACCCAAGTTACTTTATTATTTCTTCTCATTCTTAAATTCTTTGGCCTTATTATAGAGTTGAATATATTTACGCGCCGGCAGCTCCCATGATACCGATGATTTCATCACCTGTGCTACCAGAGAACGCCACAGATTTTTATGACGATAAGTCTCCAGGGCACGGCTCAGAGCTACTAGTAGGGCCTGGGAACTGTATTTAAGAAAAGTAAAGCCGTTGCTGTTTTTATTGCCCGGCTCATAATCAACCACGGTGTCGCTCAGCCCTCCGATGCTACGTACTACCGGCACACAGCCATAGCGAAAGCTCTTTAACTGATTGATGCCGCAGGGTTCATAGTGTGACGGCATTAGAATCATGTCTGCACCGGCGTAAATCTGGTTTTCATGCTGGATAATCTTTTCGTGCGAGGGCACGACCACCAATTTATTAGGAAACTTTTTAGCCACTTTACTTAATTCTTTGATATAGGCCTTATCGCCCGCGCCGACTACCAATAACTGCAACTCCAGATCCATAAGCGGCTCGATTATTCTCAAAATCAATTCAAATCCCTTTTGATAGGTGACCCGCGAGGTAGTGCATATCAACGGCACTTCTTCAGCCACCGGTAATTTAAATAGCTTTTGCACTTGAGTTTTGTTGGTTTTTTTCTGATCAATACTCTTATAGTCGTAATTTTTGTAAATACTGTGGTCATTAACCGGGTTAAAAGCCTTGGCGTCAATGCCGTTGACCACGCCAAAAAGCTTATACTGACGATGAGTTAAGATGCGGTGTAAATCCTGTCCGAAATCCCGCTTTAAAATTTCTTGGGCGTAAGTTTCCGAAACGGTATTGATTATGTCGGCGTGCAAGATGGCCCGTTTAGCAAAATTAATATATTCCAGTTTAGGATTATCAAAATAAGGCAGAGCTTTTTTGCCGTCATCGCGGTAACGCAAGGGTATCTCCCACCAATTGTGGCCCAGCTGAAAAATTAAATTATGAATGGTAAAGACAGTAGCCGCCTTAGCCAAAGTCTGGCTCTTTTTAAAACGGGTTTTTTTGAGATAAGGGATGAGCCCGGTTTGCCAGTCATGGCAGTGGATGATGTCAGCTGAAAATTTTAAGAGCGAAACCAATTTTAAAGCCGTAACATCAAAAAGATAAAAACGCGCATTTTCATGAGCAGAGCCGTAGAGCTCTTTGCGCCGGGAAAAATACTTTTCCTGCTTAACCAGATAAACCCATAAGCCGGGTAGCAATTCGTGGCGGTAATAACTAACGGTCGTACTATAATGATCGTCCACATAAACATTAACGCCGCTATAAATCTCCTCCAATTTTATCTTGGCAGTATCAATCACCCGCTCATAAAACGGCGTGATAATGATTACCTCGTGCCCCAGACGATGTAGGGATTTGGGCAAGGAACGCGCTACATCGGCCAAACCGCCGGTTTTGGAGTAAGGATCCACCTCCGAGGCAATAGATACTATTTTTAGTCTGCGCATATAATTAAACTAGGCGGCTATTGGTAAAAGCCGCGGTCAGAGCCACTGCTAGGGCATCGGCTGCATCATCCGGGCTAGGCACTGTCTTGAGGCCAAGTAAAGTTTTTACCATCAAGCCAACCTGCCGCTTGACTGCCGCTCCGCTACCAGTAACGCTCTGTTTAACCTGCAAAGGAGTAAATTCCAGAATGGGCTTATGCCACCGGCAAATAGCCAATAAGGCGACTCCGCGGGCCTGTCCCACATCCAGGGCGGTTTTGACGTTTTTGGCAAAGTATAGTTTTTCAACAGCCACTAAATCGGGCTGATATTTTCTGATCAGTTCCTCCACAGCTCTATATATTTTTTCCAGCCGTTTGGAAAAAATTTCTCGCGCCGATGTTTGGATACTCCCGCAGGCAATAAACTGCAACCGGCTGCCGGTCTTAGACAAGACACCATAACCAGTATCGGCCAGACCCGGATCGATGCCCAGAATAATTGTTTTTTTTATGCTCATCAGATGTCCGCGTTGGTAAAAATATTATTGACATCATCGTCGTCATCCAGATCGTTGAGCAAACTAAGCAACTTATCCGGATCGTGCGGAGTAATTTTTTCCTTGGCCAGATAGGTCAACTCCGATGATTCTATTTTAAAACCCTGGTCCTGAATATTATTTTTTACTTTTTCTAAATCGCTGATCTGGGCAATGATCCTGATCGGCTCCTCATTTAGGACATCTTCGGCACCGGCTTCAATCACGGCCAATTCCTCGTCCTCTGTTAATTTATTTTGGGCTAAGATAATTTGCCCCTTAGCCTCAAACATCCATCTGACACTGCCTTCACCGCCCAACTTGCCGTTGTGCTTGGCCAGCAAGTGTTTGATGTTGGACGCGGCGCGGTTTTTATTATCGGTCAAAAGCTCTATAAGCAGAGCAACGCCTTCCGGACCATAAGCTTCATAAAGCAAAGTTTCGATGGTTTGGCCATCTCCCGTTCCCGAACCCTTTTTGATGGCCCGCTCAATGTTGTCTTTGGGCATATTAAAAACCCGGGCCTTATCCACCGCGATACGCAATCTAAAATTCATCTCCGGATCGACCCCTTCGCGCGCCGCCACCATGATATTTTTGGTCAATTTGGTGAACAAGCTACTGCGCTTAGCGTCAACTACGGCCTTGGCTCTTTTAGTGGTCGCCCACTTCGAATGCCCACTCATATTCATCTGCTAAATAAAAACATAAGAGCTAGAGCTTATGTTTATGATGGTTATAAAACACTACTATCTTAGCAATTAGTGGGAAAAAAATCAAACAAAAAAAGAACGGCGCTTGACTTGTGTATAAATAAAGAATAAACTACTAATAATCATTCAGCTTAGTACTTCTCAGTCCTCCCAAAATCTCCGTATCCATGCCTGGCGGAGATTTTATTTTTGTGGCGCTATCGGCTTTATTGTTTAAAAATTTTTTGCTACAATATACCCATGTCCTCACTAAAAATAAAAAAATTACGGGCTTGGTGGCTGGCTTACAAACTGGACTACTGGTCTCTTTTCTTACTAATGTTCGTTCATTTTGGACGTTTACAGCTCAATCAATATTTTAGCGACGGCGACGGCTTTTACCACGCCAAAATGGCTATGTTTTTGCGCCAGGGCCTACTGCTAAAAACTATGCCCTGGATGCAATTTAGCACCCTCAAGGATAATTTTACCGACCATCAGTTAATTTACCACTTATTATTAGCCCCTTTTACTTATATAAACACCAACCCTTTAATCGGTATTAAAGTGGCCACGGTTTTATTTGCCGCCCTGATGATCGTCGTCCTTTACTGGTTGTTGAAGAAAACCAATGTGGTCTGGCCCTGGTTTTTTGCCGCTCTGCTTTCCACCTTTGCCGCTCTGACCTTCAGGCTCAGTCTAATAAAGGTCAATAGTTTATCGCTGATTGTGATCTGGTTTTTGCTCTATGCTATTTTTTTTAGAAAGATATGGCTGACAGCCATACTGGGGTCTATCTATGTCTGGCTCTATGCCGGCTGGCCTCTAGCCATATTTATAGTCTTGCTTTATGCTCTGACCGACTGGTTTTACCATCGCTATCATACCAGTCGGATTCACTTTGCCTGGAACAAAATCATTCATTTTTTCCGCGGAGACCAAAAACAATTTAAGATGATTCGCCTTTCTCTAGCCCTATTACTGGGAATAGTTTTAGGTATAATCTTTTCTCCCTATTGGCCGAGCAATTTGTACTTCTACTACCAGCAATTTTTTCAAATCGGCGTACTTAATCTGGGCAATCAGCTTCCTGTCGGCAATGAATGGTACGGCGTCAGCCTGCTACGCGCCATTTCTTATGGCCCTCTTCTGTTTATCGGGGCTTTTACTACTTTTATTTTTCTATCCTTTAATCTAAAAAAAGTATCTTTAAAAACTTGGTTTACTTTTATTTTGACCTTTATTTTTCTTGTCCTGACTATAAAATCGCGCCGTTATGTGGAATATTATCTGCCCTTTGGTCTGCTATTTTGTGCTTATGGCATCAGCGATTTAGTCCGCCTGATCGATTGGTCAAAGTTAAGAAGATTTTACGCGCATTTGCACTGGAGCCTAAAAGGCTATCTATCAGCGGCGCTACTGGTCATGCTCACTTTGGTCATGCCTGGTCTTTATCGCGACGTGCTTCGTCCCACCATTTCTGAGCGCTGGACTATGACCAAATTTACCAAAGCTATAGGTTGGCTTCAGAAAAATGTTCCGGAAAAAAGCATAGTCTTTAATAATATGTGGGACGACTGGGGTCTTTTCTTTTATCATAATGATCGCGACTATTATATTATCGGACTGGATCCGACCTTTATGTATAATTATGACCCGGCTCTCACCCAAAAATATTTTGATATCACCCTATACCAAGACGAAGCCAAATATTATTCTCCCGACCAAATTGCCAGCATCATCAAAAATGAATTTCATAGTAACTATGTGGTGATTGAAAAAAGCGAATCCTATAAAAAATTTATAGAAAATATGCGTAACTCCAGTATGGTCAAACAAAGTTATGAGGACAGCGAAGCGCTCATCTTTACTATAAAATAAGCACTATTGACAAAATCTATACTTTAGTATATAATATAAAGTTAAATTAGTCCTTCTCGCAATTTTCTTTCCTTTGGAGGTAAAGTCGTGAAAAAGTATCTTTGGCCTTTCCTGCTGATTATCCTGGCTCTGACTGGTTGTACTCGCTTCTACGCCCCGGGCGTAGGCGGTCACGGCCTGGTACGCCTGGACACGGACCAGAGTCCGGCCGATACCACCAAAGTGGTAAACCGCAGCCATGAAGTCGTCTTCATCGACTTGAAAGGCAGAACTACGGATTTCATCCGTGAATTCTACCAGATCAAGCCGGGCCAAAAACTGACTGTGGTTGAGAGATCGTTCCGGGTCTACCGGGTCACTTTGGCCTGGGTAGGTCAAGGGTTTCAGGACCAGATCGGTTACAGCGAGGAGAAGCTCTATTTCTCCATGCCCGCTCTGTATACGGGCACACCATTGATCATCGATGATTTGATGTTGCGCAACGCCACTATGCAAAGGGGTATTGTCTACAACGTCGGTGATCCCACCACCTACCTTGATAACCAGGGACATAGCATTTCCCTGGCTAGCGGGGACAGCGCGGTGATCTACCTTCGTTCAGGAGTAGTGAAATACTACGCCAAGCCGGCTGAAAAGCTAGTGGGCCAAAAAACCGACCCCTACTACAGCCGGCTACGTACTTACGAATTCATCGTGAGTAAGCGGAAAGGGCAGTACACTTTCAACAACGAACTCTACGACTTCAGAATCGTCCTGAAGGAAAGATGGATGTGGCGCTGAAATACCACAGACCAAAAGACCCTCCGACGCCAAGCGCCGGAGGGTCTTAAATTTTTTAACGAAATTATCCGCTGGCCTCTGATCCGCCGCTGTTTAAGGTGGCTCCGGTGAGGGCGTCAATCACAAATCTCACTATCATATATGAAGCCAAAACTATTACTAAGCCAATAGTGGCGCTGGTGATAGTCTTGCGAGCCTCATCGATCATCTCTCGGTTACCTTGGGAAGTCATCCATTTGAAACCGCCTAAAATTATCAAAACTATAAAAGCCGTACCTAATAAGGCCAACAAAGAATTGATTATCAGAGCAATGATGCCGGCCGGACTTTTGTCAGTAATTAGACCCGTGCCTTCAGCGGAAGCATTTAGGTTTATTAAAGCATCGTTCTGGGCCCGCAGACTAAGCGGCCAGGCCAGGAGCAAAAAATAATAACAGTTCTTTATGAGTTTCATTTTGTTTTTTATTCCAGACTATAGTGGACCATCTAATTAAATGGCCCACTATCAGTCTAGACTAAAATTTATTTGCTAATGAATTACTTTAAAAATTATCAATCTCAAAAATTGTAATTAGCTCAAATAATTATTATCTAGTAGCGTTATACAATTCTCCGAGCACGAAGCTGGCCACAGCATAAGCGGCTAAAACAATGGCTAAGCCGACTACTCCGGCGCCGATTAGTTTCTTGGCTTCGTCGGTCTTGTCGCTAGAACCCTGGGAAGTCATCCATTTGAAACCGCCTAATAGGACTATGATGACGGCGACTACACCCAAAAAGCCTAGTACGACGTTGATAATACCGGCGATAGCGGTGCGCAAATCCTTGGAGCCTAACCTTACGCCCTGCTGGACTAAATCATTAATTCCATAGTAAGCGTCAGCGTTATCAGCAGCGTGGGCAGGAGCAGCCATCAAGACCGGCATCAATAGTGCTAATGTAAATAATTTTTTCATTATTTCACCCCCTTTCATTAATTATTTTATAAAAGACAAAATATCAAAATTAATTATACCACAAAAAGTCATTTTAGCAAATATCGTTTTTAACCCCTGAGTATAGTCAAAAGTAAATTAATAATAGCATAGCTCAGGAAGATAATGCCTAGACCGAGAATAGCCCAGACTATAGTGTCTTTGCCCTTGCGCACCCGATCGGAGTTTCCGCCCGAAGTCATCCAGACGATGCCGCCCCAGACCAAAAAAAATAATGCCAGCGATCCTGACACACCGAGTAGTCCTTTGATGATGTTATTGGCTAGTGCCGGAACAGAGTCAATGTTACTGCGGAGAGGGTTGGGTAGCGATACGGCCCGGGTTACCAGAGGAAATCCTAATAAAATTAAAATGATGAGTTTCTTTGCCTTGTTAAAAATTTCATATTTGGACATATTTTTCATCTTACTCTTCACTCGCCCGCTAATATTAATTTCTAACGGGGTGAATATTTTATTTTAAGATATAAACATTGTTAATTTACGGCGCCGGTATTGGCGGCAATACTTTACGGCCAGCTTGTCTAAAAACACAGACAAAGTTGTTGTCGCCTGGACAAAGTTCTGTAAAATGTGCCGTATTTCTCAGTTCAATAGTCTCTACCCTCTCACAGGCCAGCGAATCCCCCCTGACATAGCCGTGACGTTCTACCACTACCGGTGTAGGGTCAATATTTACCTTAGTATCGCTAGTTGCCTCTGCCTGAATTTTGGCATTAAGGATATCACACTTTGTCCTGCAGGCGCCTTGATAACATATATAGCTGGGTGAATTATTTTTGCAGGGCGTGTTGTCGCCTTCTGTAACCGGGCAAACATCCGAAACCTGAAAGTTGGTGTTGGCTCCCAATAGGTTATTGACAAAAGTATTTAATATAATGTAACTGCTAAAGGAAACTACGATAGCCAAAATGGTATTGACCATAATGCTACGGCCGCGTCCGATTTTTTCCATATTGCCTCCGGCTGTAATCCAGACGATACCGCCCCAAACAAAATAAACCAGAGCAACTGATCCCATCAGGCCCAAGAGCATTTTTATGAGCTCAACAAAGCCGTTGGCTATATCATCCAATCCGCAAAGTCCGCTGCGGATACATGATATATTGTCCAAAAAGCCGCGCGGCGGCGTGGGGTCAGCCGCTCCAGCCAGGAGCGGCAAAATGGCGACTAGTAAAACAATAAATAATTTAGTTTTCCGGCTTAGCATAGGTTTGATTAATCCGTTGGATAAAAATCTTCAGCGCCTCCGGTCCGGTATCCAGACTGATGTCACCGACCAGCAGAGCTTTGATAGTATCGCCTAAATATTTCTTGGCGGCATTAATGTCATAGCCGCTATACCAATTATCGGCCGTCAGCACCTGAGAAGCAAAGATACGCAAATCATCATTTTTTAGCTGTTCGTTTATTAAGGAACGTAGGGCCGTGGGTCTTTTATTTTCCTTAAGATAACCGGCTACCAGATCGGCCTCAGCGGTGCGTTGGATAAAATCCCAGGCCGCGTCTTTATTGTCCGCCTTTTTAGGAACCACATTTATCCAGTAATCACCATAATACTTTGTACCTTGAGCCCCCCTGGTTTGGGGAAAGTTAGTGATCTCCCAGTTAAATTGCAACCCGCGGTTTCTGAATTCCTGAGCATCATAACTATATCCAAAATAATAGGCCAGTTTACCGCTGGCAAACATCTCCAGAGCATTGTCTAATTTCTCATTCCAACTATATGTAGCCCGGCCCGGACGGGCAAAATCAGCATAAAAACCAAAAACGTCGGCCAGTTTTTGTCCGGCCCCCTCATTCTTATCAGGATTAAAGCTTGCTCCTTTGGCCTCCACGCCATTTTGTAGCATGATACTGGAGAAAACATCAAAAAAATTATTGATATTATCTACGCCTCCCAGATCTACCGCTGATTGAATAATATTATTGGCCTCGGTGGCCTTGCTGATCTTGGGCGTCTGCTCTACCAGATCATTAAAATCTTTGATCGGCTCGGCGATGCCTTCCTTGCTCAAGATGTCACTGTTATAAAAAGTAACCAGAGTATCTACTGAGTAAGGAAGGCCATAAACTTTATTATCCAAAACCACATTATCATAAACTATAGGTACAAATTTTAATTTAAGGTCACGAGGGGATAATCCCTGAAAATCCTTGAGCACCGTCACCAGTTCCGGCCGAATACTACCTACCGATTCTAAAACCGGTATTTTAATCGTGGCGGGCATAGATTCCAGGCGCGGTTGATATTTTTTTAACCAGGTTACCGGTATGGAAAAAAGGTCCGGACCGCGGTCGTCCGCCCAGGCCTGTAATAGTTTGTCCTCATATTCCTCGTAGCGGAAATTTCTATAATTTACCTTGATGGTCGGATGTTGGGTCTGGTAGGAATTTATCAGTGAGGCTAGCTCGTTTGGTTTGTCCCACACACCCCAATATTCAATAGTGACCGGTTTGAGCGCCGGGTCATTGTTAGAAAATGGATTCCACTTACAGCCAAAACCGGAGGTGGTGATAAATGCCAGCAGGATAAATAAAGTCAGCCACTTATATTTGCTCATACTGTTTAAATATTTTTTAAATATTTTTTTAATTCCTTTTTAAACTCCGGGCGCTTTAGACTAAATCTGACTATGGCTTTGATGAACTCCAATTTGCTACCGCAATCATAATAATCTCCTTGATAAACACAGGCATAACCCGGATGATTTTTAAAATATACCGCTAAGGCATCGGTTAATTGTATTTCCCCGCCGGCGCCCTTCCTTCCTTTGGCTAAAATTTTAAAAATTTCCGGGGTGAGAACATAGCGGCCGGTGACCGCCAGTTGCGACGGCGCTTGGGCCGCCCTGGGTTTTTCCACAATTCTCTTGACTTTGACCAGCCGATCGGAAACGGGCAAGGGATCAATGATGCCATACTTATGCGTCTCGGATTTAGCCACTTTGGTACAGCCCAGGACAACTTGGCCATATTTTTGATAAACAGCGATCATCTGTTTCAAAGCCGGAATTTTAGCGTCGATAATGTCGTCACCGAGCAAAACAGCAAAAGGTTCGTCGCCCACTAAGGGTTGAGCTGTATAAATGGCGTGACCCAGTCCCTTGGGGGATTTTTGACGTACATAGCAAAATTTGGCCATGTTGGAAATCTGTTGTAGTTGGTCTAGCTCTGATTTTTTTCCTTTTTGACGCAAGCGATATTCCAGTTCAAAGGCCCGGTCAAAATGATCCTCAATAGCCCTTTTGGTAGAAGAAGTTACAAAAATAATTTCTTCAATACCAGAGGCCACTGCTTCCTCTACAATATATTGGATTAGTGGTTTATCCACTAAAGGCAACATTTCCTTAGGTTGCGCTTTTGTCGCCGGTAAAAAACGTGTGCCCAAACCGGCCACCGGAATAACTGCTTTGCGAATCCTTTTCATGGCTATATTATACTAAAAATAGCCTACAAAGTAAATTGTGGAGTTTTCTCTTGGGTAGTTTTCTGACTAAATATCGTCAAAGCTAAAAAGACAAAAAATAAAATACTCAGGTCATTTTTAAAATACGGCACGTCGACTAGTCCGTGGACAAACCAGGTCAGCCAAAACAAGCTCAACGGCCAAGCCAGATCAATTTTGGCCCTATGCAAACCACGCAAAGAGAAAATTATTTTCCCGGTAATCGCTAAAAATGCCAACAATCCTAATAAGCCCAGTTCCGTCCAAAAATTTAGCCAGATATCGTGAGGGTAAAGATAAATTTCCAGCCACTCAGCCTGGTGATAAGGGCGAACTGCCCGTTGATAGCCGTTGAGGCCAGCTCCCCAAAAAAAATTATTCTGCAAAAACCGCCAATCTTCCTGCCACTGACTGCTTCTGATTTCTAAAGATGTGGCGGACAGATCCAGTTGTGGGGAAAAAACCTGCTGGCTGACGCTTTGCCAAATAGACTGAGTGTGGCCGAAAAGAATAAATGTTAAAAAAAATAAAGTTACTAATGGAATACCAAATTTTCTTATTTTTTTTTCTAATATTAGCCAAAAAATAATAGCTACCCCCATACCTAGAAGCGCTCCCTCGCTGTGGGCCAGATAAGCCATGATAACGCCAGCTAAAAATAAAATCAACCAATAATATTGTCTGACTTTTCGCTTGCTTTCCAACCACAGGCCCAGAAAAAAAACCGCCGGTCCCGCCGTCAGTAAAGATAAGGCATTGGGATAAGAAAAAATAGCGGTCAGCCGGCGGGCCTGCGGCCAATCATAGGCGGCCGGTAAATTCCAACTGCTAAAAAATTGCCAGCCCGTCAAAAAAAATAACCACGACAATAAAGCGGCTAGCGCAATTAATATTAAATTATAATCTTTTTTATTTTTTAGTTCATAAATAAGAACCAAAAAAAACATCAGTGGTTCCAAAAAATATGCCCGCCACAAACCTAGGGCGGCCAGTGTCGGATTAACCAAAACGGCACTGATGCTCGCCAACAACCAAAATAGCATCAGCCAGCGCCAGATTGTCGGCAGGGGATTGAAAAATTTTTTTTGAAAAGAAAAATTTATGACTTTGAATTTATTATCCTTGGCCAACCACACTAAAAACAAAACTACGATCAGTAGTTCTAAGAAAGTTGTTGGCCACAACCATAAGGATAAGCGCCATTGGTAAACTGGCAAAACAGCGATTATAATCGCCGTGCCAATCAGCGGCCGGCGCCAAGTAATGTAGGCAAAGATAAATAATAACAATAAAACCACCACCCAAATCATACTTTGGTTTTATTAAAAATATTGTTTAATATTGAACGGTCGATAGCTCTGCTGGTATAGAGCATCAGCAAATAAACGGCGCCGCTGACCAAAATTAATAAGGCCATGTTCAGACCGCGACAGAACCAACCGATTAAGGCCATGATGAATCCAGCTAATAAACTTTTTTTTAAAATAGCAAAGTTAATATTTAATCGCACTTTCTGGTTGACCAGTATGTAGGCAAAATAACACATCATCACTTCAACTAGTAAGGTCACATAAGCGGCCCCCCAATATGAATAGCGGGGAATTAAGATAAAATAGCCGATTAGCCCAACCAGGGCCACGGTTAGAAAATATTTGATCATCTGTTTTTGCTCTCCCAGAGCCACTACCAGATAAGTGAAGAGGGTGCCGAAAAATATGGCCGCCGTGGCCAAAATCAAAATATTTAATATCGGCCCTGAAGCGGCAAAGCTCGGCCCGGCTAAAAGTATCATCACCCGCTCGCCGGTCAGCCAGAGGCCGACTACCATCGGCACTGCCAGAACGCAGAAAAAATCAAAACCTTTTTGAAAAATTTGCCGAAAATGGACTATATTTTTGGCTACCCAGGCCGCTGTCAAAAGGGGCAATAATAAACTCATGAACATATGAGGGAAGCTTACCAACACCTCCAAAACCCGATAAGGTGCACCATACAAAGCAACCTCGTTTGGGTCCCTAAAAGCCGACAAGATCAGGGTGTCGGCCTTAAAGTAAACCAAATTTAAAACAACGGTCACGGCCAGGGGCCAGCTTTGCCGGATAATCTCTCGCCAATAATTAAAATCCCAGGCCAATGACAAATATATATATTTACGAAGTATAATATAAAAAAGCATAAAACTGACGGCATAGATAATGGAATGTATGGCTAAAATGAAGTTTAGCGAACTACCGCGACTAAATAGATAGGCCAGGGAAATAAAAAATAAAACCTTGGTAAATAAATCCACCAGCACTGCCCGGGGCATAGCCAATTTTTTGGAGAAAACTGCCGTGAGTGTGGCCATTAGACTTTGAAAAAAGAAGGCTAAGGAAAAAAATATTACGCCTGTTTTTACAGCGTTATCGTAGGGGAATAAATTAATCAGTAGCGGTGATAAAAATAAAATGACCAGTGAAGCCAGCAACCGGATAGTAAAAATATTGTTGGTGGCCTTGGTCTCTCCGGCTCGGTCGCCGGCCAGAGACACTTCGCGCAACAGAGCCAAATACAGTCCTAGATCAGCCACTACCATCAACATCTGCAAAAAAGCAAAAATAGTAGTGTAGTAGCCAAAACCGGTCTGGCCCAAAATCCGCGTTATTAACGCCAAATTAAAAACTCCAATTAAAATATTTAGGGCGCGAATAATCACCTGCCAGAGCGTGTTGGTAAATATTTTGTGGGCTAAGGACATATGGCTATTATACTAAGCAGGGTATAAAAAAACAACCCGGTGCTGGCTTTTTTTGCCGTCTGGCCGGACTGTTTTTTGAAAAAATATTTAAGCTTCGGCGATTTTATGGGCGGCAAAAATCTTTTCCCTTATTTCCTTGATCATTTCCGGTTGCTCGCGCAAATAGTTTTTTGCGTTTTCCCGGCCGACGCCTAACTTAATTTCGCCGTAGGCATAAGAATTACCTGACTTATTAATTACGTTGTAGGCCAGTCCGGTATCGAGGATGTCGCCGGTTACGGAGATGCCCTCATTATACATAATGTCAAAAACTGTAGTTTTAAAAGGAGCGGCTACTTTATTTTTTACTATTTTGGCTTTGACCTGGTTACCAATAATTCTCTCTCCTTGCTTAATCTGAGCGCTACGGCGCACCTCGATGCGCACGGAAGAATAAAATTTAAGAGCATTACCACCGGTCGTGGTTTCAGGATTGCCAAAAAATACCCCTATTTTCATTCTAATTTGATTGATAAAAACCACGATAGTGTTACTCTTATGGACTATGCCAGCCAGTTTACGTAATGCCTGGCTCATCAATCGGGCTTGCAGACCGACGTGGTGATCGCCCATATCTCCTTCAATCTCGGCCTTGGGCACTAGTGCCGCCACGGAATCGACCACGACTACGCCAATACTCCCGGAGCGCACCAGGGTTTCCACAATATCTAAAGCTTGCTCGCCGGTATCAGGTTGAGAAATAAGTAGTTCATCAATATTAACCCCTATTTTGCGGGCATAATCCGGATCCAGGGCGTGCTCGGCATCGACAAAAGCGGCCACTTCGCCCTTTTTCTGAACCTCAGCTACGATATGCTGGGCCAAAGTAGTCTTACCAGAGGCCTCTGGTCCGTAGATCTCTACAATCCGTCCCCGGGGTACTCCGCCCACTCCCAGGGCAAGGTCTAAAGATAGACAGCCGGTACTTACCGCGTCCACATTCATGGTTTTAGCCTCACCCAGCCGCATAATTGACCCTTCACCAAATCTGGAACGGATCTCTTCGATGGCCTGCTTGGCCGATTGATTAAAATTATTATCCCTAACTGTTTTGTGTGCCATAGTCTTATGTCTTTATATTCTGCCTGCCCTAATTAATTAAAGTATTATTGCCGCAATATATTCCAATCTATATAGTTGGTGCGGCTATGCTTCTTTTTAGCACTTATCTTAAATTTATTCAAGCCGGGAACCAAATTTACGGGCTGGCTAAATAATCCGCTATTGTCAGTTAAAACCCTCTCCCCGTTTATCACCAGCTCGGCTTCGGCCACAGTCTGACCGGAGATCATTAACTGGCTTTCGGTGGTAATAAAATTATTTTTTGGCTCCCTGATATTTATATTCGGCGGGGCAATAATATTGTTTACCTGCCAAATAAGATAACCGACCACCGCCAAAATTATCAGGGTGATCAAAGCTAATTTCACATTACGTGGCCTCAGCACCACACTATCTTTTGGTTGACGCCGCTGTTGATTCAAGCGATCGTATTTATTTATGTTTTCACTTACCTGTTTTTCTATTTTATAATCCGCCAAAAAATCTTCCGGGGGCACTCCCAGAAAATTAGTGTAGGCCTTGATCCAGACGCGAGCATAAATATCGCCAGGCAAAAGATCATATTCGCCGTTTTCTAGAATTTCTAAATATTTTAATTGTATTTTAGTTTTAACCTCGGCTTCCTCTAAAGTATGGCCTTGATCCAGACGGATTTTTTTTAGCCGTTCGCCCAGACTCTGTCCGCTGACAGCTCTCTTTTGCTTAAAACCGGGCATAATAATTAGTATTTACCTTCTTCCTCTGCGGATGAATCTTCCTCTGGTTCAGACGCGTCAGCCAAGTCTTCCTCGTCTAAAGCTGAACTAAAATTTTCCTCCAAATCTTCCTGGGCTACCAAAACTTCACGTGCCTTAGAGCCATCGGCCGGTCCAACCACACCCATTTCTTCTAAAATATCCAGAAGCCGCGCGGCCCGGGCATAACCGACACGTAACCTTCTTTGTAAAAGAGTAGCCGACGCCCGGCCGGTCTTGAGAATTACTTCCTTAGCCTCTTCGGTGAGATCATCATTGTAGTCACCATCGCCTCCGCCAAATCCCGGCACAACACCACTGGCTCTTTCGGTAACCTTATCATTATATTCCGGTTCAGCTTGGCCGCGGATATAATCAACCACCGCTTTAATCTCCTCTTCCCGAGTAAAGACACCCTGAATACGGCGCGGTTTAGATGAATCGGAACTAATAAAAAGCATGTCGCCTTTGCCGAGTAACTTATCCGCTCCGCTAGTATCAATAATGGTGCGGGAATCTGTCGCTGACGCCACCGCAAAAGCAATACGACAGGTAATATTGGCTTTAATCAGCCCGGTAATAACGTCCACCGAGGGCCGCTGTGTGGCCAGGATAAGGTGGATGCCAACAGCCCGCGCCATCTGGGCCAAACTAACTACGGTACCTTCTATTTCCTTGGCGGCCGAGGACATCAAAGCCGCAAATTCGTCAATAATTACCACTATATATGGCAGACGATTAACAATTACGGACTTATTATAACTTTCAATATTTTTCTTATTAGCCGCTTGTAATAATTTATACCTTTCCTGCATTTCCTTTACTACGTAACGCAGGGCGTTAATAGTCTTGTCGGTATCATTAATCACCGGAGTAAGTAGATAAGGAATGTCGTTAAAAATGGCTAGCTCCACCCGCTTGGGGTCTATTAGGATAAGTTTTAGATCATCGGGAGAGTTTTGATAAATCAAGCTCAAGATAACATTGTTGATTGCCACCGATTTTCCAGAGCCGGTCGATCCGGCGATAAGCAGGTGCGGCATATTGGCTAAATCATACATAACTACTTCCCCGGCCACATCCTTGCCTAAAGCAATATAAAGATTGCTGTTTCTTTTTTTATAAATATCACTCTCCAAAACTTCCCTTAATTTAACGACGGAAATACTTTTATTCGGCACCTCAATACCCACTAAAGACTTGCCCGGTATCGGCGCTTCCATACGCAAAGGGTGAGCGGCCAAAGCAAGGGCTAAATCATTTTGCAGGGTTAACATCTGTGACAACCTGACGCCCTCGGCCGGACGCAACGTGTATTGAGTCACTGTCGGTCCGACATTAACATCCTCCATAGTTACCTCAATGCCGAAGTTCTTTAAGGTTTTTTCTATCTTATTCATGTTGGCTGAAACATCTCCCGAGTCCGGTTTGGAACTTGATTTACTAAGCAGATCTAAAGGCACTACAATTTTCTTGCCGATTTTTTTAAAAGCGATGTTTTCTTTGCCCTCGACTGCGGCCTCGCCGCCGGGCTCTACCCGAGGATCAGCGTCCTCCGCTAAAAGTTCTGTCTTTTCTAAAACCGTGTCTGATTCAAAGTTTCCTTCTTCTTCATCTTCTACGTCGTCATCGTCGCTGGGTAATAATTTCTCCCGCAATATGCCCAAAGATTTGGCACGTTCGGTCATATCTTTAAAGGAAGTATTGAAGGCCAGAAATATACCAATGAGCAATAAACTGATAAAAACAACTAAACTACCCCAAGCCCCCAGATAACTGGCCAGCGGGTGGCCAATGGCATACCCTAGGACGCCCCCACCTTTTCCTAAGCTACCGATTTCCGCCCAGGTATAATCACTAACAAAAAAATTCAGCAGGCCGGCGCTGGACAAAACAATTAAAAATATTCCCAGATAAACTACCCAGCGGATCTTATAAAAATTACTGCGTAAAATAAGAAAACTGATATACAAAAGGATTATTAAAAATAACCAGTCGCTCCAGCCAAAAAGATATGACAACCCATAATTAAGAGAGCGACCAAAATTTCCGGCAAGACCAAAAACAGACATAATCCCCAACATGGCCAACAAGAAAACTAAGACGGTTAAAATACCCCGTTTAGTGTCGGGGCTGAGTCCGGTTTCTAAGACCAAGTCCTTGTCCTCTGAATTTCGCCGATTATTATTTTTTGCTCGTTTGGCCATATTTTTTGCTAAAAATAAGCTATGAATATTATACATTTTATCATATTATCTGACAAAAATAAATGGCGGAAAACAAAGAAAAACTCCCGTATTTCAGGAGTTTTTCTCGCTTGTTATTCTGGTTTTTTTATAAAGCCTGTACCAGCCGGTATCTTTTTGCCGATAATAACGTTTTCTTTAAGGCCGCGTAGATAGTCTACCTTACCGGTAATAGCGGCATCGATCAGTACCCGGGCTGTTTCCTGGAAAGAAGCGGCGGCCAAGAAGGAGTCTGAAGTCAAGGCCGCTTTGGTGATGCCGGAGAGCAGAACTTGGCCCTCTGCTTTTTGGCCTTTAACTCTTTTATTAGCTTCATTAAATTGGGTGAAGGTTACGGTTTCACCAGGTAAAAGTTCCGTGTCGCCCACTTCATTAATTAATATACGGGAAAACATCTGGCGCACAATCAATTCCACATGCTTGTCATTTAGGTTCTGACCCTGGGAAGAATAGATGTGCTTAATTTCTTTGATGATATACTTTTGGACAGCTAACTGGCCCTGGAGATCATAGAGCTCCTGCAAATTAATACTACCTTCTGTCAATCTCTGCCCCTCAATCACCAGATCATTGTCCGCCACCACAATAATATAGCCGGCCGGAATCAGCACCTCTTCCGGTTCATTACCATGACCGACGACAATTAGCTGTTTATCGGTTAATTTGATTAGGCCGTTTATATTGGTCTTAGTAACATCGCCGTCTTTTTCAAAGAGTGCATCTCCCTTGGCCACTTCCTGGCCGTCTTTGATCTTTAACACGGTATCGCTATAGAGATCATATTGTTCCTTGCGCGTAGTCTGTGGCTTGATCTTAATAATTCTTTGTTTTTTGCTGACTAGCCGGGTATCGTCAGTGATTTCCACTATGCCGGTTACCGGGGACAAAACCGCCTGCATTTTTGGCGCGCGGGACTCAAATAATTCCTCTACCCGCGGCAGACCCTGAGTGATGTCGCCTTCGGCCACACCGCCGGTATGAAAAGTACGCATAGTCAGCTGAGTGCCGGGTTCACCTATACTCTGGGCGGCTACAACCCCTACGGCCGTGCCGATAGCTACTAATTTATTGTAGCCCAGATCAAAACCATAACACTTTTGGCAAACGCCACGATTGGCCTGGCAAGTGAGTAGGGAACGCACGCGAATCTGCTCCGGGTCCAGATGGGCGATATGTTGAGATAATTCTTTGGTCACCAAAGTTCCTTTTTTAATCACGGCCTTTTTGCCGTCTTTGATGTCTTCGGCGATGACCCGGCCCACTGCCCGATCCGCTAAAGTCTCATGAGCATCTTTACTGTCAGATTTGGTGATGATTAAACTGTCTTTAGTGCCACAATCGTCTTCTAAGACCACCGCGTCCTGGGAAACATCCACCAGACGCCGGGTAAGATACCCGGCATTGGCCGTACGTAAGGCGGTATCGGACAAGCCTTTACGGGTACCATGGGTGGAGATAAAGTATTCCAGTACATCTAAACCCTCTTGAAAGTTGGCTTTGACCGGCAGTTCCATGATGTCGCCGGCCGGATTAATCACCAATCCCTTAATACCCATAATCTGGATGAGTTGATCCCAAGAGCCACGGGCACCAGAGTTGATAATACTGGCCACCGAGTTATTGGGATTAAAAATAGCTTCGCATTGTTTTTTAATACGGTTTTTGATCAGGTTCCAAACTTCTATGATCTTGATATGCCGTTCATTGTTAGTTAGCCAGCCGTTGTTAAACTGCTCTCTAATTTCTTTTACCTGCGTCTCACCTTCGGCAATCAATTCTTTTTTAGTTTCTAGTTTTGGCACATCGTCCATACCCCAGGACATGCCCGAAGTAGTGATGTATTTGAAGGCTAAGTCTTTTAGATCGTCTAACAGTTGGATGGTTTGAGTATGGGAAAAAGTGCGGAAAGCTTCGGCCACAATATTCTTTAGGCCCTTCTTATCCAAGACGTGGTTAACAAAAGGCATTTCCTCGGGCAAAATCTTATTAAAAATAATGCGCCCGACCGTAGTCTTGGTAAGTTTATTATCCATTTTCCTGAGACGGACATTAATCGGCTCCTGGAGTTTTAATAAATCTATTGCAAAAGCTTTTTCTGCTTCGTCTTCATCGGTAAAATAACGTTTGGCTTCAATACTGTCATCTAAATAAGTCATATAGTAAGAGCCCCAGACAATATCTTGGTTGGGAATAGTGACGGGCTCGCCGGTGGCCGGTTTGAGTAGATTTTTTTCCGCGGCCATGATATTTTCCGCTTCATTTTTAGCTTCTTCGGTCAGTGGCACGTGCACGGCCATCTGGTCTCCATCAAAGTCGGCGTTAAAGGCGGCGCAAACCAGAGGGTGTAATTGTATGGCCTTACCCTCAATAAGAATAGGACGGAAAGCCTGGATACCCAGGCGGTGTAAAGTCGGCGCGCGATTCAGCAGTACCCGGGTATCATGGGTAACTTCTTCCAGGATCGCCCAAACCTCGGGGTGGCCGGCATCAATATAGCGGTTAGCGCTACGGACATTGTGCACTAATTCATTTTTTATCAGTTTAGAAATTACAAAAGGACGGAATAATTCCAAGGCCATAATCTTTGGTAGGCCACACTGACTTAATTTCAGATGCGGGCCGATGACGATAACGGAACGGCCGGAATAATCCACGCGTTTGCCCAAGAGGTTTTGCCGGAAACGCCCTTGTTTACCTTTGAGCATGTCGGCGATACTTTTTAAAGTTCTTTTTTGTCCGGTCGAGGCGGTGACGGTCTTGCCGTGGCGGGCATTGTTATCAATTAAAGCATCCACCGCTTCCTGCAACATGCGTTTTTCGTTGCGCTGGATAACCTCGGGGGCGTTAAGCTCTTTTAACCGCTTCAGACGATTATTTCTGTTGATCACCCGGCGATACAAATCATTCAAATCAGAAGAGGCAAAGCGTCCGCCGTCTAACTGCACCATCGGGCGCAAATCCGGAGGCACCACCGGGATGGCCGCTAGAATCATCCAATCCGGCCGAATCTTATTTATTAATAAACTTTTAACCAAACGGGCACGGCGGATCAGTTTCTTTTTCTTGGATGGAATGGATTCTAATATTTCCTTATCCAGGTGATCGGAAAGTTGCTTGAGATTGATGCGCTTCAGTAATTCGTGAATCGCTTCGGCTCCGATATTGGCTTCAAAAACATGACCATAGCGCAAAGCTAATTCCTGATATTTTGTTTCCGAAATTATCGCCAGCTCTTTAAGTTCCTTGAGTTCTTTAACCGCCGTCTCAGCCGCCTCTTCCAAGGTTTTAATCTTATCTACCTTAGCAACATTAAGATTAATCAATTCCTGCTCAACATTTTTTTCCGCCTTGTCTTTAGGTTGGCCTTCGGCCAGCATCTTAACCTTTTTGTTGTTGAGCTCCTGGCTACGCTGATTAAACTCATTGTCAATCTGTTTGCGCTTGCTACGTAGCTCGGCCTTGATCTGGTCCATGGTTTCCTGACGGGCCGGCTCATCAACGTGTGTGACTATAAAAGACGCAAAATAAATTATTTTTTCTAGTGATTGGATGCTCAGGTCTAATACTAAACCGATTTTTGAAGGGATACCGCGCAAAAACCAAATATGGGAAACGGGTGCCGCCAAATCAATGTGGCCCATACGCTCGCGGCGAACTACCGCCCGGGTTACTTCCACACCGCACTTATCGCAAGTAATGCCCTTGTAACGAATGCGTTTGTATTTACCACAATAACATTCCCAGTCTTTGGTGGGGCCGAATATTTTTTCGCAAAACAAGCCGTCTTTTTCCGGTTTCTGGGTACGATAGTTGATGGTCTCCGGCTTGAGTACTTCGCCGTGCGACCATTTGTGGATGTCTTCCGGTGATGCCAATTTCAAGCTGATGGCATCGAATTCTAAAACCGTGGTCTTGTCCGCGGCCATGAAGGTTGTTTTTGTTGAAGAGGGGGTTGGCATAATCTTTTATTTACTCTTAGATTTTTTTAATTGGTGTCGGCTTCTTCGCTGGCGGCGGCAGCACTGGCGTCATTAACAACCGGCGCTTCTTGCTCCAGGGTTTCTTTGATATCTTCTTCCACGCTTTTGATCACGCGCTCGCGTTTGCCGATCAGATCTACGTCCAAACACAGACCTTTTAATTCCCGGACCAACACGTTGAATGATTCGGGGATGTTTAGACGGGTTATTTGTTCACCTTTGATGATACTTTCATAAGCCTTAGAACGCCCCGGTACATCATCAGATTTGATGGTTAGCATCTCCTGCAAAGTGCTGGCCACACCATAAGCTTCCAGTGCCCAAACTTCCATTTCTCCAAAACGCTGGCCACCGAACTGCGCCTTACCGCCCAAAGGTTGCTGGGTGACCAAGGAGTATGGTCCGATGGAGCGCTGGTGGATCTTGTCTTCCACTAAATGGTTTAACTTCAGCATATAGGCCACACCCACAGCGGTCTTATCACCGAAAGGCCGGCCAGTACGCCCGTCATAAAGCTGGATTTTACCGTCTTCCGGTAAACCGGCTTTGACCAGCTGTTCCCGGATGACTTGCTCAGAAACACCATTTAAGGCCGGACTAGCTACCTTATAGCCCAGGGTGCGGGCGGCAAAACCCAGGTGGGTTTCCAAGAGTTGTCCCAGATTCATACGGGAGATAATGCCCAAGGGATTTAAAATAATATCTACCGGGGTTCCGTCGGCTAAAAAAGGCATGTCGGCTTCGGACACAACCCGAGAAATAACGCCTTTATTACCGTGACGGCCGGCCATCTTGTCGCCGACCTGGATCTTGCGAAGTTGAGCAACGGTTACCTGAATACTCTTAATCACTCCCGCCGATAATTTATCCCCTTTGTCGCGGGAAAAAATCTTGATGCCAATCACTTTGCCGCGCTCGCCATGTTTGAGATAAAGAGAAGTATCGCGGACGTCCTTAGCTTTCTCACCAAAAATTGCCCGCAATAACTTTTCTTCGGCGGATAATTCAGTTTCGCCCTTGGGGGTAATTTTACCGACTAAAATATCTCCCGAGGAAACGTTGGCACCGATGTGAATCACGCCTTCACGGTCCAAATCTTTTAATTTTTCTTCACTGACATTAGGAATATCGCGAGTGACTACTTCCGGACCGAGCTTGGTATCACGAACATCAATAGTATAGTCTTCAATACTGATAGAGGTATAATTGTCGTTGCGTACGACTCGCTCGGAAATTAATATAGCATCTTCATAGTTTCCGCCGTCCCAAGTCATGTAGGCCACCAGCATATTTTGACCCAAAGCCAATTCACCTTTGTCTGTAGCGGCACCATCGGCAATCACCTCACCTTTTTTAATCTTATCCCCTTTATTCACGATGGGGTGTTGATTCATGCTGGTAGAAGTATTGGAGCGGGCAAATTTATTCAAATTGTAAATCATCGCCACGCCTTTTTTGTTGGTCACTTCGATGCGGCGGCTATCAACGGTAGTCACCTCACCATCCTCTTTAGCTACCACCACCTGACCAGAGTCCATAGCGGCTTTCGCTTCAATGCCGGTGCCGACAATAGGCGATTCGGGGCGAATGACGGAAATAGATTGGCGCTGCATATTCGTGCCCATCAAAGCACGCACTGCATCATCGTGTTCCAGAAAAGGAATAAGTGAGGTAGCGATTGAAATAATTTGGTTCGGCGCTACGTCCAATAGATCAATATTATTTACACTGTCAAAAGTAGGATTACCTTTGACGCGCATCTCCGCATAATCGTTCACAAAGTGGTCTTCGGGAGTTAGTGGTGTAGTAGCAGGAGCGGTGTTGTATTTTTCTTCTTCAAAAGCATCGAGATAAACCACCTCATTAGTTACCACCGGCTTAATGGCGATACTGGTAATTTTATTATTTTTTTCAATTTCCTTGGCGAGAGTGGCACTAATAGTCTCGCCGGTCTTGGCCAACACTCTTTTGGTAGCGGGATCAATGATGTCCTGGCGAAGGGTTTTACCGCTGGATAATTTGGCGTCGTTGTCTATATCGTGCCACACTTTTCTAAACGGTGTTTCAATAAATCCAAAATCATTGACCCGGGCATAAGACGCCAGGTGTCCGACCAGGCCGATGTTTGGTCCTTCTGGGGTGGCTATCGGACAGATACGTCCGTAGTGGGTACGGTGTACGTCGCGCACCTCAAAACCGGCCCGCTCCCGGGACAGACCGCCCGGACCCATAGCCGACAAACGTCTTTTATGCTCCAACTCGGCCAGCGGATTGACCTGATCCATGAATTGAGAAAGCTGAGAACTCATAAAAAACTCTTTAATCACACCGATAACCGGTCGGGCGTTGATCAATTGGTTGGGGGTAAGGGTATTAATATCCAGTGTGCTCATACGGTCTTTAATGATCCGCTCCATACGCGCCAGTCCGATGCGGAATCTGTTTTGCACTAGTTCACCGATAGCCCGCACGCGTCTATTACCTAGGTGATCGATGTCGTCGGCATCCTCCTGAGATAGATTTAATTTTATAATTTCCTTAATAACCGCCACCAAGTCCTCGCGACGCAACACTCTAGTTTCTTTGGTGTTGGGAATATCAAAACCAAAACGGGCGTTTATTTTATAACGTCCCACCCGATCAAAATCATAGCGGTCAAAATCAAAAAACATGGAGTGGATTAAACTGCGAGCATTTTCCGTGGTGGCTAAATCGCCCGGACGGATACGGCGATAAACTTCTTTCAGTCCGTCGGCTTCGTTCTTGGAAATATCTTTTTCAATGGTGCTCTTAATAAACTGGATCTCGGAGTGAATATCAACATCCTTAAATAGCCCGAGTAATTCTTCATCACTAGCATAACCAAAAGCACGCAAGAGCGCGGTCACCGGCACCTTGCGCTTGCGGTCGATCTTCACATAAATAACATTATTAGTGTCCGTTTCTAATTCCAGCCAGGCGCCACGGTTAGGAATGACTTTGGCGCTGTAATATTTTCTTCCCCGGATAGAAGCGGAGCTAAAAAATACCCCGGCGCTACGAATCAGTTGGGAAACCACTACTCTTTCCACGCCGTTGATAATGAAAGTGCCGCGGTCCGTCATCAGCGGAAAATCCCCTAAGTATATTTCCTGTTCTTTAGCCTCGTTAGTACGCTTATTGACCAACCGGACATTGACGCGCAGGGGCGCCTCAAAAGTAATGTTTTTATTCTTGGCCGTTACCTCGTCAAATTTTGGCTCGTCCAAAAAATAATCCAAGAGATAAAGCTCTAGGTCACGACCGATAAAGTCCTTAATCGGCGAAATTTCCTCAAAAAGCTGTTGCAAACCGTGGGCAAACAACCACTCATAGGATTTCTTCTGTACCTCGATGAGATCAGTTAAAGGCAGCGCCTCTCCCAGCTTGGTAAAATACTGGCGAGGGGTGAGATTTCTTTGTTGGGGCATAGTTTTTTGACTTTTTATAACTGTCTCCGCCGCGATCAGCTGAATCAGTTATAAATACTTACTTATTTGTTAAATAAATAGCAGTCAAATTTATCGTCGGAGTCCGATAACTATAGAAATAAATTTAAGCGCAAAAAAATAAACTCATCGGCCCTAAGGCTAACAAGTTATTATTATTTTGAGACTAAAATAGACTAGTCCAAAAAAATTTCATGTGCTCATGATATCAAAACTAGCTGCTCCTGTCAAGTGTTTAACTGGTTAGGATAGAAAATCATCAAAAAATTTAAATATTTAAGCTAATATTAGCCAACTTATCAATATGTATAAAGTAAAAAAGTTGTCAAACCATCTTGTTTTCTGTTTCAATAAATTGTGTTTTTTGCCTTATGTTAGTTAAAATTATGCACATATATGCTTTGGTTAACTACAGGTTATGCACAAGTGAGTAAAACAATTTATTTATTACGTAAATCAAAGTATTGACAAAACACAAATTTATGCTATGATATGATTACTTTTCCGAATGGAAGAGTAATCGCACATCCTGCCGCGGCAGCGGGCAGGATATCAACTGGCCTTCGGGCCTTAAATGCGACTTCGGTCGCGTTCGGGCGAGTACTTCGGTACTCGCCTTTTCATTTTCTTTAAAATATTGTAAGCTATTTTCGTTTTTTGTACCCTTGCAGACAAGGAGAGAGACTATGTCCGACTCTTACCGAGTTTTAAGCTTTGTGATTATTAGCGGCCCCCAGCTACGCCTGACTATCTATGCGCGCCGCCATCCCCAACTGCGGTTTTTGATCTTCCATGTTGAAAACGCCAGTCCGCTAAATACACCCGCGCGGCAGTTGGGCGAGTGGATAAGAGTTACTCGCTTTTCTCGACTTCTCCTCGATGACCATGGATGGTTGTTTTTCAACGGACAAGTTGACTGTCCGGCCCTGCCTCAGATGACGATCATGGCCCAGGGTAGTTATAGTCTCGCCGATAAAAACGGCGAACTCACTATCAGCGGCCTCTGAATCAGAAAAGCCCTGTCGCTCGTTCGAGCTAAACTCGATCAGATGCGGCAGGGCTTATTTGTTATTTTGTCTATTGTGATACATCGTCGCTATCTTCAGGCGGCACTGGTTCCGGGTTAGTCAATTTCAAACAGCTTTCTTCCAGGGCCGTGGCCACCCTTTGCTTTTCCTTGTTTTCCCATTCGACTATCTGCCCTTCCAGAGTTTTAATTTCTGATTCCAAGACCGTTATCTTTGACTGGCGTTCACTGTTAGCCGCTCGGCTATTGGCTAAAACCTGGTTCACGACATTTTTATCAATCTGTTGTTGTTTTAGGACATTTATCTCTGCTTCGCTGATATTTGCCGAGGGTAGGGAAGCCTCGCCGGCGGTTTTGATCAAACGCGCTACCACTTTGCCCGGATCACCTAAAGATTCCACCGCCTCTAAGGCGGTCTTGGCGCCCGCTACTTCTGCTTTGCCCAATAGCGTGGACTTATCGATTGCCAGATCAGAGCTGGCCGGTACCGTGGCCTGAAAAGTCTTTAGTGCCGAGCCGATATTTTGCACTGCGTTGCCAGAACTGGTGAGTAAATTACTAAACGACTTGCCGGCCGTAGTGCCACTCTTGATGGTAGTGAAAGTCACCCAGCTCAAGCGCCAAAAAGCTTTGAGTAAATTGGTTTTTTGGTTTTGTACTATAGCCTGGCGATACTCGTCAAGGTCGGCTTGCATTTGATCTTCTATTTCTATATCGCGTTGCAGTTCAAAAGTTTCCGTTAATTTGACGATCATGCTTTCATAGGCCTTAAGCGCCTGCTGGGCTTCGTAGCTACGGTCCGTGGGCGCGATAGCATTATCAATATCCGAATATTTTTTCCAATCACGGTCATATTCCTCGGTATTAATGGTGCAGTCTTCATTATATGGCCCGTCAGGTAAATTAACCAACTCCTCTTCCGTGCCGTCCTGATCATCGGTGCCTAAGCTATCCTGTTCGCACGATGTTTCACCAGCGATTAAACCCTGCTCACAATAATTACACTTATCATCCTGAAAATATCCGTTGGCGGCCTGACAGTTTTTGGTAAATTCTTCCCGCTTGGTACCAAGCCATTTTTCATATTCCTCATCAACATACTTTTGAGCTTCTTTTTTACTCATGCCTATATCCTGACAATACTGTCCGTGAAAGGCGCACTTGCAATACTGGAAACTCAGTTGCACGCCACAAAACTCTTTTTTAATATCTGGCTGATCAAAGTCTTCTGCGCGCTCGACGCCGTCCGGCAGAAAACATCCCGTAAGGATAAACAGGGAAATAATGCCTAAAAATAATAATTTTTTCATATGTTTAGTTGTTTTACAAATAAATTATAACACAGTTAATAAAAATTTAAATATGGATTAAAGGGATAATAATTTTACCCATTGACAATAATTAGTAAATATGGTAATACACCAAATGTAATTTGAGTCATTGCTCTTTTATATTCACAAACCAAACCAGAGGAGGGCCTCAACTCTCTAAATACTTTTGCTCAATACGATTTGTCCTCAGCACTCGGTGTCATAAATCCAGAAAGGCCAAGTCATGAAACGGCTTATGGTTTTTGCTATCATCCTCGGGTTTGGCGCTTTGCCTTGCATGGCGACCAATGGGCCGGCTGCTTTGTGGGTAGTTGCTGCGACTCACACCCCGACTCACTGGAACATCCCCGTGGCCGGTACTACCTGCGCCGAGCTCCGTGGAGTCACTTTGGAGCCCCTGCCTCCGGTTCTGACCGTCTGGGTCAAGAGTAGTGAATTCGACAACACCGAACTCATTGCCACTCGGATCGGATCGACAAATGACTACGCTTTCTGTTACTTTCCGCCGGCTTCCGGCGAGGGCGTGATCGGGGCTTGTGGCACAACCATCGTCGCTTACGGCGAGCTCGGGCATAATGCCTGCAATGACCTCATCGACGATGGGGTCCTTAATGGTAGTGCGCAAGCCGCCGCCGGCTTCCGCTTTCTCGATGCCTCCAGCCGACCTGTCGACTGCACACCGCTGGCTGTCCAATCCGCTTCCTGGGGTAATGTGAAAACCTTGTATCAGCAATAGTCCTGGGCACGGCTGAGAAGACAAAGGGTGGACCACGGTCCACCCCTTTTACTTATCAAAATTTTGACAATAAACTATATTAACTTTAGGATTAAGTGGTTCTGGCCACTCGAAGACTCTTCGCCCTAGCTGTCGGAGGTGTGCCTTGGCTCTTACCATTGACCAAACTACGCTTCTTGACGCCAACCTGATCGATTTGGCCGGCGAAGTAGATGACGATATGGCCGTGTACGTTCGGGAAAGCATACCGCGCCTGATGAGTAGGGGATCGCCGGAGATCACGGTACTGATTAGTAGCACCGGCGGCAATTTGCTCAACGGTCTTTTCGTCATTGATTCTCTGTTGGCATACCCGGGCAAAACAACCGGCAAAGCTATTGGTCTTTGCCAGTCTATGGCCGCGGTGATACTACAGGCTTGCACCCATCGCCAGGCCTGTGCCCAGACTCGGCTCCTGATCCACGATCCGGTCTTCTGGAAGATCAGCTTTAACACCGTGGTGTCTCAAACCAAACGCTCACGGGCTATGGCCGAGCAAGACCGCTACTCTCAGCGTACGTACCAACTCCTCTGTCGGCGGACTTGCCGCAGCATGCGTGAGGTGCGGGCCCTATGCCGCCGAGAAAAAGAGTTGTTTCCCGAGGAAGCTCTGAAGTTTGGTCTGATCGACGAAATCATTGGCGCTTGAAAAAGCGTCTTCAAAAAAAGCCCTGCCGCGTCTGATGCGACAGGGCATTTTTTTATAAATATTGAAACACCCCAGGGTCGATAGTTGCTGCCGGCAGTTGCCTTTCCAATTTATACAAACATTTCTTTAGTGCTCCTAACCCCATCGACCTGGCTTGTTTGCTTTTTTCAGCCAAGGGCCAAGATATTGCTTGACCATTAGGATTAATCACTTCTATCCAAATCTGCACTGGGGAATATTTTTCCGCCATATATTTTATTTCTTCCTTATTCAATACCGGTGATGATCCTAGGCGCGCCGCGAGCGAACCGGCGCTAACGATCTCATTCATTAATAGGGCCCGATCTAAAACCCGCGGATCATTAGGGAGTTTAGATAGGTAAATTCTCTTAATTCTTCCAATAGGAAACATGGTTTTAAAAAATAAGTTGCTGTGACCAAAATAAGTTTTATTTACCACCCAACGGTTAGATAATAATATTGCTAAAATGATCACAAAAAAAATCACTGCAATCAGCGCGCCCGTCTCATCGGTCATACTTTTAACCGCCCAGCCCGCCATAACCAAGAAGGCCGTCCAAAATAAAGCAAACCGGCCATAAAAACGCTCGTAGGGATTTCTATTCTGTTTTAACCTTTGTTGAATCATTTCTTGTTTTTTCTTTTATTAATTCTCGTGTGACTCGCCGGTCGTCCCAGGGTATTTTTTTTCCGTTAGCCACACAGATTGCCTGTTCCGCGCCCTTGCCGGTAATTAAGACAAGATCGTCCTTTTGTGCTAGTGAAATTGCTTTGGCTATAGCCTCTCTTCTATCTAGAATCTTAAATAAATTTTGGTTTATTTTTTTTCCGGCTTGTTCCGCGCCCTTGGCAACTCTATCAATGATTGTTTGCGGGTCATCGTCATAAGGGTCTTCGTTGGTCACGATCACCACGTCCGCGTTTTGTCCGGCCAACCGACCGAGAAATGGCTGGCGTGCCTGATCGCGCCCGCCACCGGTTGATCCCAGGATGTGGATAAGTTTTCTTCTGGGTAAAGAACCCAGCGCCTGATAGAGCTTCTCCAAACTCGCCGGTTCGGGCGCATAGTCAATCATCACCTTGAAGTTCTGTCCCTGATTGATCATCTCTTGGCGTCCTGGCACCCCTCCTACCCGGCAGGCACTGACCTGGTCAGCCGGCAAACCCAGGGCGTTTATCACCGCCAAACTCGCCAAAACATTATAAGCATTAAACTCTCCCAGAAGTTGGGTGTTTATTTCCTGCCCGGCAAATTTAAATGAGGCCAGCCCGCCCGCGGTACGCAAATCACTGCCTTGATAATCAGCTTTGTTTACAAAGCCATAGCTGATGAATTTATCGCTGTGATATTTTTTTAATCTAAATATTTCTTCATCGTCGGCGTTGGCGATAATTATTTTCGGAACAACCTTACCTCTTATTTTTTTTCTCCGACTTTTAGCTAAGTGTTCAAAGAGCTTTTCCTTTTGGGCACGATAATTTTCAAAACTGCCGTGGGCCTCGATGTGCTCTGGGGTTAAGTTGGTAAAAACCACAACATCATAGTTTATCCCGCTGTGGCGCCACTGCTCAATGCCCTGAGACGAGGTCTCGATGATGGCATATTGGCAGCCGGCTCGTGCCGCCTGATACAATATTTTTTGGGTTTGAAAACGACCCAGCATCGTCATCTTTTTATCATTTAGTCTTTCCTGATAGCCGATTTTAAAATTCACTGTTGAGGTCAACCCAGTTTTATAACCCAGGCATTCAAATAATTGGGAGATTAGGTTGGCCGTAGTGGTTTTGCCGTTGGTGCCGGTAACGCCGATAACGACTATCTTATTGCTGGGAAATAAAAAAAACCAGTTGGCCAGTTTGGCCAGAAAAAAATGGTAGGTTGACAAAAACGATCGCGGTAAAAATTTTTTTATTATTTTTTTAAGCATATTGCCGAACATAATTTTCCACCCGCACTATATCCTCTGGCCGCCCAAAGTCCAACCAGCCGCCAGAAAGACCACGTACTTTTACGTTACCTTGTTTAGCTAATAAATCAACGATGTCGGTCAATTCATATTCGCCGCGCGGGGATAGCTTTATTTTAGACAAATAGTCAAAAACCTCACCGGTAAATTTATATAAACCAGTGTTGATTAGATTGCTCGGCGGTTTTTTTGGTTTTTCAATTATACCTTTCAGAAAACCATTTGCGCCGACTTCCAGTACTCCATAATTCTGCGGCTCGCTGTGCCGCAAGCCCGCGACGTAATTATAATTATCCTGGATATTAAAGTTCCGCAGATCCTCTACCGAATAAAGATTATCTCCATAGATCGACAGAAAGTTCTCTCCGGCTAGAATATCAGAAACGCACTTGAGTGGGCAAGCGGTGCCATACTCTCCTTCGCCTAATTTTTCAAATTGATTTATGACGGTGATTTTGAACTGTCCTTGATAATTTTTTAAAAACTGTTTCATTAATTCTTTTTTGTAACCCACCACCATGATTACCTCAGTAAAACCGGCGATTTTTAAATTATTCAGTAAATAATACAAAAAGGGGTGCCCGGCTACCTCAATCAGGTGTTTGGGACGGTCACTACTTAGATGGAGCATGCGTGTGCCCCGGCCGGCAGCCGAGATTAAGACTCTGTTCATAATTATCGGCCACTTAAACTAATTAATTTCCGGGCAAATTTATACCAGCGATACCAACCGACATCATAAATCAGGTTATAGGCGCCGGGAGATTTTGTGACTTGCCCGCCAAAGCTTTTTTTGAAACGGCTAAGACCTCCCCACTTGGGCTTGGAGCCGTCCTCCGGAGCCACGCCCCAAAAATCATAAACTGCGTGTCCCGCGGCCTGCATTTTTTTGATGCTTTCCCATTGCAGTAGGTGTGGTGCCATATATGCACGAAAGCGGTAGTCGGACGCCCCGTGCAAATAAGTGGCGCTGTTGCCAAAACATAAAACAATGTTGGCCGCCACCACCTGATTATCAACTTTAGCTAGGGCCAGATAGCCGCATTTATTTTTGAATAAAACCTGAATTAGTTTATTGTAGTAAGTAGCACTATGTACGGATATCTGGTTACGAACCGCGGTTTTTTTAATCAATGATATAAAATGCTTTAGGTCTTCGGTGTCCTGACTAAACTCAACACTAACCCCCTTCCGTTTGGCCAGACTGATATTGTAGCGGGTTTTAGGGTGCATCGCGGCCAACAATTCATCGGCGCTTTTTTTTAGTTCCAACACCCAACTGTCGCGTGGTTGTAGGTCTTCACTTTTGATAAGCTCCGGCGGCAAATCCAGGTTTTCCGGCAAATCGAGCTTTAAAAAAATTTCTTCTCTTTTGCGTGTGTCGACAGTAACCTCTCTGGCTTTAGACAAAATCAAACTAAGCGCCTCTTGTTTTTGGGGGCGGCTGAGGGCGGGGTTGAAAATTGGACCTTTGGGCACATAAAAATAACTCCGTCCCAAAGGTAAAGTATTTTGATAAAACAAACAAGTAGCCGCTATCTGCGGACCGTCAGAAACCACGAGTTGCCAGTATCTTTTTGCTTGGCTTTCCAAAAATTTACGCCACAAGCTACTTTGCAAAAAATTACCAGAAATAAATCTGGTATTTAAAAAATTGTCGTAGTTGGAATTATCAATAATTAATTGCATGTTTATTTGGGAACAGCGCGTAGCGCTTCTTTAATCCGACTGGCTAGGTCGCCGCTACTGGTAGAAATATGTTTTATCGCCTCAGCCGCTTCTTTGTCTTTGTAGCCCAAGGAGATTAGAGCCTCGCGCACTTGTTGGTCGCCGCCGCCCACGGAGATTTGTCCGGATATCTCATCGATGAACTTTTCTCTGAGCTCCACTACCAACCGTTCGGCGGTTTTTTTACCAATACCAGAAACCTGTTGTAAAAAAATAGTGTCGCCCTGGCCGATGGCTCGTTTCAGCTCCGCCGCCTCACCTAGCCCCAAAATATTCAAGGCGCTTTTTGGTCCGACTCCAGAAACAGAAATCAATTTTTTAAAAAAGTCTAGCTCCTGGTCGCTGGTAAATCCGTAAAGATCGTGAGCATCTTCTTTTATGTGGCTATAAACAAAAAAACAGGCCTCCTGGTTTACCTTCAGAGTAGCCAGGCCCTTGGGTGTCAAAAAAACCTCATAGCCCAAACCGCCCACAAAAACAGTGATTGATTTTTGACCAAGTTGGATGATTTGTCCTTTAATATAGGCTATCATTTTTCTATCATAACAAAATTACCCCATAAATTCAAACGGAAAGCGCCCTCCACCTTCTCTGTAGAAAATGGAGGGCGCTCAATTATTTGGGTCGCTGCGGTTGGCGGTCAGGAAAAAGCAGCAGTATTTACTACGGGGTTTAACAGGGCTTGAGTAGTATGATATCACCGATGGTAATATCCTTGCTTACGGTAGGCCGCAGCGACCAAAAAGGACGTGTTTAGTAGTTATTTTATTGTATGACTTTATGCGTATAAGGTCAATTTCTGTCTTTTTAATCAGCGTTAATTTCAATAATCTTTTTTTACTCAGCAAAAAACGCCCTAATCGCGCCAGGACGTTTTTTGGCCCTACCTTTGTTCAAGGCAAGAATTGTTTTTCTTCAAGCCCAAAACCCAATTTATACACAAAGGATTTAAGGGTTTTACTATTATAGCAAATTTTAACTGTTGTCGCAAAAACCCTATTGTCTGATAGGCATTACCAAATAGAGGTGCTCTTGGTTATTAACCGGCTGGATCAGCCCTGGCGAGGAGTTGTTATTTATCTTGATAAACACCTCGTTGCTGTAAATATTACTTAGTCCGTCCAGCAAATATTTATAATTAAAAACCACCTCTCCGCCACTTCCCTCAATATCCGCCGAAACCTTAGCTAGAGAGTGTCCGGCATGGGAGCTAGCCGTGGCAATAATTATTTTTTGGTCTTTTTCATCGAAACTCAGGCGGATGTCGTTTATGCCTTGTTTGCAGAACAAGGCTACCGCCTTGATGGCCGGAGCCAACTCGCTCACCGCGCATTTAGCTTTGGTACTAAACTCGTTTGGAATAATCTGTTTGTAGTCAGGATACTTACCGTCAATGACGCGAGAGATCAGCTCCACGCCGTCAAAAACAAACATGATTTGATTTTCATTAAGATATATTTTAATCTTCTGTTCCACCTGGTCGCTTAATACCCGAAAAAGTTCCTGCAGTGTTTTTAATGGTATGATTAATTTATGACTTTTATCATTAACAATCTTTATCTTTTTTTCCGCTAGGCGGTAACTATCGGTGGCCGCGAGAACCAGTTCCCCGGGTTCAAAATTAAAATTAACAGCATTAATCTCGGCACGCGAGCCATCCAAAGAAGCGGCAAACATTACTTCTTGTAGGGCCCGCTTCAATTCCGATGAAGATAATTCTATTTCACCGTCTTTACTAACATCAGGAATAAGAGGAAAGTCTTCGGCCGCCAAACCATTTATAGTGGTTTCCTGATTTTTGTTTTTTATTTCCAGCCCCCCATCTTTCAGGTTTAACTCTACGTTTTCTTTGGGAAGATAATTAACATAATTATTAAATAATTTGGCATCGACGGTGAATTCCCCTTCTTTTTCTATTTTTCCTCTCACAAACGCTTTAATACCAATTTCTAAATCGGTAGTAATTAGTACCAAACCGTCCTTTCCGGCCTTAATTAATACATTGTTTAAAACTGGCAGATTACTGTGCCGATTGGCAATGTTTGAAACCAGGCCCAAGCCCTTGTGTAAGTTTTCCTGTGTGCAAATGACTTTCATATTCTTGTCTTATTATAATTATGTTTTATAAATTATTAATAGTAGTAAGGATTGTGTATATGTTGAAAGTAGTGACGGACACACTGGTTTATCGGAAGATTTATAAATAATTTTATGGGGATAAAACCTGTTTAATTAGGGGAAAATATTTTCTGATTAGACATATAAATCCTGTAAACAGATTTATAAACAGGTCTGTGCCTAATTTATTCACACCTTATTCAGGCCTCGTAAAGTTTTTGTTTCAAAACCGCAACGTCGTTTTTTATTTTTTCATCCACACTTATCAATGAGTTTATCTTCTCGCAGGCGTGCATAGCGGTAGTGTGGTCACGGCCACCGATATCCTGGCCGATGTTGGGGAAAGACGCTTTGATCTCCTGGCGCATTAGAAACATGGCGATCTGGCGCGGCACCACCAACTCTTTTTTCCGGCTTTCACCCAAGATTGCATCCAGACCAATGTCATAAAAATCGGCCACGATCCTAATTATTTTTTTGCTGGTTAAACCAGCCTTGCGGGGGTTGGCTGAAATACCGCCCAAGATAGATTTGACGCTCTCCAGGCTAGGGACAGCGCCGTTTAATTGGTGAAAAGCGATAATCCTGTTTAGCGCCCCCTCTAATTCCCTAATATTATCCTGAATATTCTCGGCTACATAGTGGATAATATCAGCTCCCAAAGCATAGTTTTTTTCCTGGGCTTTTAACTGCAATATAGCCACCCTAGTTTCCAGGTCGGGAGCAGAAATATCAGCGATCATGCCCCACTCAAAGCGGGAAATGAGCCTATTCTCAATAGCAGGAATAGCCTTAGGTGGTCGGTCAGAGGAAAGTACAATTTGTTTGTTATTCTGATGTAAAGCATTAAAAGTGTGAAAAAACTCCTCCTGAGTTTGTTCTTTACCGGCAATAAACTGAATATCGTCAATCAACAAAACATCAACATTGCGGTAGGTTTCTTTAAATCTATCAGTTTGACCCGTTTTAATAGCTGATATAAAATCATTAGTAAATTTCTCACTGTTTATGTAAAGTATCTTTTTTTTAGGGCTTTTTTCTAAAATATAGGCCCCCACAGCCTGAACTAAGTGGGTTTTACCCAAACCAACACCGCCATAAATAAATAATGGATTATAGATTTCCCCTGGTTTTTCAGCGGCGGCCTTGGCTGCTGCTTGGGCTAATTCATTGCCCGGCCCCACAATAAAGCTTTTAAATGTATAGTTAGAGTTTAGGCCAAAACGGTTGATGTTTTTAAACATTCCACCGTTATTGTTATTCACAGGTTGTGATTTTTCATTACTCAAATTACTTATTTTTTCGCTAATATTAGCCAAAGTGTCCTTATTTGCCACCCTGTAGATAACCTGTAGATTATTTTTTGTCAATATATTCTCCAAGGCCTTGGTTATTTTGTCGTGATACTTCTTTTCCAGCCAAACCTTGGTAAAGGCATTAGGAACGCCAACAACTACCCGATCATCACTGTTCTCGGCAACAAAAGTATTTTTAAACCAGGTAGTAAAGTTAGCCTTGGATATTAAAAGCTCCAGCTCACCCAAGGCACTTTCCCAGATTTTATCACTACCCGGCATTTATTTAGAGTATTGTTATTAGAACTCCTATACTATAACACAAATAAGAATACAGCAAAACCAGCATAATAGTTAATAAAATGTGTATAATTTGTTTACAATTATGGCACATTTATATTCATTGTCAAAACCAGAAAAACATGTTATTCTAAACGCATAATTTTTACTAAATTTTCATATGCCAAAGAGAACTTATCGACCCAGAACCAGAAAACGGGCTAGAACACACGGGTTTAGAGCCAGAATGGCCAAAAAAGGAGGCCGCAAAACTATAGCCAGGCGGCGCCGAAAAAATCGCAAGAAGATTACTGTTTAGTATGGTTAGCCCCTATTATGTTGCCAAAAATTTATCGTTTACACTCTGACAAGGAAATTAAAGACCTGGTCCGGACTGGCCAGACCTTTTTTTTGCCGGAATTTGTAATAAAATATAGGAAAAACCGGGAAAAGAACACGAAAGTCGCTTTTGTAGTTTCTACCAAAGTTGAAAAGAGAGCAGTAATTAGAAACAAACTAGCCCGACGTTTGCGGGAGGTAATACAACGATATATAAAAAACATGGTTCCAGGATATTCGGTGCTAATTATAGCCAAAAAAAGGGCTTTAGAGCTAGATTTTATGACTATTGGCAGGCAAATATTGTTTGCTCTTAATAAAAGCCGGCTATATCGAGATAATAATGAAAAAACTACTGTCAAAAGCAAATAAAGTTTTGTCCTGGCCGATTTTAGTACTGATTCGTCTTTATCAGCACACACTGTCTCCAGATACGGGTTGGTTCAAGATCTACTATCCGCACGGTTTTTGTCCTTATGATCCCCATTGTTCAGAGTACAGCCATCAGGCCTTTTATAAATACGGGGTTTTTAGAGGTTTGTATAAATCAATATCGCGTCTCCTTCGCTGTCACCCCTGGGCCAGAGGCGGCGCTGATCCCCTGCTTTAATTAATAAAGAAGATTATGCTGACACTTTTCCATACTATTTTTTACCAACCGATTTTTAATTTGCTTATTTATTTGTACAACATAATTCCTGGTAAGGATTTTGGCGCCTCTATAATTATTCTGACGCTAATAATTAAATTGATTTTATACCCCTTATCCAGACAATCTATTCAGGCACAAAAAGCCCTGCAGGATATCAATCCGGACATTGAAAAAATTAAAGAAAAATATAAAGATGAAAAGGAAAAGATGGGCCCGGAGATCATGGCCCTTTATAAAGAAAAGAAAATAAATCCCTTTTCTTCCTGTTTGCCGGTGCTGATACAGTTGCCGGTGCTGATTGCCATCTATCAGGTTTTCTTTAACTCTTTTGCCAAGGCCGACGCAATGAAAGACCTCTATAGTTTTGTGGCCAACCCCGGGGTGCTCAACCCGATTGCTTTCGGATTTCTAAACTTAGCCAGTAAGAGTTGGGTTATTGCGGTGCTGGCCGGTTTGGCTCAATTTTGGCAGTCAAAGATGCTAATGAGCAAATCAAAATCCGGCGGTACCGCCGCGATGATGAATCAGCAGATGCTTTATATCATGCCGGTGATCACCATCATAATCGGCTCGCGTTTTCCGGCCGGCCTGGCGCTGTATTGGCTACTGACTACACTTTTTACAGTCGCCCAACAATATCTTGTCTTAGGTTTTAAAAAAGCCAAATATCCGGCACTTCCTGCTAAAAATTAAAAGCTTAATATATTATAAAAACCCCCTTTTTCGGGGGTTTTTTTGTTGTATTTCTTAATCAAAATCTCTTTCCCCGCCGACAATCACCTTGAGTCGCCCGGGCACGGCAACGATATCGGCCGGTGTCTTCATAATAATCTGTTCATCAGTTAAGATGGAAACCTCCTCTTCTTGATCGCTGTTTATCATTACTTTATTAAAAGGCAAAACCGTTCCCGTAATTCTTTTTTTACCCAAAACAGTTTGGCGGTAGGGGGTTATCACGACCTCCAGAAAACCATCGGAAGGATTAGAGCCAGGAGATAAATCATGGTCGCTAAAGTTATGCAAAGTGATGCGGCTTTTTTCTGTTGTGGGCTGTACCTGAAAATCCGAAAAATCAATAGTCACCGCTCCATTGACTATCTCGGCAGACTTAAAAAAATAATGGTTATTAATTTTTCCCAAATCAATTTTTTTGATAATACGCGAAGCTAAAACATCACAAGCCGCCACTTTTGATGGTACGCCCAAGGCGCGTGCAATAAGGTTATTATCATCGACTGGAATCAGTCCTAGAGTAACATCCAAATCGGCGACAATATTTATCACCTTAGCGAAAGTCTGCCCATTGCCGACAGCGACCACTGTTTTGACCCCATCCTTGACCGCATCGGTAATCAACTCCTTCATATTTTTCAATATGGATAATTTGGCGGTCCGGCCCTTGATGCTCAGATCAGTTACCCGTTGCTCTATTTTAGCCAGCAAATTGACATACTTCTTATCATTAAGAAAAGAATCGTATATGTACAAGTACATAAGGAAAAAATTTATTTTTCTGTTTCCTCGTCAATTTTTTCGGCGACAATGCGGGACTCGGCGGAATGATGCTCACCTATACCACTGCTAATTTTAATGGTGGGCATTAAGATTTTGCCCAGAATATGGGCTCCGCTCTCAACAGAAAGTATCTGAGTCTTGATGTCGCCCAGGATAACCGCCGTGCTGGCTATTTCCAGCTTTCCCTTGATAACTAGATTTCCCTTGATTTTTCCGGAGATAAAGGCATTATTTGCCCTAATACTAGCCTCAATTATTGCTCCGTTGCCAACCTTTAAGTTGTTTTCTGTTTCTAGGGTGCCTACAAGCACACCGTCTATTATAATATCGCCCTCGCCCTTAAAATTGCCCTCCACCTTTACCGAAGGACCAATAATAGTCTCAATTTTCTTGGGTAAAGCATCGTTCTGGTTTTTATTAAACATAGGCATAATTTTTTTATTAAAGTTAATTTAAGCAGATAAATTTTAGTGCAAATAGTTGAAAAAGTAAAGAAAAAGCTCATTTTAACTCTATAAATATGGACTTTTGTTGCTCAATATACTAAAATACTCATATTATTATTTAATAAACATATGCTTCAGGGAATTGATCACAAAAAAGACATTTGGAGAACCGTTATTTTAACAGTGTCCATTTTATTGCTTTTGGGTATTTTGAGATATTTGGATAATCGTTTCGGCATATTAACAAATTTATTTAGTTAATATATAACGACACGATTTTTATACTAATATTAGCAAAGATGTGTAATTTCTGTGAGAAATATTTTTTAGTAAAAAGTTATTTTTAAAATTTTTGGCAAATAATAGCATTAATTTTTCCTTGAATTAGCATTAGACACGCTTTTATTCGTATTATATTCAATTATAGTGCTATGTAATGTCGTTTAGGCCCATAGTTTCAACCAATAGCTGACCCGCCCCTGGCGGGCAATGGACACACTCTGACGTTTGAATAAGTCTAATTATAATCAATAATTCCACTTGACCCCATAGTTCAATGGATAGAACGAGAATCTCCTAAGTTCTAGATGCAGGTTCGATTCCTGCTGGGGTCACCACAATGCCTCTAGGACCACGACCTACATTCACACTGTTCACCTCGGTCGCCTTTGTTGGATGGGGTACTCATAATATATTTCTCATCATGATTATGGATAAATATTTCGTATACATAGCAAGATGCGCGGACAAGTCCCTGTATACCGGTTACACAATTGATTTAAAGCGACGTGAAACAATCCACAATCTTGGTTGTGGCGCGGTCTATACAAGATCACGGAGACCGATAAAAATAGTATATTTTGAGGAATTTACGACGAAAAAAGATGCCCTGAGAAGGGAAAGGCATATAAAGAATCTAAAAAGAGAAGATAAATTGATGCTAATCAAGAAAAAGTATTTTTAAAGGTGTTGATTGATTTCTTAATTTAATTTAAGCGACGCCGTATCTGCGTTGTTTTTTAATGTAAAGCCGAGACCAGTGGTGATCTCGGCTTTATTAAAGATGGGCGCCAGTATGCCTAGCATTTCGCTTAGTCAAGTTTCTTCCCGGAGGTAGTGAGTGTTCAGGAGGTGTCACACCATAGAAATGAAGGATCTGGCGCCCAACAGCCGGTTTTGAGCCCAGGGGGGCGAAAAGCTCATCAACCAGCTTGACTAGAACAAAAAACAATCTAAGCATAGCACTTGTCAGTAGTATTGAAAATAGGGCGCTTGGTTGGTAATGCTTGACAGTCGGGAAAGATATTGCTAATATACCCCCATAGGGTATGTATGAAGAAACTAGTCTGTCAGCCAAAAAAAATATTTGCCCAACTGCATCGTATCGAAGGGCAGGTCCGCTCCATCGAGAAAATGTATGAGCAAAAAAGAAGCGTGGAGGAAATAATCCGCGTTGTTTTAGCGGCACGAGCCTCTCTGGATAGCATGACCCGTTTATTAGTCAACGACAAGATAAATGGTTGCTATGATCGTAAGATGGTGGTCAAAAAAGAAGAGCTTTCCAGATTAATTGATGTTTTATTTGATATCACTTAAGCGTTTGTTTACTTGTGGCTAGCGGGCTATAGTCAGATTTCAGGATTGTTTGTATAATCAATTTGTGTTTAATTTATTACAGCCGTTGTCGCTTGGGAAATAGTCATAGTAACTATTCTGTGCACTACGGGTATTAACAAAAAATTTATGCCTATAGAGTTAAACGATCAAAACTTTCAGGAGCAGATTAAGGATTTTCGGGGCGTGGCCCTAGTAGATTTTTGGGCTGTTTGGTGTGGCCCCTGCAAAATGCAGGGTCCGATCGTGGAGGAGTTAGCCAAGGAGTTGGCCGGCAATAGTAAAATAAGAATTGCCAAGGTTAATGTGGACGAAAATCAGGTTACCGCTAATGAGCATGAGATAATGAGTATTCCTACTCTTAAAATTTTTAAAAACGGACAGCCGGTAGAGGAATTAATCGGTTTGCAAAACAAGGACGCTCTTTTGAAAATAATTAATAAGCATCTAGCTTAATTTTTATGCCAGACAAACAATACGATGTCGTAGTGGTCGGGGGCGGTCCGGCCGGACTGTCCGCAGCGATCTATACCTGCCGGCGCGCCTTAAAAACTATCATCGTCTCCCGGGACGTCGGCGGCCAGGCAGCGATGACAGATGAGATTGAAAACTATCCCGGCTTTGAAAGCGTCGGCGGAATGGAGTTAACCGAAAAATTTAAAAAACAGGCAATGAATTTCGGTAGCGACTGGCTTTTTGCCGAGGTAGTGGGACTTAAAAAAAGGGAAAATATTTTTCAGGTGGAGTTGGGGGATAAAAGTATTATTGAGGCCAAGGCCGTTATCTTGGCCTTTGGTCTGTCGCCGCGCAATCTGGAGGTGCCCGGTGAAAAAGAACTCACCGGCAAAGGAGTGAGCTATTGTGCTACTTGCGACGGGCCGCTTTATAAAAATAAAAACGTCGTCGTCATCGGAGGCGGCAATGCCGCCCTGGATGCGGCCGAATATTTGTCAAAGGTGGCCCAGAAGGTTTATATGATTCTCCGGGGCGATAAGTTTCGCGGCGAACAAATTTTGGTCGATCAGGTCAGAGCCGCGGGAAATGTGGAAATTATTTTTAACGCGACTACCTCTGTCATCAAAGGCGAAAAACGGGTGGAGGCCTTGGTTTACAAAACTAATAATGATCAGGAAAAGGAAATCGCGGTCAGCGGCATATTCATAGAGATTGGTCATATTGCGAATACCAGGTGGCTTGAGGGCGTGGTGGAGCTGAACGACAGAAAAGAGGTTATTATTTCCCGCGACTGCGAGAGCTCTCTGCCGGGCGTTTTTGCCGCCGGCGATATTTCCGAAATTACTTATAAACAGGTAGTTATTTCTGCCGGCGAAGGCGCCAAGGCCGCTCTGCAGGCTTACCGTTATCTGCAGGGGAATAAGCCAGTTTTGCCTGACTGGACACCTAAAAAAATAAGAAGCTAAAAATATGAATGCTTACGATAATGCCATGCGGCAGCTGGAAAAAGCTTCCCGCCTGATGGATTTAAATAAAGATGTTTTAGCTCGGCTCAGCGCGCCGGAAAAAGTGGTCATGGCCAACCTACCGGTGATTATGGACGACGGTAGTTTGAAAATATTTGAGGCCTACCGGGTGCAATATAACAGCGCTCGCGGACCATACAAAGGAGGAATCCGTTTTCATCCCCAAGTAAATTTAGACGAGGTCAAAGCCCTTGGTTTTTGGATGACCATCAAATGTGCCGTGGTCGATATTCCTATGGGTGGGGGTAAGGGAGGAGTTGTTGTGGATCCTAAATCTCTCAGTCAGAAAGAAATTGAAAAATTATCCCGCGCCTGGGTTAGGGCTTTTCGTGAAGTAATCGGACCATACAAAGACATTCCGGCACCAGATGTCTATACCACACCTCAAATCATGGCATGGATGGCCGATGAGTATTCCCAGTTAGTTGGCGTGCCGTCCCTGGGAGTGGTAACTGGCAAACCAGTGGAGTTTGGCGGATCAAAGGGTCGAGGTACAGCCACAGCAACCGGAGGATTTTATGTTTTGAGCGCGGCCGTGTCTGAATTAGGATTAGAAGCAAAACACACTAAGGTAGCTATACAAGGATTTGGCAATGCCGGCAGCGTCATGGCCGAGCAATTGGAAGCGGCGGGTTATAAAGTAGTTGCCCTGGCTGATTCGCGGTCCACGATTTATAATCCGCAGGGCATTAATATTAAAGAGGCCACAGAGCATAAAATAAAAAACAGCTCTTTATCCGGACTGGCGGGGAGCCAGGATATGCTACCGGAAGAAATCTTTTCTTTACCTGTTGATGTGTTAATTCCCGCCGCTTTGGAAAATCAAATCACAAAAGAAAACGCCGCCAGCATCAGGGCTAAAATTATTTTAGAATTAGCCAACGGGCCCACGACGCCGGAAGCCGATGAAATACTTCGGATTAATAAAAAAATAGTTGTACCAGATGTCTTAGCCAATGCCGGCGGGGTAACTGTTTCTTATTTTGAGTGGTTGCAAAATCTTTCCAACGATTATTGGAGCGAAGAAGAAGTGGCCAGCGAACTTGAGGAGAAAATGAGCGCTGCATGGTCGGCGGTAAGTGTGATAGCCAAAAAATATAATGTTGATTTACGTACCAGCGCTTTTATCACCGCCCTGGAGAGGATAGCTAAGGCAACGCTCATCAGATCATAATTTTGTAGTCAAGCAAAAGCCACCCGTTGTTCTCTAGAAGAGTTTATCATTGGGTGGCTTTTTGGTTGGCCAAGAATTAGACTTGGCCGAACTCGTCGATCACGTGAATCACGTGATTATCGAAGCGGTTAACCCGCATCTTGCGCACCTTGCGCAGTCCGATGTGTTTTTTGGGACGGGGGCTTTTCGGCCAGATTCGGAACTCGAAGTAATTGCAGACAAACTCGTTTCTGGTCGGGTCACAGACCCGGGCGCTACAGACCTCCCGGCAAAGAGGGTGGGGGTAATCATCGGGCACGCATTCTTCTGCTGCGCGACAGCTGACCTCAATCCTAAGAACGTTTCCATGTACGCGGACACTCATCACCACAACCTCCCAAGCCAATTTAACCGACTCAAGGCTACAAACGGGAACGAACGAAACGATATTTTACTCTAAACCTATTTCTATACTTTGTCAATACAAAATGCGCTATAATAAAGGTATGTCTGAGGCAATAATTGCCAGTGATGAAGTAGGGCGGGGTGCTGTAGCCGGCCCGATCGTAGCCGCGGCTGTACTTTGCCGCGGATTTCGTAAAGAAAGACTAATTTTGGCTAAGGTAAAAGATTCTAAACTATTAACAGCTAGACAAAGGCAGATACTTTTTCTTTTAATAACCGGCAATTTTGACTGGCAGATTCAGGCACTCAGCAATAAATATATTGACCGCCACGGCATCCAAATGGCCAATATCCGGGTAATGGAGAAAGCGATAAATAAGTTGCTGGCTAAACGGCCTATAGATAGTGTAAATATTATAGCCGACTATGTGGGAGGAGCAAAGAAATATTTGAGCGCCGATACTGAAATAAAATTTTTTAAGAAAGGGGACGAGTTGTATCAGGAGATCGCGGCGGCTTCAATCGTAGCCAAGGTCTTCCGGGATAATCTGATGGGCAAGTGGCATAAAAAATATCCGCAATATGGTTTTGCCAGGCATAAAGGATACGGCACCAAAGAGCACCTGAAAAATATCCGGGCTCACGGGTTTTCTCCTCTGCACCGGCATAGTTTTTTAAAAGCCCTTGACAGATAAAAAGGATTTGCTATAGTGGAGTACTAAGCCGTCGAAGTTTTTAGCGACGGCCGTACAAAGAAGAAAAGCAATGAGCATTCTTGGCTATAGTATAATTTTAAAGCAGGCACCGCCCTGTTTGTTTTTTTATTTAAAACAAAGACTCCCCGGAGGGAGTCTTTGCGAAGAAAAGCGATTTTGAGAGCTAACAATGTTAGCCTCATTTCAATAATAAAATAAAATATACACTTTGTCAAGATGAATAATAATTAATTAAAAAACCATCCAACGCTATAAAGGGATGGTTAGAGAGGAGAAAAGTAAAATGGACTTAAACAAAACCAGTCTGATCGGTAATCTGGCCAGTGACCCGATCAGTCGCAGTCTGCCTTCAGGGCAGAGGGCCGCCACTTTTTCGGTTGCCACCAACTATTATTGGCAGGATTTTAAAACTAAAGCTAAGAAGAGCCGGGTGGATTTTCACCGGATAGTGGCCTGGGGGCGCTTGGCCGATATTATCCTAACCTATTTAAAAAAAGGATCAAAAGTTTTTTTAGAGGGCCGTTTGCAAAACCGGTCCTGGGAGGACAAAAATAAAAACAAGAAATATATGACCGAGATAGTCGCCTCAGATTTGATTATGTTGGGCGGGAGTAATAAAAAAACTGTCAAAGGCGATGAAACCGCCAAAGAAGAAGTAGACGTCGAAGAAATTCAAGAAGATTAATCGTTATTTGGTAAAGGTCCAAAGAGCGGCCTGCGACTTTGGGCCTTTGCCAAGGCGGCAAGAAATATATGAAGAAAGCGATTTTGTTTTTAGAGCTAATTATTTTTCTTTTAGCTCAGCCCACTGGGACCGGGGCCGAAGGCCTGGTATTTTCCGAGGTAATGTATGATTGGCCGGCATCGGACCAGAGCCACGAGTGGGTGGAGATCTTTAATAGTGGTGGGCCGACAGCGGCATTACTGGGTTCGTCAAAACAGGCATGGAGGTTTTTCGACGGATCCAATCATACATTGTCCTTGGCTCAAGGCACCACCACTATTGCCGCCTCAGAGTATTTTATTCTGGCCGATGATGGTCAGCAGTTTTTGCAAGATTATCCTACCTATAGCGGTACGGTTTTTGATACAGTGATGATCCTCCCCAATACTGTCGGAAACCTAGGATTGAGTTTAGATGGCGGTGCAACTTTGAGTGCACTAGTAAATTATGATTCTGCTTGGGGAGGTGAGGGTAATGGATTTAGCATAGAAAAAATAAATTTAAATGACAACGACACTACTAGTAATTGGCAAGAAAGTTCTATAGTTGGAGGCAGTCCGGGACAAGCAAATATTTCGCATGCGCCAGTAGTGCCGTTGCCGGTGCTGGCAGCCAAGGCAACCTGCCCGAGCGGCCTATCAGTCGGAGAGAGTGGAATCTTTGACGCCAGTGGGTCAGTAATACCGGCTAACGAGATAGCTATTTACGAATGGAGCTTTAGTGATAACCAGACAGCTACTTCTACAATCGCTAATCACGTTTTTGCATCAGCTGGTACTTATCAGGTCATTTTGAAAATCGGCATAAATAATTTAGAAAGTCAGGACGCCTGCAGCGTAGAAGTAAGTGCCGAGGAACCGACGGAAGAGAGTGGTAATAATAGCGGTGGCGGCAGTAGCGCCGGCAACGGCCCCAATAATACCTATAGCTGGTCGCAAATACGGATCGCGGAGTTTTTACCTAACCCCAAAGGGCCGGATGATGGGGAATGGATTGAGCTTTTTAATCAGGGAGCGGCTACCTTGGATCTGTCCGGGTTTGCTTTGCAAGATAATTCTACCAAAATTTTTACTATTGGCGAAAGACTTATTAGTGCCCAAAGTTATGCCTTGTTCTACAAAGATGAAACTGGTTTGTCACTAAATAATAGTGGCGGAGATGCTGTAAAATTATATGATCCTAACGGCGGTTTGGTCGAAACCGTCACTTATCAGGACAATGCTCCCGAGGGCAAGTCATATGCCAGGCAAAACGATAGCTTTAGTTGGACTAGTAGTCCCACCCCGGGACAGGCCAATATCTTTGTGGCGAACCAGGCGCCAACAGCCAAGATAAAAATAAATTCGGGTAAATTTTTAGCCGGCGAAAAGATAGTTTTGTCGGCCGAGGAGTCTAGTGATCCCGAAGAAAGTAAACTGATTTATCAGTGGGATTTTGGCGACGATAATACTGGTGATGAAAAAATAGAAAATCATATTTACGAAACAGCCGGCACTTTCGCTGTGCATCTAAAAGTCAAAGATGCGGGCGGATTAGAAAACGGGATTACTCTGCCCATAACCATAGAAGGAAAAGAAGAAAAAATATTACTGTCCGAGGTAGCACCTATTAACTTTGCCCTGGGCGACTTAATAATTTCGGAGTTTCTGCCCGATCCGGTTGGTAGCGACGACAGTGAATGGATAGAATTATATAACAACTCAACGCAAAATATAAAGTTAACCGGCTGGCAACTAGACGACGCCGCCGGCGGAAGTAATCCTTATGTCTTTTTGGCCAGTAGCACCATAGCGGCCGGTTCTTTTTTGGTGGTCAATAAAAAAGACAGCAAAATATCTTTAAACAATCAGGGAGACAGCGTCAGACTATTAACGCCCTTGGGTGATGTCTGGCAACAAGCGGATTATAGCCAGATTCCCGAGGGTCAGAGCCAGGCCTGGGATCTATTAAATCAAGAATGGTTTATTAGCACCGTACCCAGTCCGGGCGGCGCTAATATTGCAACGGCAACCGAATTTGCCCTGAGTCCTACAACTGATCTACAAGAGTTAAAAAATCAAAGTGAAATCTGGCTGGAACTCGTATCTCTGCAGAATACAAATCCGCAAAGTAGTAATTTATATACTGTTAGACTTAGCGACCAGGGCGTTGATTATAATCAAGTAGTGGAAATATATTTAGCCAATAAGAAATGGCCGGACATTAAAGTAGGAGACATATTAACCATAAGCGGACAGCTCAGTAACAATGACAGTGGGCCACGTCTAAAAATCAAATCAAAGGAGCAATTAGTCTTGACCGGTGAGCATCAAGATTTGCTTAAGCCAGAGCTGACTGATCTAGACACTTTGGGCGATGATTTAGCCAACTCATTTATAAGTCTGAGCGGGTATGTCGTTAAAAAGAACGGAAAAAATATTTATCTGGCCAGCAGTGTCGGCGAGGATTATGCCGTGCGTGCTTATCTAGATTTTGATTGTAAGGATTTAGCTATAGTTAAGGGAAACGAGATCGTGGTGAATGGAATTTTGCAAAATACTAAAAACGGCTGGAAACTTTTAGTGAAAAATAAAGATGATATTTTGCTTGCCCAGCAAGTTCTAGGTACACAAATAGCGGCTGATAATTCTTCTGAGCAAAATACTACCACCACGCAAATAAGCAGTAGTCAGCGAAAAGTAAAATATTTTTTAGTGACACTATTAGGGCTCATAGTAATTCTAATTGTTTTTAAGGTAATCAAAAAATACAGATATCAAAAACGGACCAACACGGGCAACCTTTGACATTTTTACTAATAGGGGTTAAATTACAGCGTTAGCTAAGATAGTAGAAGTTCTTTTCAAAACCCTATCAAGCAAAAAACTCAGGCAAGGAGAGGAGTACCAGATGTTTTGTAAGGTGAAGTTTCTGCCTTTGGGTCAGTCGGTCGGAATCATCGGCTATGGTCACACTGAAATCAGTGACGACCCCCGTTTTCGAGTGGTGACGCAAGACGCTTTTATCCGAGACATGATGTCCGTGGATGGAAGGCGGAGCCTTTTCGGAAGCGAGCCACCCTGGTCAACCGAGGACATTGAGGCCGCAGCAGAAAAGTGGGTGGCGCAAACCAAGATCCGGGAGCGGATTTTCTTCAGTGGCTCTGTCGTTGAGTTGGCCGTTATCGCCGCCAGAAAGTGTCTGGCTCAGGCTGGGGTGCGGCCGGATCAGCTGGATGTCATCATCGGCGGGACCAACACCGGCCCGGGCTACCCTAGTTTGGCTGATCACATCAAACTAGGTTTGGGACAGCCGTCGCGTGCCATGGCCTACGATGTGGCCGAAGCCTGTTCGGTGGGCCCTCTAGCTGTCTTTGATGGCTGGGACTGGATTCGCTCCAGTGTTTGTCGTCGGGCACTAGTGGTTTGTGCCGAGGACGCCACCCTGCTGACGGGTTATGATGATTGGCGGGGCAGCAATCTCTTTGGCGCAGGCGCCTATGCCTTTCTATTGGGACAGACCGAAAGAGAGGCCTTTGTCTTTTTCGATGGCCAATCATTGCCTTTTGACGGGCAGATCGACAAAATCGTGAAAACTGCCAGTGGTTTTCGGCAGGACGGAAATGCCGTTCACAAGTTTGTCGGTCGAGTGGTGGTCGAGGCGCTAGTGGGCGCCGTAGAAGCGGCCGGTATCAAGCCGTCTGACATCGATCATCTGGTACCACACCAGCCAAGCGGACCCACCCTGGATTTGTTGGAAGCCAAGCTTAGAAAACGTTGGCCAGAATTTAGGGGGCGTGTTCACCGTCACGTGGAAACCACTGGAAATACTAGTGGTGCCAGCACTGGACAGCTGATATCCGCCGGAGTAAAAAGCGGAGTGATTAAACAGGGTGAACTAGTAGTGGCGTTTGCCTTTGGTGCGGGACTCTCATTTGTTGCCTATGGTTTTACGGTCTAAGAGCATCAAAAAAGATGCATTATAGGGAGCCCCGTCGCGTCTGACGCGACGGGGCATTTCTTTTGACTTTTTAGTTAGTTTAGGTTATAAATATAGCGAGTTATTTTTATTTTTTCTCGGGCGGATGGCGGAATTGGTATACGCGCATGGCTTAGGACCATGTGCCGCAAGGCTTGGAGGTTCGAGTCCTCTTCCGCCCACCATACAGCGTGAAATAAATTAGTGGGTGTGTAACTCCCTCCTACGCCCTCCGGGCTTCGGCGGGCAGGCAGCTGGTTATCCGCCTACGCTACCGTGCTACGCCATAGCGGCCACGCGACGGCTAGAAGCTTCGGTGGATAGGGAGCGCTATCTTGCCTCCGTATAAATTTCCTCTTCGCTTTGCTCAGAGTCAATTTTACGGGGCGAGCATTGTAGAGTTTTTTTAAAAAAGCATTTTCATTGGTGGGCCTGGGTTCGTAGCTCAGTTGGTTAGAGCGCCACATTGACATTGTGGAGGTCAGAGGTTCGACTCCTCTCGGACCCACCAGCGAGGATACATTTTGAACCTGCTATCTTAATAATTAAATATTTTAGGTGGCGGTGTCGTACCGAGAGCACCACATTTACACGTGCCCCGTGGTGGCGCGAAGCGCCATATACGGGGTTGTAGAGGTCATCCCGCCCGCGGCGGGATCGGACCCACCATAATAAAAAAATGATTATATATTTTGTATATTTATTATGATTAAGGCAGTTATTTTTGACATCGACGGAGTATTGTTAGATTCTTTTGAAGCGAATTTAAAATTTTTTCAAGACTTAATGATAAAGACGGGATACCAGCCGCCTAGTCGCGAGGATTTTCCTCGCTTTTTTCATTTGAGCCTCTATGATGCCATCAGGGTCTTGACCAAAAGTAATTCTGAGGCGGAAATAAAAAGAGTTTTTGACATTGGTGAGAGCCGAGAAGTTGATTATGAGGTTGGTTTGTTAAATCTACCAGAAGGAGCAGAAGAGATCATAAAAATTCTGCACAAAGATTATTTATTAGGCATCGTCACCAGTCGCATCAGGGCCAGTGTTTATGAGGCACCTCAATTAGCTCGTTTGCAAAATTATTTTAGAGTAGCTATAGCTTATGAAGACACTATTAAGCACAAGCCCGACCCGGAACCTTTGCTTTTAGCGGCTAGTAAATTAAGCACTAAACCGCAAGAATGTGTTTATATTGGAGATGTAGAAAATGATATTAAGGCCGCCCGAGCCGCAGGCATGTCGGTAATAATTTATGCTAAAAATAAAGTGGCAGGAGCGGATAAACAAACAAATTTATTTTCCGATTTACCATCAATAATAGCTAAATCATAAATCACCATGGAGGCTTTATTGCCCAGCGGAAACGGATCCATCATTAAAAAAACACCTCAGATTTCAGTGGCGTTTTTTTATTTAGTTTTTTCTTTACAAATCTCCCAGTAAATCCTATAATATAGGTAATTAAGGACTAAAAAAATCTGAAAATGTCTCACAAAAACAAAAAAGATATTAATCTCGTCGAGGAACAAGATCTGCGGCCGAATGGACGCGAGGAAGATACTGATCTGGAAGAAGAAGGGCAGCTCTCCGTGGATGTTTACCAGGATCGGGAAAGTGTGATTATCAAGTCCACTATCGCCGGCGTCGAACCGGAGGATATTGATATCAGTTTTGATAATGATATGATCACCATTCGCGGCAAGCGACATCAGGATAAGCGAGTGCACGAGGATGATTATTTTTATCAGGAGTGTTATTGGGGCAGTTTTTCCCGTTCCATTATTTTACCGGTGGAGGTAGATAGTGAAAAGATAGAGGCGACTATCCGTAATGGCGTACTAACCATTACTTTACCTAAAATAAAGAGCCACAAAGAGTCAAATATTAAGGTTAAGGATGAAAATTAAAGATGATAATAAAAAATTTAAAATTAAATTATAGCGGCCGCCAGGACAATAAGGCGATTTTTAAAACTGAAAACGGCGCGGAGGTACTAGTGGACGCTTTTCTTTTGGATAATTTTGAAGACAATCACCAACCGATATATCTGGCCTTGGACCAGGAACCGCTGGTTTCTCGCGACGAGGATAAAAAAGAGATACTCAACAAATTATTAAATCCAGAGAAAGATAAATAATCCGATGTTAGCTAAGCTAAAAACACTCAGGGTAGTAAAGTGGTTGTTATATTTAACAATCATTTTTGTTCTATGTCTTCTGATTTTCTTTCTGTCCAATATTGCCATCAGTAGTATCTATGTGGACAAGTTTTTGCGCGGCACGAGAGTAGCCGGCGTTGATATCAGTGGCCTGAGCTTAGAAGACGCCAAGGCCAAAATAGACAAGCGATTGGATTTTGTGCGCCGGCGTGGATTTGTTTATAGGAGTGAGGTTAAGACTGTTACCATTAATCCAAATCTGCAGGCGGTGGATTCGCCTGATGCTTCTTATGAGTTAGTGCGTTGGGATGTAGACGGCACCTTGGGTTATATCTTATCCTTTGAACAAACCAAAAACCCCATGGCTCTTTGGAAGAAAATAAAAATATTGGCTCAGGGAGAAAACTTTCCACTGGGTTATGACTGGCACCGCGCCCGCCAGGCAGAAATACTCCAACAAAATTTTAGTGATACCTTGATTGCCGAAGAGGATGCCACTTTTGAGTTTGTCGGTGATAGCCTAAAAATAAATACGGAAAAATCTGGCCAGTCAATCAATTTTAAAAAAGCCCTGGACGATACCCAAAGAATTATTGAAAGGCTAGATAATACCGATATTGACGTCCAAATTATAAACGCTTATCCTACCGTCAGCGCTGCTATGATCCGGTCACTCCAGAGCCAGATAGAAAGTTTTATCGGTCAGGGAGACTTGACTCTGCTATACAATGATCAAAAATGGACGGTGCCGGCCACTACTTGGCGCCAGTGGCTGGTAGTTAGGGCCGATAGTAACCGGCCACTACTTGGTTTTGCGGAAGACGCTTTTAAAGATTATTTGGAGAGAAATAATATTAAGTCCGTCGTGGAGAAACCAGTACAAGAAGCTAAATTTCAGCTGGCGGATAACCGAGTCACCGAGTTTGTCGCCAGCCAAGACGGCCGGTCCCTAGATTGGGCGGAAAACATTAATCGGCTTGAAAAACTAAAGGTAGCCAATCCGCCTCTGTCGATTGATTTAGCGGTGACTATCGTAAAATCAACCTTACAAAACCAGGATGTTAATCAGTTGGGGATAGTGGGTCTATTGGGTACGGGCACATCGGATTTCAAAGGTAGTCCGCCCAACAGAATTCATAATATTGAGATCGGCGCCAAGACGCTGAACGGTATTTTGATCACCCCGGAGGAAGAGTTCTCGCTCTTAAAAGCCTTGGGTGAGGTGGATGGCGAACACGGTTATTTGCAGGAATTAGTCATCAAAGGAAATAAGACGATTCCGGAGTTTGGCGGCGGGCTCTGTCAGATCGGCACTACCGTTTTCCGCGGGGCATTGGCTAGCGGTCTGCCGATATTAGAGCGGCGCAATCATTCTTACCGGGTGCGTTATTATGAGCCCGCGGGAATGGATGCTACTATTTATAATCCTTGGCCGGATCTGAAATTTAAAAATGATACTGGTAAATATATTTTGATTCAAACTAGGATCGAGGGAACAAAATTATATTTTGATTTTTGGGGCACAGCCGACGGGCGGATCGCCCAGACCACTGAGCCGGTAATTTATAACATTGTCGTTCCGCCGGAAAAGAAAATAGTTAAGACCATTGACCTGCCGGTCGGTAAAACAAAATGCACCGAATCCGCCCACAACGGGGCTGATGCCAAGTTTACCTATACCGTGCAATATCCCGGAGAAAATGAACCGCGGGAAGAAATTTTTTATAGCCATTATGTTCCCTGGCAGGAAGTGTGTTTGTTAGGAGTGACGGAAGAAGAATTATTGCTGGAGCAAAACAGCACCAGTACCCCCGCCCTCTAATAAAAAAATAAAAGGAAATAAAAAACCTGTCGCGCCTGACACGACAGGAGTGTTTGCAATCAACTGTGCCCAAGAAAACCATTTATTGAAAAAATTTAGCCGGAGCCGAATTTGATCAGACAAATGATCCCCATGCTTGTCGTGGACACAGTTGGCTGTAAACACTAAGAATTTGTCAGATTTTAAACCCTTACCTTAGACCACGTATACTATCATATTTTTTTAAGGTTGTCAAGGACCCTATATTTTGGTATAATAATTACAGTTTTTACCGTTTTATACTTATTAATACGGCTTGACCCTGTTAGAGAAAATTTCTATTTTCTCTAACAGGGTTGACTGAGAATTTTATTTCCAGTAAAATCAGAAGCACATTTTTAATAATTTTTACTTACGATTATGGGTACACCTACACAACGTCGCACCAAAGCCTCGGCTCGCCGCCGCGCCTCGCACTTTGCGATCAAAAAACAGGCGCTAGTAAAATGTTCTAATTGCGGTCAGGCACTACTGCCGCATCGCGCCTGCTCCAAGTGCGGATATTTTAAGGGCAAAAAAACAGTAAAATAAATGGCCAATAGACACCTCGCTCGTACCATTGCTTTACAGACACTCTATGAGTGGGATTTTAATAACGGCAAAAGAGAGATTGAACAAATCATCGAGCAGAATAAAAAGGAATTTGCCCCGGATTTTGATGATCAGGGATTTTCACTGGAGCTGGTAAAAAACGTCATAAAAAATATTAAAACCATTGACGGACTAATTACTCGTTTTGCACCGGAGTGGCCGATAGATCAAATCACTACCACCGATCGCAATGTTTTGCGTTTGGGCATCTACGAGCTTAAAATGTGCGACGAAATACCACCCAAAGTCGCCATCAACGAAGCTATCGAGTTAGCCAAGGCGTTTGGCGGTGACGCCAGCGGCAAATTTGTCAACGGCGTGATGGGCAGTATCTATAAAGAGATGATCAATCAGGGTGAGAAACAGTCGCTCACCAGTCAGGGCATCAAAGAGGTGTCGGCTGGGGGCGTAATTTATCGCCAGGGAGAAGACGGTTACTATTTTGTTCTAATTTTAGATGCCTATGACAAGTGGACTTTTCCTAAAGGGCATGTGGACGGCGAGGAAAACCCGGAAGAGGCCGCTTTGCGTGAAATCCGAGAGGAAACCGGCCTGGAAAAAATGCTATTAGTAGAATATCTGGGTGAAACCGAGGTTAAAGTACACCGGCCTAATGAAAAGCCTTTTAGAAAATTGATCAAATACTTCTTAGTTAAAGCCATGAGCGAAGAACTACGGGTGCCACAGACGAGTGAGCTCAAGGATGTACGCTGGTTTAGTCGCCAGGAAGTATTGGAGAAATTAGGCTATGAAAACGCCAAGGAAATATTTGCCAAAGGTTTGGAAAAATTAGGACTTGATAAATAGTTTTGACAGGCATGAGAAAAGATCTGAAAGTTTTAGAGCTAAAGCTAGGCACCAGGTTTAAAAATACCGATCTGTTGCGGACGGCCCTAGTGCATCGTTCCTATTTGAACGAACACAAGAGTTTCCCCTTGGAACAAAACGAAAGGCTGGAGTTTTTAGGCGACGCCGTGATCGAGCTCATCGTCACCACTCACCTCTATAAAAAATACAAAGAAGCCGAAGGAGTCCTGACTAACTGGCGCTCTTCTTTGGTCAACGGCGAAAGGCTGGCGCAGTTAGCCGAAACTCTGAGCGTTTATGATTATATGTACATGAGTAAGGGGGAATCTCAGGATTCAAACAAGAAAGCGCGTAATTATATTTTAGCTAATGCCCTTGAGGCGATCGTCGGTGCTATCTATTTGGACCGCGGTTTTAACGAAGCCGAGGATTTTATAGAAAAAAAATTATTAATCCAGTTGCCGAAGATAATCGCCGAGCGCACCTATATTGATTCCAAGAGCATGTTTCAGGAAAAAGCCCAGGAAACAATCGGCGTCACTCCGCGCTACAAGGTTTTGTCGGAGATTGGGCCGGACCATAAAAAGAAATTTACCGTCGGGGTTTATCTGGATAAGGAATTGGTGGCCGAGGGCGATGGTTATAGCAAACAAGAGGCCCAAAGTGTGGCCGCGGCCAATGCCCTTAAAGTTAAACACTGGAATAGCTAATTTGATAAATTGAAAACCCCCGCGAACGTCTGTGACGTTGCGGGGGTTTTTAATCGCCGGGTTTTACTCCGGTGATTCTACCTCCAAAGACCAGCAGTAGTCTTTGGGGTTTTCTTTGTTCAGCTCCTCTGCCCTTGCATTGGCCTCGGCGCGAGTTTTGTAGGTCTCACGCCGGATGACCAGACAATGGCAGCAAGTATCGTGGCCATTTCCTCCAACTCCTCCTTCCAGTCCTCCCTGGGGATGATGAACCTCCCCTGTACTTGTGAGGCAGGATTTGGCTTGGGCACCCACGTGTTGGAGTACCAAAAAGATACTCAAATTATTTACACCCCCTTTAGGTACAATGTCGAACTTTTCGACACTCGGAAGTCTTCGAGAAATTGAAGTAACTAAGAATAATATACGATAATAGCATGTTTATAAATATTTGTCAATAGTACGTAAAAGCCAAATTACTTATCTAATATAAGAAAATATGCTAAAATAAATAGGTCTTTCGGGACCATTTTTTAATATGTATCTAGAACGCTTAGAAATTCAAGGTTTTAAGTCCTTTGCCCGGCCGGTTGAGCTGGCTTTTAACCGTGAACTGACTAGTATCGTCGGCCCTAATGGTTCTGGCAAATCAAACATTGCCGACGCTGTGCGCTGGGTTCTGGGCGAGCAAAGTATCAAGACCCTACGCGGTAAAAAATCGGAAGATGTGATTTTTGCCGGTTCGGATCAGAAAGCCCGCTTAGGTTTTGCCCAGGTTGACTTATATTTAAACAACATCGATAAGTTGGCCGACGTTGACTACGAACAAATAGTAGTTACCAGAAAAATAAACCGGAGCGGTGAAAGCGAATATCTGATTAATAACAATAAAGTTCGCTTGCTGGATGTGCAATTGCTCTTGGCCAAGGCTAACTTCGGCCAAAAGACCTATAGCGTCATCGGTCAGGGCATGATCGATTCCATCCTCACCTCGTCCTCGGCGGAAAGAAAAGAATTTTTCGACGAGGCCACTGGCGTCAAACAATTTCAGATCAAAAAAGAGCAGTCGGTCAGCAAGTTAGAGCACTCCAAGGAGAATTTGTTGCAAACTGAACAGATTTTGACGGAGTTGGAACCGCGTCTACGCAGTCTGACTAGACAGGTCAAGCGCCTGGAGCGTCGCGACAAAATAGAAACAGAATTGCGTCAGTTGCAAACCGATTATTATAGTTTTTTAAGCAATAATTTAACTTACGACATCGGCCTGAGTCGGGCTAGGCACAGTAAATTAAAAGAGGAGCTGGCGGACCTCAATCAAAAATTAGTCTCCCTACAGACACAACTCGACAAAGAAGAAAAATCCTCTTCCCGTCAGGATAATTTCAGCTTGTTACAGGCCAAGCTAAGTCAGTCCCAGAAAGAATTAAACGCCTTTATCAAAGAAAAAACTATTTTGGAGGGTCGGGCGGATCTCAAGCTGGTCGCTGAGGGCAAGAGCGACATCGTTTGGCTGAAAAAGCAAATCGAAAACGTCAAAACCGATATCGGTAAGTACCAGCTCCAACTAGAAGAAAAAAACCAGGTATTGAAGACGGCCAGTAGCGAGTTGGTGATTTTGGAAGAAAGACGGCGCAAGATATTGGAAGAGTTTGAGGCTTTAGAAAAATTACTTTCCGACGATGAGACCGACTTTTCCGTAGCGGAAATATCGCAAAGTATCGATACCTTACTTAAAAAACAAAAAAGTTTTCAGGACATTTTGACTAATCTGGCCAGTCTGGAGGGACTTCCCCGCTTGCGCGAGACCTGCGGTCAAATCACGGCTGAACTGGATACTTTGGGGGACAAATTACATCGCTCGAAACATAAGGATAAAATAGCCTGGCAAAAGGAGTTTAATACCTTGCTCATGGCCAAGGATAATCTGGTTTCTGAAATTAGCGAGGCGCGTACTCAGGTGGCCATACTACAGAGTGAGAGTCAGCAGATCCAAAATAACATTGATAAAGAGAAAGACGAATTAAATAAACTCAGTGTTAATTTGGAGCACGATACTACTCAGAGCGGCTTTCGCGAACAGCTGGGCGGTATTAATCATCAGATCAAGGTGCATACAGCGGAGCTAGCCAAGATCGAAAAAGAAATCCAGGATTTTAATGAAGTTGAACAGAACAAGAAAAGCGCCTTAATGGAAGCGCAAAGAAAATTTCGTGAATTACAGCAGGACTTTAATACAAAAAATAATGCGCTTAACGAAGTAAAAGTAGAATTAGCGCGCCTGGAAACCAGGCAGGAAGACCTAGCCAAGGAAATAGCAGAAGAAATTCCGAATTTGTTAATTAAAGAAGGAGCACAAGTTCTGGACAGCGGCCAGGCCAAAGAAAAAATTAATAGCCTCAAAGACCAATTGCACATTATCGGCGGTATTGACCAGGCGGTCGTAGTAGAGTATCAAGAGGTGGACGAACGTTACAGTTTTCTACGTAGCCAGAGCGACGATTTGCACCAAGCCATCGAACACTTAGAAAAAATAATTAAGGATCTAGACGAGTCCATTGCCGGACAATTTGATTCGGCTTTCAAAAACATAAACAAGCTTTTCGATAAATATTTCAAAAAGCTTTTTAGTGGTGGCAAAGCCGAGTTGATTCTGAATATTATTGAAAACCGGGAGGAGTTGGAGCCGGAGGGTGTAATGGCGGGGGGCGAGGCTGAGGACGATGAGGAGGAAAAGGAAGAAAATAATGCAAAGAAAGAAGTCAAAATTACTCGGTCCTACGGCATTGATATTAAAGCCACGCCACCGGGCAAGAGGCTGTCTAGTATCAATATGCTTTCCGGAGGAGAAAAAGCTTTGACTTCCATCGCCTTGATTTGTGCGATTATTGCCAACAATCCCTCGCCCTTTGTAGTATTAGATGAAGTTGACGCAGCTTTGGATGAAGCCAATTCTGTTCGCTTCGGAGAAATATTAGACGAACTATCTAGCAAGACCCAGTTTATCGCCATCACCCATAACCGCGCCACTATGCATAAGGCTAAAATTATCTATGGCGTGACCATGGGTAGTGATGGCGTGTCCGAGTTGTTGTCGGTTAGTTTTGCTAAGGCTGAGGAAATTGCTCAATAGTTTTAAATTAAAAAAAGCTACTTTTTCAGAGTAGTTTTTTTGTTTATCTTTTTTCGTTTTGATTTCGTCAAGGCAGGACACAACACGCCCCTCTCTCCTGAAGGAAAACAGGGCCGCCGGCATTGTTGCTGGCGGCCCCCCGTGCTTGACCGGAATCAGAGTCACGAACATGGGTTCGCCTCCATCAGCTATCGGCCACAACCCCTGGAAGCGAGTGAAATGGCCAGGACTACGACCGTGTAGATCACGATGACCGCGACGGCGATCCGCGCCTCGCGCCTATCGACACGATTATCTGACATGACTTACTCCTCTCTTCTCGGGGACAACACAACGAGGGCCCGCCGCAACGGCAGGCTTGGGCTGAAATGCTTTGGTTTGGGATTGGTAGGAACGTAGCGACGCGGTCACCATATCACAGAGCTAAACATCGGTCAAAACTACCCCGAGTTTGGGTGTGGGAAGCTAGCCTCCGGGGTCGGAATATGGGGGAGAAAGGGAGATGGTAAGAATTATATTCCGTAAATTCCTTGAATAAGATCCAGATCTTTATTACTTTCCCGCAGATAGTGGAGGTTTAAATTTCGGATTCGTTCAGCTACGTTTTTTTGGTCGTTCAGTCCGGCCTCGGTTAATAAATTTATAAAAACCTCAAAATCTTTGATAAAGCAATGGCCGCCCGCTCCCCGCCCGCTTTGATCGATAATGTTGGTGTGGCTAGGACCGATGCGGGGATCCTCACTAAGTGCCTCTTTAATAATCTCGTAATCTAAGTGATACTTTTGGGCTAAGTCAAAAAGGATGTTCATGAATATAACCTTAGTATAGAGAAAACAATTGCCCGCGTATTTTATGAGTTCGGCGTTTCTGGCGGTAGTGATGAGCTCATAGGGAGCGGGCGGCAATAGGCTCATTATTTCTTGGGCCAAACTAGCCAGTCTTTTGTCGCTGTCGTCAGTCACTCCCAGTATATTTCTGGCCGGATGCCCGGCATCATAAGCAGCGTGTTTTTCCCGCAAAAATTCCGGCGAATGCACGATAGTCAGATCAGGGAATAATTTTTGTATTTTGTCGGTCGTGCCCAACTTGACCGTTGATTTGATAATTACCGTCGTGGCCGGAGCCACACCGTTTATCGCCGCGATGAGGATACTGTCATCAAAACCGCGCGGGGTGCTCGGCGTCGGCACGGCCACAAAAACTAGGGAACAGCCAGCGATGAGCGCCTGATTATGTTTATAATCAGCCAGATCATAGCGGACGACTTGGTGTCCCAGCTGTTCAAAAGCGTCAGCATAGTTTTTACCCACAAAGCCCTGCCCGATAAAACCGATTTTTGCATTTTTCATATTATAATGGTTAGGGGATTGATAAAAAGTTTATTTCTTTTGGTAGAGATTAAAATTACTAGAGCTTGGCCCAAAATATATGGCCTTAACCCCATAGTTTGCTCCGGCCCAATCTTTGATAAATTCATAGTGGATAGTCTTATAATATGTCCGCAGACGGAGGTAGTCCAAGGAGACTACATGGTCAAAGGGGAGCTCTAATAAATATTGGATATTTTTTGTTGTTAAATCTTTTTTTATTTCTTCCTCATCCAGCGGATTCAAGTATTCTTCAAAAACAATATCATATCTGGTAGGGTTGTTTTTGCCGGCCAGGGTATATAAAGCAGGTGCCCAGGGAAAAATGAAAATGTTTGACGCGGGAACTTTATCCAAAGTAGCTAAGACTAGTTTCATCCGCGCCGCCGGATAGGCCGTCATATAGACCGGGCCGATTTTAGTCTGGACGGGAACCCAGTTTTTTGTTTGCAGATATAGCCATAGGCTATCTATATAGTAAGTCAGAGGAAAAAAAATTAAAAAGGAAGCGAACAATATCCGGCAGCTAGATGGGCGGCGCATTGATAGCTGATTTATCGCTAGACAAGCCAGAGGGAGTGCAAAAACTGTCTGCACATAGGCCAGATGGACATGGTCAAGGCGATAAATACTGGATAATAATAGGACGCTACTGATAATATAGTAAAACAGAACCTGGTTAGTAAATAGTTTATCGCGTATTAATAAAATCGTGGTTAGGGCATAACTGAGTAGGCAAAGATACAAAAGTGGATTGTCGGTCAAGGGCACGTAACCGACCCGGGGGTAATAAAATAAGTTAGAGATTATTAAATCATTCCAGAGGGTTGTCCAGCCAGCACTAATTAAAAAAGGTAGCATAAATAAAAAAAACGGCAGGACCGCGCTAAGCAAAAAAAGCAGAGGTGGCGTCAATGCTCGGCGCCAACCATTTGGTCGATAGCGGTGCCAAAACAAAAAAATAAAAATAGCCAGGGCGACCGCTAAACTTCTGGTGTGCATGGTAAAAATAGCCAGGGTTATCACCAGACCGCTGGCTATCAACCAATATTTTTTGTCTTTTTCTAGATATTCATTAATCAACCAGACAGACAGTAGAATAAATAATAGAGACAGCCAGTGGTAAGATAAAATTAATTGTTGGGGATAACAGAGTACTGCAAAGATCGCGGCGTTCAGGGCCGACCAGAGCGGCCTTAAAATCCGTCGACAATTAAGATAGATTAGAATCGTGCAAAAGAAACCAATTAGGACAGTTAAAGTCCTAACAACAATATAGCTCTGACCAAAGATGGTCCAAATAGCATACAGGAGGTAGTACAATCCCGGTGTTATCCAGCTGAAAAAATCGCGGTAAATCAGGTCGCCCTTCATCATTCTCTGAGTCTCGGCTAGAATCAGACCCTCATCACGCAAATCACCGGAGCTGTGAATACTAATATAGAATAAAAAAAACAGTATGACGGTGAAAAAAACAACACTATATTTATTTTTCTTTAAAAAAATCAGAAACCGAATTAACATAATTTATTATTTTATACGAATAAAAATAGTCGTACAGGTAGCCATATTTTTTAAAGAGGTATACATATAAAAACAATATGTTTATAGATTTTCCGCGGCGAAAAAAAAGTGTATTTTTTTTCTATTTTAAAATAGCGGGATATTATCTTTTCTTGATTCTCAGCAGTTCGGATATTATTTCCTTGATCCAGGTTGTATAGTATTTTGGCCAAAAAATTTAACTGGTTTGGTAAAAGATCGGACAAAATCATTCTGTCCCTAGTAAAGTATCTTATCTTATAAAGCAGTTGGCCGAGCTCGGTGTCGGAAAGATGATGAATGAAGTTGGTCACAATGGTACAATCGAAATATTTTTCATCAAATTTTAAATCATTAAAATCTAAACACAGAAATTTTGCTCGGGGGTATTGGTGGCGGGCATAATCCAGATAATTATCATTTAAGTCTATGCCAGTATATTGTCCGCGTACATATCGGGCGGCGTTAGCGGTGCCACAGGCAATATCCAGCGTCTTTTCCGTAGCTTGTATCTGACCCAGTTCTATAATTTTTGGAAAAAAATCACCGGCCCACAGGAATTGGTTAAGCTGGTAGACATAAGGAGACTGAAAAATAAAGGCTATAATTTTTTTTAGGATCATTTTTTTAGTAGACAGACATAACGTAAAGGCAAAAATATATTTGGGATCGGTGCCGCTGTCAGGATATTTAATTTACCGGCAGTACTTTTTTTTAGCAAAGCTAAATCAAATTCATGAAGGTGCCACTCTTGTTTGACCGGAATATTCTTAAACAGGATAGAAAAAACGCGGGTTTTTATCAGTAAATTTTTTATAAAATCGATCTTTTTTTCATTAGGTATCGTGATAATAATCTGAGCGCCGGGTCTAGCCACGCGGCTGATTTCATTGATCAACCGATTATAATCCAGGACATGCTCGATCACTTCGCTACATAGAATAAAGTCAAAAAAGTTGTCGGGATATTCTATGTTCAGAGCATCTCCGATCTTTATCTCCTTAACATTTTCTCTGCCGACCATCTTATGTTTAGCCCGAGCGATAGCTTCGACGGACAAATCCAGTAAATATAACTGGCCGCTGCTTAACCGGTTCTCGATATAGGCCTCACCGCAACCCAGGGATAAAAATTTATCCTTGGGATTTAATTTTACTAAACCCAGTATTTTTTTAAGTCTTAAGCTTTCAATCCAGCGAACGATCGGGTTAGGATGGTAGTACAATCGTTCATTGTTATATTTTTTAAACATCCGATGATTCCAGGCGATAAACTCTTGTTGGTTCATGAATATTTGAATTTAGTTAAATTAGTGACAAATTTCCAGATGTCTTTAGCCAGTCTAACCTTGCTTTTACGTCCGATATTTCTGGTTTCTATCCAAGTGATTGGTATCTGTTTGACTTGATAATTATTTTTTTCCGCCAGGAGCAGTAGTTCGGTATCAAAAAACCATTCCTGATCCTTAGTTTGGGAGACGATATTTTGGACGGTTCGGTTATTTAGTCCCTTGAAGCCGCATTGCATATCGGTCAGCTTAGTGCGAAACATGAGTTTTACTAGAAAAATATAACCGCGGGAAATTATTTCTCGCAACAAACTGCGTTTTATTTTCGAGCCGGGCCAGAAGCGGGAACCGGTCACTAGGTCATAATTTTCTTCAACCAGGGCCCGGACCAGTACCGGTAGCGCGGACAAATCGGTGGCTAGATCTATATCCATGTAAACATGAAAGTCGGCCTGGTTTTCTAAGAAAGTTTTTCGTAGGGCTAGGCCTCGCCCTTTTTGGGGGATAAAAAAATATTTGATACCCCGGGACAAAGCTAGTCTTTGGCCGATCGCGGCGGTGTTGTCGCGGCTATTATTGTCGGCGATGATTATTTGGCTGTTATAGTGTGATAGAGTTTTTTGAGCAAATTCCCAAAGTAGCAAAATATTTTTTTCCAGCACCGCTTCTTCGTTGAAAACCGGCACGACTATATTAATTGTGGCGGGGATAGGCATGTAATTTTTCTATTATATTATAACATCAACCGCCATAAAACAAAAAATTGTCGACCCTAACTATTGAAATTTGACTGGGCACCCCGTCAGATGGCGGCAGAATCTAACGGGGTTGACATATATGGCCGGTTATAGTAACATTCACCCCGTTAAATCTAAATTATTATTAAATTATAGCTAAAGATGTTAAGAATTGGATTGGCCAGAATTGGTCGGACGAAAAAACCCCTTTATCGCCTGGTAGTATCGGAGAAAACCAAAGATATGTATGGTGATAATTTGGAAGTTTTAGGCAACTATGATCCGCATAGCAAAAAGGCTACATTTAAAGCCGAACGGATAAAATATTGGATCGGCCAAGGGGCGCAGACTACCACTGTCGTGCACAATATTTTAGTTAAGGAGAAAATCATCACTGGCGTCAAAAAGAGAGCGGTGACGATCAGTAAAAAGAGAATGGCCAAGCAAACCGCTGCTAAGCAAGTGGCGGCTAAAGCTCAGGCACCGGTGGACTCGCCTGCACTGGAAACAGTGGCGGAACCATCAGCTCCAACCGCTTAGTAATTTGACCTTATTGGTATTTTATTGTATTATTTTTTAAAGTAGTTCTTAGTAATTTAAATAAGACCATTAACATTAAAGAAATGGAAGACAAAGATTTTTTAGAAACAATTGTGAAGGCAATTGTGGACAAACCAAACGAGGTTGTGGTAGAGAGAACCATCGACGAGAGAGGCGTGCTCCTTACCCTCAAGGTTAACCCAGAAGAAATGGGCAAGGTCATTGGCAAGCAAGGACAAACCGCCCGCGCTTTACGCACCCTGCTCCGGATCATTGGCAACAAGAATAATTCTTACGTCAATCTGAAGGTCTATGAGCCCGACAAAGAGGGACGTCCATCCGCTCCTCGTATGGAAAAGCCCCTGGCGACGGAAGATGTAGACGATCTAAAATTATAAATTATCACACAATTTAAAGAAAGACCGCGCTGAGCGCGGCTTTCTTTTTATTTATATTTGTTGTATCGTGAAATTATAAGCGACGATATGACCCGGACAATAAAAGATATCGAAGAGTTTTATGTCCAGCGCGGGTTGATGGGAGTTAGTTTGGCGCGGGCATTAAAAAAAGACGTAGAGTATCAACGGCTGTTAAGAATCCGGCGCCGGCTCTTACTGGAACAGGCAGTGGCCGATAAAAAAGAAGCAGAATTGCGCGCAGAACATATTACTCTGCATTTGCCGGAGCCGGTGCCGGAAGAAGACAAAAGCTTGAAACAGCGGGCCGAAAAATTTGATAAAAAAATAGAAGACTATATTAAAGATAAAATCAACAGACTAATTCCCTCTAGATTTAGAAAAATATTTACTAAAATATCACGCTAATGAAATTTGATTTACTTACCATTTTCCCCGAGGCACTAGACAGCTATTTTTCCGCCTCTATTTTAGCCCGGGCGCAGGCCAAAAAAATAATCAGCATAAAAACTCACGATATCCGGGCGGTTACTAAAGACAAACGACACACTGTCGATGACAAACCTTATGGCGGAGGGCCGGGCATGGTCATTCAGATTGAGCCTGTTTATAAAACACTAAAAAAAGTAGTGCCCAAAAAAACCAAAGGCACACGCATTATTCTGCTTACCCCCAGAGGAAAAACCCTGGATCAGAATCAAGTCAAAAGACTGGCTAAATACCGGAGACTGGTTTTAATCGCCGGGCACTACGAGGCCATCGACGCGCGGATTGATAAATTTGTCGATGAGAAGATATCCCTGGGCAATTTTGTTATGACCGGCGGGGAGCTGGCCGCGGCTTGTTTGATTGATGCGGTGGCTAGAATGGTGCCGGGAGTAGTGGGTAAAGAAGCCTCGGTACAAGACGAATCTTTTTCCGAATATAATAAAAAAACGAAGGAGTTTAATATTGAATATCCGCAATATACTCGTCCACCGGAGTTCAGGGGGCTTAAAGTGCCCAAAATATTATTTTCCGGTCATCATCAGAAAATAAAAGAGTGGCGAGATAAACAGAGTAAACATAGAAGCTGATCCTTTGACCCCACAAAGCGTCGCTACGGGGCGAGAAGTGATTTTATTATCTATCTTTGTGAAAATATTCCTCATGGCGCAGTATCATCAGGTTCTTACTTTATTGACAAAAATTAATTTTTAGGACTATAATATTTTGTTGGTCCGTTCCCTAGCACGAGGAGGTCAGCGATGGTCTTGGCTTCAATCCGGGAGGATCGCCTTTCCAGGATCCTCGAACAAGCGGCGCGTGTCGATCAGGCGAAGTGGCAAGATGGGCAATGCTCGCGTTGTGAGCGCCTGGTGCCAGAAGGCAATTTTTGCGCCCGTTGTGGTGCTACCTTCTTGACCTACTAGGACATCTATACTCGGCGGCTGATTAGGCCACCGGTCAATCGCTAGACCCCCCAGAACAACGAAGAAAACAATGCCCACGGCCAGCCGGTCGTGGGCATTAGATTTGAGTATAATTTACAGCTTTGGCACTTGACAAAGCTCAGGAAATGCTTTAATATATTGGAGCAATTAACAAATTGAATTTGCATTCGTAGCATATTAATAAATCAGGGTTGCAATTAAGCCAAGGCAGTAGAGCCCAAATTTTAGGACCTTACTGTTTTTTCTTAATTTTCGCCGTGCGAAAATTAACCTCGAGCGAAGTCGCGATAAGAGCGACGGAGTCGAGGGGTAGAATCGCACAACAAAAATTAACCCTCGGATTGATCCCGGGGAGGAAAAGGTTATTTGACAACTTGAAAGTGAAAAGCTTTTAGCAACAATTTTTTAGTGTTTTTAAAAAACACTTCAATTCAATTTGAAATTTGAGCTATTCTCGCCCGCAGGGCGAGAAAAGACAAACTACATATTTTTATGAGAGTTTTCAGCCAGAGGCTGATCCGCCTTTGGCGGAGATCCTGCTACACTCTGTGGTTTCCACAAAGTTAGTTTGGTTGACAACATCATAATAAATTTTTATGAGAGTTTGATCCTGGCTCAGGGTGAACGCTGGCGGCATGTCTAAGGCATGCAAGTCGAACGTGTGTCGCAAGACATGCGTGGCAAACGGGAGAGTAACACATTGGTAATCTACCTTCGTCTCGGGCATAACTCGGAGAAATCTGAGATAATTCCCGATAGTCATGGGGGGACGCAAGTCATTCCCATGTAAAGCCTGTCCTCGCGCAAGCGGGGAACGACGGACGAAGAGGGGCCTGTGGCCCATCAGCTAGTTGGTAGGGTAACGGCCTACCAAGGCGACGACGGGTAGGGGGCCTGAGAGGGTGACCCCCCACACTGGGACTGAGACACTGCCCAGACTCCTACGGGAGGCTGCAGTCAAGAATCTTCCTCAATGGACGAAAGTCTGAAGGAGCAATGCCGCGTGGTCGATGAAGCTCTTCGGAGTGTAAAGACCTTTTATCAGGGACGAACTAGTGACGGTACCTGATGAATAAGTCACTGCTAACTTCGTGCCAGCAGCAGCGGTAATACGAAGGTGGCAAGCGTTACCCGGATTTATTGGGCGTAAAGCGTCTGTAGACTGTGGGAAAAGTTTTTGGTTAAATCTTGAGGCTCAACCTCAAGACTGCCAGAAATACTTTCCCTCTAGAGGTTGGGAGAGGCAAGCGGAATTACCGGTGTAGTAGTAAAATGCGTTGATATCGGTAAGAACACCAAAAGCAAAGGCAGCTTGCTAGAACACACCTGACGTTGAGAGACGAAAGCGTGGGTAGCGAATGGGATTAGATACCCCAGTAGTCCACGCCGTAAACGATGGATACTAAGCGTTGGCAGTATCGACCCTGCCAGCGCTGTCTAACTAAGCTAACGCATTAAGTGTCCCGCCTGGGAAGTACGGCCGCAAGGCTAAAACTCAAAGGAATTGACGGGGGCCCGCACAAGCGGTGGAGCATGTGGTTTAATTCGACGCAACGCGAAGAACCTTACCAGGGCTTGACATCTAGCTGCAAATTCTAGGAAACTAGAACTTCTTCGAGAGTGCTATACAGGTGCTGCATGGTTGTCGTCAGCTCGTGTCGTGAGATGTTGGGTTAAGTCCCTTAACGAGCGCAACCCTTGTCCTGTGTTAAATAATCACAGGAGACTGCCCCGGTTTAACGGGGAGGAAGGTGAGGATGACGTCAAATCAGCATGGCTCTTACGCCTTGGGCAACACACGTGATACAATGGCCGGTACAATGGGTCGCAAAACCGCAAGGTGAAGCTAATCCTATCAAAACCGGTCCCAGTTCGGATTGGGGTCTGCAACTCGACCCCATGAAGTTGGAATCGCTAGTAAACGCTGATCAGCTACGCAGCGTTGAATACGTTCTCGGGCTTTGTACACACCGCCCGTCACACCAAGAGAGTTGGGAGTACCCGAAAGCCGACATTTGTTGGACTAAGGTAAGACCAATGATAGGGGTGAAGTCGTAACAAGGCATCCGTAGCGGAAGCTGTGGATGGATCACCTCCTTTCTAAGGAGTATAAATTTTGTCGACGCTGGGCCTCAAGGCACAGCGAGGCGAAAAAGCTTTTCACCTTTAAGTTGTTGAAAACCAATAATTTTAATAAAAGAATCTATCGCGCCAAACGCGATATTTTTTTATTCACCAAGTTGATTGCTAGGCATTAAGGGCTTATGATATAATAAAAGAAGATGTAATTAATAAATTTATTAAGATTTTATGTGGGTATTTATTGGTTGGATAGTCGTTATTATAATTTTTTTCATTATAATCGGCTTACGTGTTATTAATCAGTATGAACGCGGCGTTGTCCTGACTCTGGGTAAATATACCAGCACCAAACAGCCCGGATTAAACTGGATTTTTATTCTTTTTCAGAAAATGATTAAGGTGGACATGCGTATTACCACCACTGATATTCCTCAACAGGAGGTGATTACCAAGGATAACGTGCCGGTGGGTATAAATGCGGTGGTATATTTTCAGGTTCAGTCCGCTGAAAAAGCCATTTTAAATATTCAGGACTACACTTTGGCTGTATCGCAATATGCCCAGGCGGCTCTGCGCGACGTTATCGGCGGCATAGAGTTGGATACGCTTTTATCTGAACGTGAACAGATCGCCGAAGAGATTCAAAAAATAGTAGGCCTAGCCACTAGTCAATGGGGAATCTTAGTGACAGATATTAAAATTCAAGACATAGAACTGCCGGCCGATATGAAACGGGTGATGGCTAAACAGGCCGAGGCCGAGCGCGAACGTCGGGCAGTAATCATCCGATCAGAAGGAGAATTTTCCGCCGCCGAAAAACTGGCGCAGGCCGCCAACGTACTCAGCGCCGCCCCGGCCGGTATTTCTATGCGTACACTACAGACCATAGAAAAGATAAATCCCGATCCGTCAAAGACCGTTATTTTTGCTCTGCCGGTAGAATTTTTTGAGGGAATAAAAAGTCTTTCCCAGTATCTCAAAGAAAAGACTAAATAAAAAATTTACTTTATCGCTTTGAGGAAACCATTGATCAGATCGATGGTTTCTTCTGTTTTCTGGAAGACCGATTTCCAGACCACCACTATGTCGGCATCATTAAAAACAGAGCTTTGTACTTCGCGTAGAGTATCGCCGCCCGCGATGGATATCATAATATTATAATTGCCCTTAATTCTTCTAATTTCATGAAGGGGTATTTGTTTTTCATGATTAAATTTTTCTTCATCTACTCCGCGATGAATAATTACTACGGGCGGTATTTTTTTTAGCGTGCGTAAGACACCCAAGGGGTAGTCAACATTCATCATATCAATCATGGCGTCCAGGCCGTTAGCCTCACAAGCGGCTATAAATTCGTTGAGCGTTTCTACCGGAGCCGTGCCCAGAGCCACAGCGGCGTTGGCGCCCCCACGAGCGGCCATTTCTACCTCGGTTTGTCCGCGGTCCATGGTTTTTAGGTCAGCGACTATATAGGGACTTAAAATGTCTTTTTTTTTGGCGCCATTTGTAGTCGCGGAAGCGGCCTTGGATTTGGTTTTTGCAGAGCTCATGATAATAGAGAGCACCTCAAAAAAAGACGTTGGTACGGCCGAACTGCCGGTAGTAGTGGTTATGCCGGAGAGGTGCAGAGCGTACCAATCACGGATTTGTCTGATGCCAGCCTCCCCATAGCGCTTTATAAGGGGAGTGCCGACTTCAACGATAATACGATCACTCAGAGGGAGCTGATTGATAATCAATCGGGCGTCTTCCAAGGTGCTATTGAGTGCGACTTGGAGATAACTCCGGCGCGGGTCTAGTTTTGGGGCGATTTTTTCGTTCATAAGTCCCTCTTATTATATTAGTTTTTAATAGTTTTGCCAAATAAAAAACAGCACGGGCTGTCTATCAAAATATTTTTTCTGGAGCGGGTAACGGGAATCGAACC
>PQAE01000004.1 GCA_003104935.1 Parcubacteria group bacterium | reverse complement strand
TCGCTGGGGGTTTATCTGGTAAAAAACCCTGCACCGTAGCGCAACTACTGGTGCAGGGTCACATTCTTGTCTAGTCTTCCTAGTCTTGTTTTTGTTGAGGCGACGTGCAGGACAGGCACCTCAGCTCGTAACTGCCGTCCGGCATGCGGATGTGTGACCAATAGGTCACTTCCCTGCAAATCTTGCAGAAGATAAGCTTCTTGGCCAACATCGCATCCTTCACAGCTGCCACTCCCCTTTCCTGTCCACAGACGCGAACAGATCAAAGGTGGTCTGCTCATTATCCATGGAAACAAACATCTTCTTTTTGTTGCCACAGGCCGTGCATTGAAAGGACCACGTCCTCTGGCGTTTTTCTTGATCTTCCCGGTACGCCACCTGACTCATTGCCACCGGATGGTGATAGAAGGGATCGTCTTTACCTGAAGAAAGCCGGCCGATGCAAATCATAGAAGCCATGGCCCTCTCTTTAGTTTGATTGTTGTTTAGCGATCATCGTGGACAAAGCACATCTGCCTGAGCGTCAAACCGACGCGCGAAAGCATACTGCCGTGACGCTCTTGATACAGATCAGCCTGGTGGCGCAGATAGCAGAGCAGATTCTCCGCTATTTCCCGGTCGGACTCGTTGTAGTAGATTAGCTGGCCGTCGTAACCCACGCCGTCCGGGTGTATGGTCACTACTAGCTCTACCTTGACCGGTAAGATCTCAAAAGCTTTGAGGATACCGATCAGACCATAGAGGTCAATGATGGCGCTGTAGTAGGCCTGATCAAAGGAGGAAAAAAGCAGTTGCTTGTCCAGAGACAAGGTGTTGTGGATGCTACAGGACTTTGGTCCAGGATTGGCGTTTTTTTTCAAACGCTTATGCTTGATGGTGATGCCCATGATTTTTCCCTTTGGCTGGACAATGGAAAATCATTCCGCTGGTTTTTCCGGCGGCAAACCGCCCTCGCGCAGATGATCCAAGAGATCCTGGACCAGACTGCCGGAGGAAACTCCGTGTAGCGTGTGCTCTTTGGTCAGGGCAGTGAGCTGGGTCAGATGCGACCGATAGTGCTGATTGGCTTGGGATAGGATCAGCCCCAGGATGCGCGGCAACAGGTTGGCATGTGTGGTGTAGAGATAGTCCAGAGCTGTATTGACGGCCCGAACCTCGTGATTCAGGGGACCGTAAGACGGAAAGGGTGCGACCAACAAGCGAAAGATCTCCGCCTGCTCCATCCAGCGGACCGGATCATCTTGGCGAAGCCGGTCTAGCTCATCGTCCACAGCTTGCCCCAGACGCAAGGACAGGCGTTGCAAAAAAGCGTCAAACTCCAGATAGGGGTCCATGGTTTTACTCCCTGGGGTTTTGATACTAAGACTAGATTTTAAAGGCACGAAATACAGTTTAAAATACTACAATTAGAGAGTGGTGTCAATATAAAAACTCAAACAATCGTCCCCTGCGCCCTTCGGTCTCGAGGTCTCAGGGTCGAGAGAAAAGCAAGGGTACAGGTTAAAATCAAAATTTCTGAACTCCCGCCTACGTCGCATGTTTTTTGTCGAAGTAAAGACTATTAAGAAATTTGTCTGGGCATCTTATTTTCCAATGAAATCCTCTATCTTTTTTCCCGGCTGATCGGCGAGCGGGTGATGATACTTTCCCTGCGCTTTCCTAATATCATTAAGGAGGATATCCGACGCTCTACTATTTTACTGAAGTTGTCGGCAATGGTGCTGATATTTATCGGGGTGTGGTTTATAAATTTATAGTTTAAAAAAGCCGAGCGTTTTTTTAAACTTTCAGTAATCTAAGTATTAACCCCATCATCTTATCCTTATCTTTCGGACTGCTTTCCGCCACCAGCAAAGTTAAAGCGGTTAGAGCGGCGGGGCTAAGCTTGGAACGGTTTAAGATTTTGGCTTTATTTAAAAACCAAATAAAAGCATAGGCTCCACTGCGCTTATTGCCATCTACTAAGGGATGATTTTTCACTATAAAATAAAGTAGATGCGCCGCCTTATCCTCAATGGTCGGATAGAGATTCTGACCGCCAAAGGACTGCATGATGTTACCTACAATTGCTTCCATGGCATCGTGCTGGCGAACTTGACCAAACAAAGCGCTGGCTTGACCGCGTTTCATAAGTTGCGCTTTAAAATCCGCTAGAGCCTGAGACAATATATCGGCCGTCAAAGCTACAGATTTTTTAGTCGCGCCCTTCACCTTTAGTTTGCCTTGATCATAGGCCTCTAATGAAAGCCAGGTGTCGGCAAAGGCTGATATTAATTCCAAAACATCGGCACTGGCTAATTTGGCATCCGGCGGTAACAAATATTTAATATTGGCAATAGCTTTCTGAAATTCCGCGTAGTTGTATTTTATGGATTTGGGATTGATAGTATAACCCTTGGTGATATGCTGACGCAGCATTTTAGTGGCCCACTGACGAAATTTTGTGCCGATGACTGAGTTTATCCTATAGCCAACCGCTATAATCAGATCTAAATTATAGAATTGAACCTGATATATTTTTCCATCAGTGGCAGTATGTGCAAATTTTGCACATACTCGACCAGCTTTTAACTCTTTTTCCCTTAAAATATTACGAATATGCTTGGTGATGACGCTTCTTTCCACATCAAAAACATGAGCTATTTGCTCTTGGGTTGCCCAAAATGTTTCTTTGCGCCAATCACCTCTAAACTCAATGGCTCCGGACTTAGCCTGATAAACTACTAACTGCTTTTTTATTATTTTTTTCATATTTTTAATTAAATCGCTTATTTCACTCTTTTACCGAAATTTTTAAAATAAAAGACTCCTTGAGGAGCCTGCTTTTTTATTTATTATATTTTAGCAAGTAATTTTGATTTTGGCAAAACCCCCTTGCTTTCCCCCTTAACAGGGGGGAGATTTTGACCAAACCGATATTTTGTAGTATCATCATCGGTCAGGTGTTTTTTTCAAAAGGAGATGCGCCTATGCCCGCCCCCGGCCAGACCAAAGAATTCTTTTGCCAGGTCTGCAATCTCATCACCGTCTTTGTCTGCGTGCGCAAGTACCACAAAAAGCTGGTCTGGATCTGCACCATCTGCCGTCGGTCCGAAAAAGAGACCGACCGGCGTCCCTTGCCTGCCGACCAATAGACAAACCCCCGCCCCAAATCCGAAACGGACAGCGTGGCGGGGGTTTTTTAAATTTATTTATTAATTATTAAATATAGGAGACGCCAGGAGCGCACATCGGTTTTCTTAGATAAATATTATCTGAATGACAATTAGCAGTTAGAAAAGGTCTGTTTCCCGGATAGAAACAGACCTTTTAACGGTTGTGGCCGCTTAGTCGCGATCAATATGGCGCATCGGCCAAAGCTTACGGCCCACTCGGCCGAGCAAAAAATGGTACCAGAGCCAGTACAGGCCGACCAGCACGGCTACGCCTTTGATCAGACTCCAGTCGTCCCAAATCTGAATCAGGCTGACCGCCTGGTCGATGAGCCAGACTGAAAACGTTCCCAACACTATGATCAGACCCAGACGCAAGATGAACATTGGCCACCGCCCCTCCTGATTGGAATTTAAGAACCTTTTCAAAAACAATTTATAATAACATAAAACACTGATTTGTCAATGATTTAAAACACCCGAACAATTGTTAAACTCTAGGGGAAATAGTATAATATAATTAATAATTATCCGGCAATGAAGGAAAAATATAACAAAAAAACAGTTGTTGGAATAGATATCGGCGGATCTAAAATAAACCTGGTGCTCTGGGACGGCCGAAAAATTATTGACCGCTGGCACAGCCGGGGCGTCAGCCTGGCCAAGCTCAAGGCCGGCCTGGATCGTTTTCCCGCTTGGCGGGTAGGTATCGGCCTGGCCGGAATTTTAGATTTTAAAACCGGCCGCCTGCTGGACAGCCCGAATCTGCGTTTTTTGGAGGGCTTGGTTTTAAAAAAATTATTCGGTCGGCAAGTGCGTTTTGATAATGACGTCAAATGTTTTTTACGGGCTGAAACCAAGATCGGCGCTGCCCGGAGTCGTGGTCGGGTCCTGGCCGTAGCCCTGGGCACAGGCATTGGCGGCGGCATTATGTTCCAAAAAGGCCAACTCTACCGCGGCTGGCACTCTTCCGAAGCCGAATTCGGCGAAATGGTCATTGACGCCGGAAAAACCTGGGAAAAACTATACCAAGCTAGCCAAGGCCGTCCGGCTTATCAAAAAAAATTGCACGCCCAGGGACTGGCCAATCTGGTAAATATTTTTGACCCGGAAATAATCGTCTTGGGCGGACGGGGAGCGCTGACTCCGGACAGAAAATTACTGGAAAAATTAATTGTCTCTCCCCTGGCTAAAAAAATTAAAATTGTTCCGGCCAAGCTGGGTAATGACGCCGTAGCTATAGGCGCCGCCCTGCTCTGGGATGATAAAAAATAATTATTGCCAAATATATGAATATGAAACAAGCGATCGGGAGTTTTGCGCAACAGCTCAGCTATCGTCCCCGAGTAAAAAACGGTTCGCTCCGGAAGATGAAAAATTTTGTGGTTTGCGGCATGGGCGGATCCCATCTGGCGGCCGACATTATCAAGGATTATTATCCCGGACTGAATCTAGTCATCCACCGCGATTACGGTCTGCCGGCCGTTGCTAATCCAAAAAAATATTTAACCATCATCAGCTCCTACTCGGGCAATACCGCCGAAGCCATCACCGCTTTCCGGCAGGCCCGGCGAAAAAAAATTCCCCTAGCTTGCGCGACCACCGGCGGCAAATTACTAGCTTTAGCTATTGAACACCATGTGCCCTACATCAAGATTCCCGACACCGGCATCGAGCCGCGTTCAGCGCTCGGTTTTAGTCTGGTGGCTATGCTCCAGCTGATGCAACAAGATAAAATTCTGAGCGAAATCAGGATGGCCGCCCTGATGATCAATCAGGGCCGGGCAGAAAAAGCCGGCCGAGCTCTGGCCCGAAAACTAAAAGGATTTATCCCCGTCATCTATACTTCCGAGCAGCATGTCGGCCTGGGCTACAACTGGAAAATCCGCTTTAATGAAACCGGCAAAATTCCCGCCTTTTACAATGTTTTGCCCGAGCTCAATCACAACGAGATGGTCGGCTTTGACCGGGAAAAAAGCACCAAAAAACTGTCGGAACGCTTTTATTTTATTTTCTTGACCGACCGCGATGATTATCCGCCGGTGACGATCCGGATGAAAGTGTTGCAAACCCTCTATGCCCAGAAAAAATTACCGGTACTGCTCTGGCCGCTTCTGGGAAAAAACCGCTGGCACAAAATCTTTCAGGCCTTGGCTATTGCCGACTGGGCCGCCTATTATACGGCCAAGCAATACCGGCTCGAAGCCCAGGAAACGGTGATTATCGACCGCTTTAAAAAAATAATCGCCCGCCGTGCGGCCGCTTATGAAAAATAGCGGCTCCGGACTGATCATCGTCGCCCATCCCGATGACGAGACTATTTGGATGGGCGGCACTATCGCCCGCTACAAAAACATCCGCTGGACCATCTTTGCTCTCTGCCGCGCCGATGATGCTGATCGCGCTCCTAAATTTAGGAAAGTCTGCCGACACTACAGCGCCCGCGGCATCATGTCCGACCTGGAAGACGAGGGCCTGATGAGTATCCGGGCCAGCCAAGCACCGATTGCCAAAAGGATTTTAAAGCAATTTGCGACAAAAAAATTTGATTATATTTTTACTCATGGCGCAAACGGTGAATACGGCCACCCCAGGCATCGCGGCGTGCACCGCGTGGTAAAAAAATTGGTGCAAAACAAAAAATTAATCTGTGATCAGCTATTTTTTTTCGCTTACCGGCTGAATAATAAAAAAAGGATTATCAATCCCCCGCCCCGAAGCATTGATTGGACCGTCAAAATAAATCTTGGCGCATTAAAAAATAAAAAAAATATTATCAAAAAACTTTACGGCTTTAGCCCGAAATCATTTGAAAATATCAGTTGTTTAGCTAAGGAAACTTTTAAAATTTATCATTAAACAAACCTATGAAAATCCTTTTGCTCTATGAATACCCCAACAACGGCGGCAGTCTGTCCATCCAGGGACACCTGCTCCACAAAGGACTATTGGAACACGGCGTCGATGTTTTAGCCTGCCATTACCAGGCCAAGAAAAAAGAAAAAGAGTGGTGTTATAAAGTATTTCAGCCGGATGCGGTCATCGGCATCGGCTGGTGGGCCGATACACCCGACCTGATCTATAGTCCGATGGATTATAAGCTACAGCCAATACCCTGGTTATTGGCGGACGGTTGGGTGGCCAACTATCATAAGATACTCAGTGAACTACCGCTGGTTTTTACCACTTCCCAATGGGTAATTGACACTTATAAACGAGATGGTATAGATGTCAAAAACTACGAAGTCTTACATGTCGGTTATGAGGCCAGTTTATTTAAGCCTATGCCCCGGGACTCAGCCAGCATCCGCCAAGTCCGCAAGATGCTCCGTGTCAAAGAGGACGAAAAAATGCTACTGACTATCGGCGGCGACGTCACCTCTAAAGGAGCTCAGGAAATGATCAAAGCCTTGGCTAAAATTGATAAAGAATACCCTAATTATAAATATGTTTGTAAAGCCAGCGGTAGCAAATGCGCCCGCAACCACCACAAAGAGGAAATGCAGCTGATCAGCGAGCTGGGCCTGGACCCTAAAAAAATTATTTATATCGAAGACTACTTCCACCATGACTTCATGCCCTATCTGCTCAATGCCTGCGATATCTATGCCGCCCCCAGTCGCATCGAAGGTTTTGGCATGATCCAGATGGAAGCCATGGCCTGCGGCAAGCCGGTGATCTCCATCGACGCTATGGGCCCCCGCGATACTATCATCCACGGCCAGACCGGATTTTTAGCCAAGGTCGCCTCCACCGTCGATCTGGAAGAAGAGTGGGTCAGTAAAGAAATGGGTTTTGACCAGCCCTTTAAGATGAAATTTGATAAGCACAAAACTCTGGCTTATCGGGCCGATACCGATGAGCTGGCCAAATACACCCTGGATCTGCTGACCGACGATAATCTGCGAAATAAAATCGGACAGCAAGCCGCTGTCCATGCCTTGGATAAATTTCAATACCAAAACCTGGCTCTGCGCTGTATCAAGATTGTCCGGGAAAAATTAAACCTTAGTAATTAAAAAAGGGAACTTTTTTGTCCAGCACGGACTGCCGGGCAAAAAGATAAGTTCCGGCCGACCAGGCCTGGTAAGGTGCGCCCTGTGGTCGGCCGCTCCGGCCGCCCAGCCACTCATTAAATTCCCAGACCCGGTCTTTACCTAATTTATTAGCATGACTCAGACGCTCCAGCTCGCTTAGGGCCCGGGAGTGTCTTTTGGTTTTAACTAGAGCCGCGACATAAAAACCGCCGATAAAAGGCCAGATCCCTCCGTTTAAATAATCATAAGGTTTAGAAATAGCTTTGGAAAAATAGGACTGCCACTCTTTGTCGGCCGGCCGGAGCGGCGGATAGATCGCCTGGCAGGGATAGGGCCGGTTGATTTTTTTTTGCTCGATATAGTCCAGGATTTTCTCGGCGATTTTGGGCGTAGCTAAACCGGTAATTATAGCCAGCAGATTTCCCAGGGTGTCAAACCAGGTTTCCTGCTCCCGGTCGCCGTCGTGATTTTTCCAAACCCAAGGCAGATAATAGCCCCTCTTTTTATCATAGAGCGACAAATATTTTTCTATATTGCCGTTCACTACTTTTTTAATATGCTCGGCCTGCGATTTTTTTCCGGCCAAACGCAAGGCGCCGTAATGCAGAGCCTGGGTGTTGATGACCCGGCCATATTTGTGCGGAAACGCGTCTTGCCAGTCCATGGTCGGTTGCTGTACCAACAATTTATCTTCATTTGGATCCTGATAAGCCAGCCATAAAAAAGCTCGGTCAATATTTTTTTTATATTTTTTTAATAAACTGCCGTCGTGATAAGCTTGAGCGTAAATATGTTGGCCGATAATATACCACAAAGTAGAATCAATGGTATTAAAAGTCACCCGGGATTTTCTGTCTTCGTTATAATCTCCCACGGCATTGGGGATTTGTCCCAGCGCCGATTGATTTTTACTAAGCAGGGCTAAGCTGGCCTTAAATGTCGGCTTGAATTTATTTTTTATCAGCGCGGCTCCCAGGGAAGTAGTCATGCTGTCCCGGGCCCATAGCCCGGCATAACCCCCGGGCAGACCCGAAGCAAACCAGCCGCTGGGACGGGCACAATGTTGTAAAACCCTGATCGCCTGCTGATAACCGTCATTGGTTAATTTCATATTTTTTTATTTTAATTTAACTAAAACCGGATCCTGTAAAGCCAACCGCGCCATCAAATAACAAATAGTGGACTCTGCTCCCTGGTTCAGATTGAGCTCAAACTGTCCCAACCCGTCGTGGCAACCGCCGGTTAGCTCATCATAAACCATTAGGCCCAGATAATTTTTTCCCAGAAACCACTGAAAGGCCCGCAAGGCGTCGCTTAGCTGTTTTTTATTTTTAGTAATTTTATAAGCCAAGATTTTGGCCTGGACCATAGTGGAAACGTCTTCCGGTTGCTGGTCAAAATACGCGCGAGTTTTATCCTTAAAACACCAACCGTTTTGCCCGATGGGAGCAAAATACTTGGGCCCAAAGGTCAGCGAATCTAAAAATTTGAGCGAGGCCTGAGCCACTTTCAGGTAGCGCTTTTTCCGTAGCAGATCATAGGCCAAAAATAGCGCTTCGGGTAATTTAGCGTTGGAATAAGTCAAAAAATCTTCAAACCAATGCCATTTGTAGGAAGCATTGTGTTCATAAAGCAAAGCCAAGTGATCAGCCAGCTGGGCCAACGATTTTTTCACTTTCTGTTCTTGAGGAAAGGCCTGTAAATAATAATATAATCCGCAAAGAGCAAAGGCCATAGATCGCGGCGCCTTCAATCGCTTGATTAAAGGAAAAATTTTCTTAAAATAATGGCGCGCTTCTTTTTTTATGTCTTCCGCTACATTAGCTTGGGCGCTGACAAAACCTAGGGCCCAAATCACCCGACCCTGTACATCATCCTCGATAGCCGCGGTCCGGCGCCTCTGCTGGGTGACGATATTAACAAAACTGCCGTTTTTTTTCTGGGCGAATTTCAAAAATTTCATATAAATCCGCATCAGATTTGCGGCCATACCGGAGGAACCGAGCTGTAAATATTGAGCGCAGACAATCAGCGCCCGAGCCATATCGTCGGTGCTATAACCAAATCTTTTTTCCGGCCGGCTGTAGCGAGCATGCTGAACCACACCAAAGTCATCGGTCAGTCTGACTAGATGGTCCAGCTTGATGGGCGGCAGTTTATTGCTCTCCCCTGCCAAAGAGGCGATTTTTTTGTAGATTTTATAATAAGACTCGGCCACATTAGGCCAAATCATCGGCCGAGTATCTTTGTAGGCTTGCGCGCCCATAGCCAACCTGGTCCTGTCGTCGCCGAGTAAAGATAAAACCGCTTTGGTGATATCACTAGCATTGCGGAAACGAACCAGGATGCCATTTTTCTTGGTGATAATATGTTCGGCATAGTGGGTGGCCGTGCTGACCACCGGGCGTCCGCAACCCAAGGCATAAGAGAGGGTACCACTCACAGACTGGGCCTGACTAAGCGTAGTAGAAATATAAATATCGGTGGCCTGTAAAAAATTTGTGATCTCTTCCAGATTGATATATTTGTTATAAAATTTAACCTGGTTACTGAGGCCGAGTCTTTTCACTTCCTTATTGAGAAAATTACGATAATGCTCACCTTCATTTTTACGGACATTAGGATGAGTTTCACCGATAATCAAATAAACAACCTGAGGATATTTTTGCACGATCTTGGGTAAGGCCCGGATGGCATATTGGATGCCTTTATTGTCACTGAGCAAACCAAAAGTGGACAATACGATCTTGCCGCTTAGTCCCAATTGTTCCTTAAAAGGTTGGCCCGATCCGTACATCACCTGCGGTATGCCGTGCGGGATGTAAAAAATCTTATACTGGGGAATCTGGTAATCCTGGATCAGTACTTTTTGCGAGAGCCTGTTCATCACCACCAGCGCCTGAGCCCGGGCCGCCATCATTTGCACAACTTTGCGGACATATTCCTGAGGCCGGGGCAAAACCGAATGCAGGGTCACCACAATCGGCTTATCCAGAGCTTGCATAAAGGGTATCAAATAATTACCCCAATACCCGCCGTAAATCCCGAACTCATGCTGAATATTGACCAGCTTGACTTCGCTACGGGCGTTGATCTTATTGGCGCCGGAAACATAATTCTCCAGCTCGCTGGCCGCGACCTGTTGGACTACATTTTGATTATAGTTATATATAGAAGTAGCCTGCTCGTTCAGAGCGCAAATCTTAGTTTTAACCAGGGGGCTAAATTTTTTATCCAGAGCCTGGGTCAAATCCTGGGTAAAAGTAGCAATACCGCATTCCCGAGGCGGGTAGGTGCTGACAAACAGTATCTGACTCGATTCGACTTTAGCGCGCAAGGGAGTCATAGTCTTATTTCTGCGGAGTTGCTTTAAGTTTCTTGATTAGTTGCCGAAAATTTACCCGGGCGACGGCAATGCGTTTATCGGCCGCCCCATAATAGATATAGAGGTCTTTGCCGAAAATGGCCGTGCCAGTGGGAAAGACGACGTCATTAACAAAACCTCTTTTCTCCCATTCCTGATCCGGAGAAAACAGAGGTTTGCTCAGTCGTCCGATGACTTTTTGCGGATTAGTCTTATCCAGCAAAGCGGCGCTGGCATAATATATTCTGGATTTATTTGATTCCGACACGGTATGAAAGATCACTAGCCAGCCGTCCTTGGTGTAAATGGGCGGAGCGCCGCCGCCGATATTGCGGGATTCAAACCAGTATTTATTTTCCAAAACCACGTGGCTGGATAGTCGCTTTAAATAATTTTTCCAAAAACTCCTTTGTTTCAACTGGTTGAAACTCCGGAAAAAAATGATATGGATGTCCGGCAGGACTCTGGCCAGCATGGCAAAGCGGTTTTTAAACTTGCGTGGAAATAAAAATACATCCTTGAACCACAGCAAAATATCATCTCCGGCCGATTCCTCATAGTAGGCCTCAAACATAAAATAACGGTCCTTGAGCTTGTTTTTTCGAAACAGGGAAGCGGAGGTGTCGTAGGTCACCAAGGGGCTGATCAAGCCGCGTTTTTTAAATTTTTTTAAGTCACGGCTGGTGGCATAAGCTGTCAGCGCATTTTTGCCGTCGTGAGCGACATAAGTCAGATAAAAAGTTTTTCCCAGCTTGACGATCCGGGGGTCTTCCGCGCCGGCCTTTTCATATTGATAGCTGTGGGAAATGACGGGCTTTTTAAATCTCTGTACCACTTTGGTCGGCCCCTTTAATTTAGCATAGCCGATGCTGGAATGATTATCATGATCAATGCCCCGATAAAATACATGCACAAATTCGCCGTCTTGATAGCAGCCCGGATTTAAGACCGCCCTTTTTTCAAATGGTTGTTTAGTGGGCTCCAACAGCACGCCCAACTTCTCTACCTTTAACTCTTCTTTCATCCTTTTTTATGGAGTAAATTAGCTATTGCTACCATAAGAATAACTGAAAATCGCGGAATAATCAAACGATTTACGCTCCCGTAAACTGATTATTCTAGAATGCGGAATCGCCCGCGGTCAAAAGTAAAAATTTTTATTTGTCCGCTACCCAGCGAGTCTTTTAGCTTCTCCGTCTGCGGCATCAGCCGGATAGTATTAGCCGTATAATTTTGATAATTATAGTTCCATAGCTCCCAATAAAAACCGTTGCGGGTGAGCGAGGTCAGGCCGGTGACCACAAAACTGCCGTCGGCACTCTCCCCAAACCAGCCCAGCTCATCTTGGCGCCAGTTAAGCAGATGTTTGTCCTGATTATCTTTATTTAACTGGACATAAACCGGCAACATCGTTATCTGGTGCCTTACCGGAACCGGATAGATAAAATCCAGGGCTAAAGACAGATTGTTGCGCCAGAGTTGGGCTCCGGCCAGATTGTCCGGCAGGCCCACTGCGACCAATTTCTGATCCGGTGCTAGTTTTAATTCGCCATAACTGGCCAGTGTCTGCTGACTGAGCCGGCCGGCCTGTTGCCAGATGTCCAATTTGTAGCGCACCACGCCCAGACAAATTATACCGATCACTATCAGTATGGTCCGTGGCCAATAACGCCGTGGCCAAAAGCTGAGAATATAACCCAGGCCGATCACAAAAAAAACAGACGGCAAATACAGATATCTCTCATCGGCAAAAGTAGTACGGTGCAAATCTAAAAGTAAAAATGGCCCCAACGCTATCAGCAGACTCCCGGCCACCGCCAGCAAAAAAAACTTTTTCCTAACATATAAGCCATAAGTACTGCCGGCTAAAAATAGTAAAACCAAAATGGCAACTAGTAGCTGATAATGATAAACGATTTTGCTCAGCAAGATTCTCAGGAAACCAAAGCTGACTAGCTCTGATCCGTATATCGCCAAGCGCGCAATCCACGCCAACGGGTCAAGACCTAAGACCGGCGCCATATAATATCCCAGACACATGCCGGTAGCACCATAACGTAATAATAGAAAAAATAAAAGAATGTAAAAAAAATAACGAACCCTCAGATAATCCGGTCGGGTAGTCTGACAAAGCCGCCCCAGAAACATCTCGTTCACTAATATAATAAACGGCAAGCTCAGCGTAGTTTCTTTGGTAAAAATAGCTATGGTAAATAACAGGACGGATAAAAACAAATAAAACCGGCGACTAGACGAGCGAAAATGTAAATAACTGAGCAGAGATAATAAAAAGAAGAATGTCGGCCACAAATGCGCCCAGGCCGACAGCCAGGTGACGGTCTCCACCTGGTTAGGCCAGACAATAAACATTGCTCCGATAATGACCGGCCAAAACCAAGCTATGTTTCGTTGGCCGACAACAAATAATTTCCTGGCCAACAAATATACTAGCAAACCGTTGGTAGCGTGTACGAGGATGCTGATCAGATGGTAAGCCCAAAACTTTAAGCCGAACAGGACATAGAACAATTTAAAAATCAAAAATAAAAACGGATTATAAGATCCGTCGCCGGTCTGGCCGGCATAATTGCTCAAAAATAAACTGCCGTCTATGGCTCGCTCTTGTCCCAGATACAGCCAATGCCAATCATCGGACAAAAAATAAATATGCATGCCGGCCCCGTACAAAACTAGAGTCGCCGATAAAAAAATCAACCAAACATAGATTGGTCGACGGCCAGGATTTGCGAGCTTTATTTTCATCGCGCAAAAATATTACTAAAACAACATCTTCATAAACAGGATGGTAATGATAATCTGAAAGGGCACGCCATAGACCGGAGAGAATTGCCAATTAATCAGCTCATGAATCCGGTCGTGCATCCGGGTATAAAAAGTCAGGATCTTGATCTTCAGCAAGCGGTTGGCCAGCCAGAGAAAATCCGGCAGCCAGGACCCAAAGGCCGCGGCCGCCACTACCAGACGATCTACTTCCGGCCGGCGATGCATATAAAAAAACACTAGACTGCCGGCTAAAAATAAATCTACAAAAGCCACTTTGGCCAGGTAAAAATATTTTCCGCGCGTTGTGATATGGTGACTGCCCAGCGTCTCATCACCGTGCGGAACGGCATCCATGACAAAGTGCGAGGCAAAGCCGATAGCTAGAGCCAGCAAAGGATCGTGAACCTGGGTGCCGACATAGAGTGCCGCGGCCGCATGAGTGGTTAAAAACATATATATTAATCTGCTAAAACAATCTATTTATATCCTATATCATAGCATACAAATAGGCTAAAAAAAAGCTGAGACCCGCTGGAAAAACGGGCTCAGCCAAGGTATTTTTTAGTAGTCCCGGAGTTTGCGCATATCTTCGTGCTTTTTGATGCGCTCCAAAGCTTTGGCCTCGATCTGACGGATGCGCTCGCGGGTCACGCCGAACTCCTGGCCAACCTCCTCCAGAGTATGGGCTACACCGTCCATCAGTCCAAAACGCATTTCCAGTATTTTCTGCTCCCGGGGAGTCAGGTCGCCGATTACTTTTTTGACATGATCGCCGAGCAATTTTAGGGCGGCCACCCGGTCCGGACCGATATTTTTTTCATCTTCAATAAAGTCGCCCAAAGTACTGTCCTCATCGTCATCGCCCACCGAGGCCTCCAGAGAAACAGTTTCCTGGGAAATTTTTATAATCTGTCTGATCTTGTCGATGTCCTCACCCATTTCCGCGGCGATTTCTTCAGGCAAGGGATCGCGACCCAGCTCCTGCACCAAGCGGCGCTCAATTTGGTTAAAGCGATTAATCGTCTCCACCATGTGTACGGGAATACGGATAGTTCGGGACTGATCAGCTAAAGCACGGGTGATAGCCTGACGGATCCACCAGGTAGCGTAGGTGGAAAATTTATAGCCCTTGCGGTAATCAAATTTTTCGACAGCGCGAAATAATCCGATGTTACCTTCCTGAATCAAATCTAACAAGGTCAGCGAACGGCCGGTGAATTTTTTGGCGATAGAAACGACCAGACGCAAATTAGATTCAATTAATTTTTTCTTAGCTTCAATCTCTCCTTTTTCTTTGCGCTTGGCGTACATCATCTCCTCTTCCTGCTTGAGCAGAGGCACTTTGCCGATTTCCCGCAAATACATCTGGATAGAATCGGCAGCGATGTCCGTCAGGTCGCCCCGCTTATCATCGCCTTTGAGGCCCATCTTTTGCAAAGTGTCCGAGGGTTTGCCGCTAGTGTTAATCAGTCCGATATCATTGGCTACTACCTGGATAGCCATGTAATCCAGCATGTCTAAAAAATCTTCAAAATCTTCCTGGTAATCTTCCAAGTCGGTAAAAACCCGTAATACTTCGTTTTCCGTCACAAAACCGCGCGACCGGGCTTTCTTAATCAATAGGTCCACATAGCTCTTTTCCAGTTTGCCTTTGGGAGCTTTAGCTTTTATAACCCGGGCCTTATGTTTTTTGACAACTTTGGTCTTGCGGGGACGAGCCGACTTTTTAGGCGACGCTTTTTTTACCGCCAGATTCTTTTTTTTCTTGGGTTTGAAATGACGGATGGTTTTTTTAGCGCCTTTTTTTATTTTTTTGGCCACCATATTAACTAGATAATTTATTTATATCCTTATTAAGTAAATTTATTTGGTGCATGGCGGAATTTTGGCGATCCTGATCACCGCTGAGCTCGGCCTGACGCAATTGTGCAATCAGCAGATCGCGCTCGGCCTCATACTTTCTTAATTTAAGACGCTTAGTGTGAGAAAAAAAGTCGCCCTGCAGGTCCTTTTCGCTATAATCGCCATATTCCATCTCTCCCAGCATGACCAGACGGATATAGTCGTTTTTTTCCGTCAATAATAAATCGCCGGCGTCCGCAAAATTGTCCAAATTATGTTGCTTAGTATAATAAATAATCACCTTCCTGTAAAGGCCCTGGAGCTCCTCATCCAAAAATTCCGGCGCCAGATCACTGATAATTTTTTCCAGATAAAGCGGTTTAAAAAAAGCTAAGGCTAATAACTTTTCCGATAAGAGCAATAAAGCTTCTTTTCTTTCCCGCTCGGTCCTTGGGGTTTCTATATTATTGACCGCCGGTTTATCAATAAAGGACTTGGCCTGTTCCAGATCGCCCTGCAAAATATTTAAAGGGATCTGCAGTTTATCGGATAGATTTTGCAGATAGTGCGCCTGTTCTACCCGGCTTTTCAAAAACTTGATTATCGGCAGTAGTTTGCCCACCGCCAATTTCTTATGGTCTGAGCGATTCAGGTCCACGCCGGCCACAATGCGTTTGAAATAGTAATCCATAACCGGCACCGAATCTTTGACCGCTTGTAACCAGCGCTCCTTATCTGTTTTGACCATATCGGCCGGATCGTCGCCGCCGGACAAAACCAGGATTTTCAGATTCATGTCTTCCTGCCAGCCCAGGGCAAAACTGCGGAAGGCGGCCCGCGACCCGGCGGCATCTCCGTCAAAAGCCAGAATGACATTATTAGCGTAACGCTTAATCAAACGTAGCTGTTCGATGGTCAAGGCAGTGCCGGAAACGGCAATGGTGTTATTAGTGCCGGCCTGATGGGCCATGATGGCATCCATATTTCCTTCCACAATAATCAAATACTTTTTCTGCCGGATGCTTTCTTTAGCTAAGTGCCAACCGTAAAGAATGCGGCTCTTATCATAGATGGCCGTCTGGGGACTATTGATATATTTACCGCCAAAATCATCTTCGGCAAAAATAATATGCGCCAAGGTGCGCGAAGTAAAACCGACCACTCGGCTCTGAGCGTCAGCGATGGGAAACATCAAGCGCTGACGGAAACGGTCCACATAACCTAATCCGCTTTTCTTTTTTACAATCAATCCCGCCTGGAAAATATGTTCGTCACTAAACCCCTGATCTCTTAAGTATAAATATAGTTCATCCCAAGCCGAGCCGGATAATCCTAATTGCCATTTTTTTATGCTGGCTTCGGTCAGACCGCGATTGAGTAAATATTTTCCGGTTTTAATACTGGCCTCGTCGCTATTCGATAGTTTGGCTTGATAAAAATCCGCCGCTAATTTATTCAATTGGTAAAAGGGATTGTAGTCTACCTTTTTTTCAAAGCGCTGATTTTCCAGCACCACCCCGGCTTTTTCCGCCAGAATGCGCAGAGCTTCGCCAAAGGTAATACCCTCGTACTCCTGCACAAAAGTGATGATGTCGCCGCCTTTGTCACAGCCAAAGCAATGCCAAATTTGTTTTTCTTTGGAGACCATAAAACTAGGCGTCTTTTCATTGTGAAAAGGACAGCGCGCCCGCCAATTAGCCCCGGCCTGCGATAAACTAATATAGCCAGAGATGATCTCTACTATATCTAGACGATTTTTTACTTCCTCCACCGGATTCATCCCGTTAAAATTACTAGTCTCTGATTATTTTCTCCCTGCCCGCTAAAGCTAATTATTAACGGGATTCATGCTCCTATCTTAATTTATCTGACCTATTTAGTCAAAACACCAGCTTCGTGCCTTAAAAGCCAAATTTTTTTCGCCAATCCGCCGGCATAACCTATTAATTTACCGTCGCTACCGATGACCCGATGGCAAGGAATAATAATGGGTAATTTATTTTTATTGACCGCCTGGCCAACCGCGCGAGCCGCTTTACCGACACCAGCTAAAATAGCCAGATCTTGATAGCTAATCACCCGACCGTAAGGAACGCGCGCCAGATTTAGATAAACCTTATTTTGCCAGGGCGTACCGGACAGATAAACCAGCAGGTCAAAAACAAAGCGGTGGCCCTGAAAATATTCGGCCAGTTGCTTTTGCGCCCGGGTTAAAAAAGGGTGCGTCGCAACAACGCTCCCTTTTTTATTTTTGTAATTAATGGCTATGAGGCCTTGGCTTGTGGCTACCAACTCCAGCCAGCCCAACGGGCTATGATAATAAGCGCGATAAATCTGCTTGGGCATTAGGGAATCATCGGAGCCGGCACGATACCTTTAGGGTAATCGCTCACATTTTGTCGCAAGCATTGATAACCGGCATCGTGGAGCCAGTTAGTATCCTGATAGAGCTGCCCTTTACCTTTATTGGCGGATTTAAAAGTGGTGCAGAGCTCAAAGCCCCTATCTCCATTGACCTTATACTCAATGGGGGTGTTATCCGACGGATTATTTAAAACCTCGGGCGTCAGATTATTATACTCCTTAGTCAAATCGCTTAGGCTAGCCGGCATTTTTTTATAGGTATTATAATAATCGTCGACGTCATTTTGAATGGTGTAAAAATTATTGATTACCTGCTGATCGATTTTCTTTTCCCGAGCCACGGCGGGAGATTCGACATTCATAAAAGCCGCTATCAGGATAACGACGATTACCGCCAGAGAAGCAAAAAAATAAATTTTAATTACTTTATCAACTTTGTTTAAAATATCATCTCGCCGGATGTCGTAAAAATAAAAAGAAAAAACAATGCCGGAGATAATAATCGCCGTCAAAGCCTTTAGGACAAACTTGGCGGTCAATTCGCCGCTCAGGAATCCGTTTAAAATAGCGATCAGCCAGGCGATCATCACGATGATAGAAACTAAGAGTATTAGATAAGTCAGCCATTTGCGTACGCCGGAATCCGACGACAGGGAACCGTTGTACAAACTTTTGTAGATCTGCCGGGCGGTAATATAGAATATGGGACTGGCGATAATCAGCGCGGAGATCCCAAAACGCATAGCCTCATCCAAATACATACTACTATAGATATTGGCGATATCCGGGACCAGCTTATTGATGATCTGAAATAAAATCGTACCGCTGGCCACGGCCACAAAGACCAGGGCGATCAGCGATAGCATGTAGAAAAAAGCAAACTTGGCGGCGTTGTTTTGAGTGGGCATAAAATTTATGATTATTTTTTATTAACTTCTCTACGGATATCTTCGATCTCCTTCTCGACATTATGCTCGGCCGACGCTAATTCCTGGCGTAATTCTTCCATGGTCAACTGTTCTTCCTTGGTTAATTTCTTCTTCTTGCTGACCTGCTCCAAAATCTTCAGATGAGCCCGGATTCTCTTGCGTAGGTTGTTGAACTCTTTGTGCAAGACCGACTCGGCCTCGCCGACCTCGCGCCGTACCCGGCCGCGCATGATACTCCACTTGCGATAACTGAAGATTAGCATAAATACCAATAGGAATACCAGAGCGATCAGGGGAATAATCACCGAGAGAATACTGACTACCCAGGAACCGACCCGAACGATTTTTGGCGGCTGGACCATGACCGTTAGTTTTTCCGAGGGACTGCTCTTAGCCCCCCGCTGATCGATCACTTCAGCCCAGAGCTGATATAAGCCGTCAGCTAATTTTTGGTCGGCGATAAAAGTAAATTTTCCCTCTTTGTCAGAACTGACCGTAGCGCTCTGGGCGTCTGCTTTATCTTTTTGTAGCCAGACCACTACCTGAGAGTTAGGATAAGCCGTGCCCTTGGCTACAAACATGCTGCCGGCGGTCAGTTCTTTGGAATAATCGGTAATTTGCGGCGGCTGTAGCGCATCAATAAAAAATTCATTAAAACTACTGAGATAATTGCCGGCCTTATCCACTGCTCGGGCTATCAGCACATGTCGCCCGGGACCCAGCGCCGGCGTAGTATATTTGTGGCTACCATCATCAATCCATTTTTGAGATTCTCCGTCGTCAATCTGGATCTCATAATGGCTGATGCCGGACATCTCGTCAGCGGCCTCAAAAGATAAAGTTCGGGTGGGGATAGTCTTGTCCGCCTCTTCCAAAACTTTCATGTTAAAAAAATCCGGATTTTTTGTGTCAATTTGAAAACGGAAATGGGTAATACCGCCCCAGCCGTTGGCGTTTTTGAGGCGCACATGCAGATACCAGACGCCGTCATCTAGAGCGTCCAAAGCCCGAGTGGCAATGGCCGGACTATAAGTAACTGTGGGAGTAACCTGAGGTTTTTCGCCCACGAGTAGCTGGGTCGCCGTAGTGCCCGCCGGCAATTGCCAGCTAAAAATCGCTTTATTGTTATTGTACCAGGAGTCCGGATTGGGGTGGGTCTCCGAAGTGATCGGCGGTGCGAGCAAGACGCCCGATGCCACCGCCGGAGTCTCCGCCTCTGGAGCTGCCGGGCCGATAGTTGGCACCTCGACACCAAAACTGGCGCTACCAAAACCGCTTAAAATATTTGTTCCCTGGCCGTCATTAGCCAATACTGAACCGGAAGTAAAAGTCAGATTCGCCGTGCCCGGCGATTTAGTTTTAAAACTGACGGAAATAATTTTACCGCCCGAACCCTTAAACCCGGGGTTAAGGACAATGCCCTCAAAACTGACTGTGCCGGCGCTATAACTCGGATCCTGCACCCATAGATTTATGATCGAGCCGCTCTTGGAAACTCCGGTGACTTCTAATTTATCCGACGGAAAACTCAGAGTACCAGAAACCGCATTGGCCGCCTGATCCGCACTGGACAAATAGACACCAACATTAAAAGTTTTGCCGACATCATAAGATCCGGAAGTAGGTGAAGGATAGATCGTCGCCGCCTGCACCCGGGGGACAATCCAAAAAACAAGTAGTATCGCGAAAAAAACACCGAAAATAAGGGCTCTATTTTTTATTTGCGTTTTGTTTTTATTTTGCGCCATAAAACTCTGATCATGAGCAGGATAATGACTCCGACAATTATATATATTATAGCAAAAATAGGTAATTTTTCATACCACACCGCCGGCTCCACCGGACTGACCTTGGCTATTGTAAAATTACCGTAACGATCTACGGCTTTGACTAAAATAGTGTGATCCAATTTCTGACGCGCTAAGACATAAGGGCTAGTGGCCCGCTTAAATCCCCACAAACCTTCTTTGATCTCGTAGTGGTCAATGCCCGATCCTTTATCTTGGGCATAAAAAATCAGCACGTATTTATTTCCGGCCAGATCCTGACTCCGGGTAATCAGCGGGTCAAATTTCTCCGGCGCTTCAGTGTCCCTGGTCTCTACGGCAATAACATTTTGTTCCGGGGCTTGGACGGAAATATTCAGATTATAACTGGCCAACTCTACTGGCGTAGCCGTGCCCTGGCCGTCATTAAGCAGGGCTTGCCCCTCTTTTTGGATAAGCGTAGCCAGACCGCGCGTTCTGGTTTTGAAATAAACAGTAAACAGCGGTCCCTGGCCCAGATAGCCTCCGGGGATAATACCGGAAAACGATATTTCTCCGGCCTGAGCGCGCGGACGTTCCACCCAAAAATTAATAATTGACCCGTTATCTTTGATGTCGGTCACTGCTAATTTATCCGTCGGATATGAGATCTTTCCCTGCAGGGCATTGATATATTGCTCCTGCGTATCTACCCGTAACTCGGCGGTCCAGATTTTATCCAGACCCACTTCAGTGGCCGGAGCCTGAAAGGAAAATTGGGCGGCCATAACCGGCGAGCTGGTTAGCCAAAAAAAACCCAGGGAGCAAAATAAAATTAGTTGTATTTTCAGTTTCATTTTTGTATCAAACCCTTCATCAACCTACTGGATAGTAGCAAACAGCCAAAATTATCTTTTTTGCGCATAAAAATACTCTTTTAACATACGTTTTAGCGTGCGACTTCCCTGGCTCGTTTTCAAATACTTTTCTCGCCGTCTCGCATCTTTTTCGTCACGATATGCCTCATAATGAATTATCATCCACGGCCTTTTTCCTTTTGTAGAAAAATTGAATCCCTTATTATGTTGTTGTAAACGTTGATTTAAATGCGTGGTCAATCCCTTATATAGATCACCTGTGACTTTGCTCTGCAACACATAAACGTAATAAAATTTGACCATAAGATTAATAATTTATCTTTTTGACTTATCCTGGAACGACTTATAACTGGGTCCCGGGGTAGTAGAAAGCGACTAAAATTTTCTGCCCTGACTTATGAAAATATTTTTTTATTCATGTTTATTAAAAAGTAATGGATGTCGCTTTTCACTACCCTGTCCAATAATAAGCAAGAATACTAAAATCTATCAAATCGACTTTGCCGTCACTATTTAGATCCGCCGCCGCCGGCGGCTTAGTTCTCTTATACCAATAAGCGACTATGGAAAAATCTACCAGATTGATTCTCTCATCATTATTGACATCTCCCCGGCCGGACGCCGGTGGGTTGATCTCACCATTACTCAAGGTATTTTTTTCTCCGACTTTAAAGGCCAGACTCAAACCATAGGGGCTAATGTCGGCGGCGGCTACGGTTTTGGAACGGACTGAGTGGTCGCCTTTCTCTACCTGCGTGGTATCAAATTTATAAAGGTAAACTCCGTTAGCATCGGTCTGGGTTTGTTTTAAGATTGAGGGGTTAGAGTTCACATTGATCGTCACTGTCGCCGTTGGCAGACTTTGCCCAAAAATGGTCAGATCATCTCCATACTTAACCTCGATCTTATCGATAGCGATGGTGGGTGATAAAAATATTCCACTAACGGTCGTGGCTGCTCCGCTGGTGATATAGACCGGAAAAGTAAATAAAGCGGAGCGGCGGTGATCAGCATCTTCACTATAGACCGCAAAATTGTAATTACCGGCGGATAAACCGGTCAGAGACAAGGAAAAAACAGCATCCGGCCCGGAGATAGTTTCGATCGCTAACTGTCCATCTTTTAACAAAACCACTTTACTCAAAGGATAGGCTCGGCCCAAAAAATTTATTCTAGTCACCGTCGGCGCCGGCGCTCCGCCACCGCCACCGCCACCGCCTCCACCCGGAGACGGAGGCACGACAGTGGTAGAACACGCCGTAGCATTGACCGTACAATCCGGATTGCAGGTCAAAACTCCGGTATTGTGACCATAAGTAGCGCAAGTTTTTCCCGCAAAATCGTTTGTATCGCATTCCTCGCCAGCTTCGGCGATAAAGTTTCCACAAACTCTGACCCTAATAGTAGGATTAACTTGATTATTAAGCGCGTAAATTTGGAAACAAACAAAAAATATCCCCACGATTAAGAGGGGAAATATTTCTAATAAAAATCGGCTTGCTTTTGACATCAGTGGGCAAAAAATTTATTTGCGACCGATACTGACTTTAAACTTGATATTTTTTTGAATAAGAACTCCCAGAGTAGCAATCGCCAGCAAGACAAAGACGATGTAGCTCCAGGGCGCAGTCAGCACGATCAGCGAAGCTAAGCGATAATATATCCCCTGAAAAAAATTGGCCGGGGAAACCGAAAAATACAATTTGGCCGCGGCCGCCACTCCGACACTGGTGCCTTTTGGCATTTCTTTCTTAACGGGATAAGCCTGAACAAAGGAGAAATAATCTCCCGGTTTCGCTCCCCGGATAGGCAAAGTCAATTTTATCTTAACGATTTGAGTTTGTCCGGGTTCTAAATAAAAGATGTCTGGTTCAAAACTGAACCAATCGGCAGCGGGGATAAACTCTTTTTGGCCCTCTACCCGTTGAGTGCCGACACTATAATCCGAAGGTTCGTCGCCGGTATTAATCACTACTAAATTAGGGATATTATAAATAAGGCCCGCCTTTAATTGCTGATCTACTACTATTTTTCCCGTTCCAATACCAACACCTATCTTCGCTGAAACTAACAGAGGTATTGCCAGAGCAACTGCCAAAGCAAACAGGATCAATTTTTTCATAAGTATAATTTAATAAAAGCGCTAACTACTGGCACTGGCTGTGACCGTCACTGTGGGTTCTTGGGAAGTAAAAATAGTGCTGGGATTAGGCGTGGTAATCCGGAGCTGAAAAGCAGTGGTTCCATCCTCGGCAATGGCTGTATCTAAAGGTGTCGCTCCCGTAGACATATTAGTATAACTGGTCGGAGGCGAAGTGCAATCATCGTCGGTATCGTTACAAAACTTGTGCACATAAACATTTGAAGCCACAGCCGTGTTAATGGTCCAGGCGCCCGTATCCGAACCGGTCAGATAAAAATCTTCGTTAACTGAACCGTCGTTGGTAACCACAATACCGGCACCGGCGAACATCTGCAAGGTGCTGGAAGAAGTATTAGAATCCATAGTCCCATAATCAAAACTGGTCGGTGTTAGTGATACGGCTAAACTACGCACCGTTACAGTGGCGGTCACGACGGTTGCCGCCCGAGCGTGAATCATGATGGCTAAACCAGCCACCATTAAGATACTTACTAAAACTAATGAATTTTTTGACTTTTCCATAATATTTTATTATTTATTTTCGGTATTATTATAGCACAATTTCAAAAAAACCAAAAATACGCCACTACTACCCGTAAACAAAAATTAATTTAAAGCAAAAAATCATGGCGCTGACGCGGTAACAGTGACCGAAGCACTAAACGCAGTATACCAGCTGGAAGGCGAAGGAGTGGTTAGGCGTAAATAAATATTTCTGGTGTTAGGCGCCGCCACGCTACTTTCCAGAGTATAATCAGTGCCAGCGCTGGAAAAAGTCAGCCAATTGGTAGTAGATGAAGCAAACTCCCACTTCACTTGGTTAGTGCCGTTACTGGCGCCCAGGGTCCAAGTATTTCCTCCCTGCGTAAAAACTGTACTCTTTATGGAGAGTTTGGCGGTGCCGCTATCTACCGACACCACCTCCACATCATTGACACCACTGGCGGTATTATCCTGAGTGGTGTTTTCTGACAAGGTGCCAAAATTCACTGAGCCGTCAGTCGTCAAACTGATAGATATGGCCACGCCCTGGTACTGGATATAGACTATTTCTTTATAGGGCGGCCGATTATCATTGACCGAGTTGGCGTCGGCGGTAATGGTTCCAGTTCCGGTGGTTCCCCCGCCGGTAATCGACAAGGTGTGGGTATGATCATATCCGATAATACTTCTTCCGGTTTTACTAGCGTTAACTACCTGCGATCCAGTGTCTCCGCTTACAGTAAAAGTATTGGTGTGTGAATCTACGGTATGACTGTGCGCTGTGCTGGCGGCATGGGTGTGAGTCAAAGCACCGCCGGTACTGCTAATCTCTAAATCAGTGCTAGCCCCCTTTATGAATTTATCATTAAGACTAGGGGTGCTATTATTGCCGTCGCAGAGTTTCCAGCCGGCCGGAATCGTGTCCACTGTTCCGTCCCACATGGCAATCACATTTAGCGGCAAGGAAGCGGAAGCATTATCATTTTGAATAGTATTCAATATATAAAAGGGCGGCTGACCGTCAGCATTAGCCAAAACTCCCACCCCTGGCTGTTCTGTGGCTGTTACACCACTACTAGATACGCTGTGCGTATGACCCCCGGTAGAATATCCTGAACCGGCCGCAGTATTCACCTTGCTTGCTGTGGCGTTGGTAGTTCCGGTATGAGTGTGGGCGCTTTCGGTATGGGTATGTCCGCTATCCGTATGTGTATGGGCATTTGATGTGCCGCCAGTAGCTCCGCCATTACCGCCGTTAGTCGTACCTTTTAAATATCTGCCGGCACTTTGACTTGACCAGCCACTGGGCGCAGTAGCATTAAAATAGGCCCAGGCTCCGACCGGTATGTCGGTGGTCCCGTTTGACTTTATCCAGATAACGGTAGTATAGGGCGGATCATTGGAAGCAGTGCCTAGATTGGCCGATTGTGCAACATTACTGGCGGAAGCACCGACAGTAACGGCATGAGCATGAGCATTGGCCGCGCCGGCAGTACCGGCATTAGTAGTGGCCACACTAGCACTACTGCCATTTCCGGTGGTACCGGTATGAGTATGGCCGGTATGAGTATGGGTCGGCGAGGTATGAGTATGGGTAGTATTACCGCCGGCTACAGCCGACGGATCAATGGTAGTGCCTTCCAAATAATATGTTGACAGAGTCGTCACCTCTGACCATCCTGTGGGTATAGTATCATTGGTAGAAGGCCAGGCCACGATGACACCGGAAGGCACCGCCGCTCGAGCGTTCGGTATCTCAATATTAAAAGGAGGTAGGGCCGCTATCAGCCAGCCAAAAAGCGAAAAAAATATTGTAAATGTTTTAGTAATTTTTTTCCACAGCATATGTTACAAACCTTATACATTATAACAAAAGCGAAGCTAAACTACCACTAGAGAAAACAAAAAACGGCTACCGAGCCGCGTATTTATTTTTAAAACCGCCTTTGAATTTGAAAAAAGTTTAAGTTGGTCGGGGTGGTGGGATTTGAACCCACGGCCTCACGGTCCCGAACCGTGCGCGCTACCACTGCGCTACACCCCGATTATAACTCTCTCACTAAACTGCGCTAACCCCCGACTACGCCTTTGAGCTTTGGCGGGCCAATGGCCCGAAAAGTTAAGGCAAATTTTGTTTGTAAAATGGCCTGCCATCCGTAGCTCCGAGTGTAACAAGGAGCGAAGGATGGTGGTCGCACCTGCCCCGGCCTGCGCCGGGGTCTTCGCGCCTCGCCTATAGCTCGGCGCTGCGAGATTCTCAAAAATGGTGGGCATGGGAGGACTCGAACCTCCGACTTCTACAATGTGAATGTAGCGCTCTAACCAACTGAGCTACATGCCCCAATATTCAAGAATTACGAAACTGCCTGTCCACCGAACCCCGGATCAAGTCTGGGGGAAGGTGGAAGCCATGCGACCATGGTGGACTGTGGGAGAGTCGAACTCCCGACCTCTACAATGCGAATGTAGCGCTCTACCAACTGAGCTAACAGCCCTTATCTAGTACGTTGTCCCTCAACTTCGTTCGGGACAAATTTCGACAAGTCACTCTTGTCGAAATTTGGTGCCGAAGAGAGGATTTGAACCTCCATGACCTCACGGTCACACGGCTCTGAACCGTGCGTGTATACCAATTTCACCACTTCGGCGTGCATTAATATATTTGGCGGAGGGTGAGAGATTCGAACTCTCGAACCCTTGCGGGTTGCACGCTTTCCAAGCGTGTGCACTAGGCCACTATGCGAACCCTCCGTAAAACGATTATTAGTATAATTATTATAGCCTAATAAGTCAATAATACAAAAAACCCGCTTATTGCCTATCAGCAGGTTTTAGGGGGTTAAAAATTATTTTTCCGGCTGACACCACTTTAACGACCCTAGACAACGCAAAGTTTTTGGTTCAGAACCAATCGGACAGCCCTCAGGCGGAGCTACTTTATAATTACCGGCGGCTATATCTTTTAAGGAAGACATGCAACAGCCATACGTATCCTTACCTTGCTGATAACAATCTAGACCTAAATATTTATAATAGTCAGTTGCCGGCAATTCCTGCTTATCTTTTTGATAGCTAAAATAAATATAAATATCTCTAGCTTTATACCAAGCAAAAAATATTATTAACAAAAGACAAAGTATAGTGACTATTTTTTTCATCTCTTTTTTCGCCGCCGGCGTAATTTTCTTTCCGTCTGATTGATAGCGATCATGGTCTTAATGACCGTATCGGGGTTAAGAGAAATAGAATCAATGCCTTCACCGACCAAAAACTGGGCAAAATCAGGAAAGTCAGATGGTGCCTGTCCGCAAATGCCGATCTTACGGTGCATTTTTTTAGCGGTTTTGATGACTTGCCTGATTAGAGTTTTGACGGCCTCATTTCTTTCATCATAGACGTGAGCGACCAATTCGCTGTCGCGATCCACACCTAGGGTCAACTGAGTCAAATCATTGGAGCCGATAGAAAATCCGTCAAAAATCTTGGAAAACTCTGTAGCCAAAATCACATTTGAAGGAATCTCACACATCACATAGACCTGCAGACCATCACGGCCGCGCACCAGACCGTTATCGGCCATGATTTTTAACACTTTTTTGCCCTCTTCTATGGTGCGGCAAAACGGTACCATTATTTTAAGATTTTTCAGGCCCATATCTTGGCGCACTTTATACAAAGCTTTGCATTCTAAGATAAAAGCCGGCAAATACTTGCTGTCATAGTAGCGACTCGCTCCCCGCCAACCGATCATGGGGTTGGACTCAATCGCTTCAAAAGCGCGGCCGCCGATCAGATTGGCATATTCATTGGATTTAAAATCTGATAGCCTGATAATGACATCCTTGGGATAAAAACTGGCGGCGATAGTAGCCACACCCTCGGCCAATTTATCCACAAAATACCGGGCTTTATTTTTATAGCTGGCCGTCAGTTTGGCAATCTGTTTTTTAGCCGACTGGTCCTTTAATTTTCCGTAATTCAATAAAGCCAGCGGGTGAATGCGGATATAATTGGAAATGATAAATTCTTCACGGGCCAGCCCTACGCCGTCATTGGGTATAAAACTATCCTGCATGGCCGTCTCAGGATTACCCACGTTCATCATGATCTTGGTCTGCGGTTTTTTTATCTGACGCAGATTTGTTTTTTTGATATTGTATTTTAATAATCCCTGATAGACGCGACCCCGCTCGCCTTCAGCGCAGGAGACCGTCAGCAACTGGCCGTTCTTGATTCTGTCCGTGCCATTTCTTGTGCCCACTACACAGGGGATGCCCAGCTCCCGGGAAATAATAGCCGCGTGGCAGGTGCGACCGCCGGAGTTAGTAATAATCGCCGAAGCGATTTTCATAATCGGTTCCCAATCGGGATCAGTCATCTCGGTCACCAGCACTTCGCCTTTTTTAAACTGGTCGATCTGTTTGGCATTGAGGATAATATGGGCCGTGCCCTGACCGATCTTGTTGCCTACCGAGGCGCCCTCCACGATCACTTTACCGCTGTGCGCTAATTTATATTCCGTCAAAGTATTAGGATCTTCCTGAGAGACCACGGTTTCCGGCCGGGCCTGGACGATAAACAATTTTCCGGTCCGCCCGTCTTTGGCCCATTCCATATCCATCGGTTTTTTATAGTGCTGTTCGATATCTACCGCCCAACGCGCTAACTGCATCACCTCTCTGTCCGTCAGCGCAAATTTATTTTGCTCCGCCGGTGTCACCGCCATTTTCTTGGTATTAGTCCGGGATTTGGAATCATAGACTAGTTTTATTTTTTTTGATCCCAATCGCCGGCCGATAATTGCATTTTTACCCGCCTTTAAAGTGGGTTTAAACACATAAAATTCGTCGGGATTGACCATGCCCTGGACTATATATTCGCCCAGACCATAAATAGAGTTGATCAGCACGGCCTGACGAAAACCCGATTCCGTATCAATAGAAAACATCACGCCCGAACAGGCCAAATCCGAGCGCACCATCTTTTGGATGGTGATGGAAAGTTTGACCTTGAAATGGTCAAAACCCTTGTCGTGGCGATAGGAAATAGCCCGATCGGTAAAAAGCGAAGCCATACAGCGCCTGCAGGCCTCTAATAATTCGGCGTTGCCCTCAACATTGAGATAAGTATCCTGCTGGCCGGCAAAAGATGCGTCCGGCAAGTCTTCCGCCGTAGCACTGGAACGCACCGCCACATCAACATTCTTTATTTTGTAGGTAGCCGATAATTTCTGATAGGCCGCCGCAATATATTTCTTCAAATCCGCCGGAAAATCCGCGGCGATGATCAGTTGTCTGATTTTCTGTCCCGCGCTCTGCAAACTATGGATATCATGGGTGTCTAATCCCTGTAAAACCTGTTTGATTTGTTTTTTTAACCCCGTCACCGTGACAAAATAGTCGTAGGCCTCGGCCGTGACCGCAAAACCGTTTGGTATGGGCACACCCTGAGCCGATAATTTGCGGTACATCTCACCGAGCGACGCTCCTTTGCCGCCGACTTTGGAAACATCTTTGATGCCTATCTGATTAAACCAGAGGATAAATTTTTTGCTGGCCATAAAATAAAAAATTAAAGCTTAGAAAAAATAAGTCGAGCACAGCTTCTGCCCCGGCTTATTTCTATTGCTCAAAAAAATTAAATATTTAATTTGCTGGCAAACTGGCCCAGCACCGGCATCACCCAATATTTGCCGTTCCAGGCATTGAGCGCTCCCAGGATGGCCAGAATCACCGCGATGATAAATAGAATCGTACCAAAAAATGGTATAAAGGCAAAAAGCTCGATGATAAACAGGATTAATCCCTGCTTAGCATGAAACTGAGCAAACTTAGATTCTCTTTTTAAAAACAGCGGCACCAGGCAAATGATAGAAATATAAGCCAAAGCGGAAATGAGCTTATTTTCTTCCACGTCTCTTTTGTCCGGCGGCATATTTGTCTTTACTTCTTCCATATTTTTTATTAATTATTATTTATGATTAGTTAATTTATAAAGCACAGCGCCTAGGGCGGCTACCAGTATGGCCATCCAAATCGGGTCTACCAGTAGATTGAGCCAAGTCCAGGCCGAGCCGATAGCTACGATTTTAAAGATATCGGCCACAAACACGGCCAGGATAAAAGCGATCAAACTGATGATAAAAAATTTGCGCCAGTCTATAGCCCAGCGGAAACGAGCCACATAAATCCAGGCTAGGAGAGCCGCTAGACGCCACAGCCACACTGACCAAAAAATAGTTATTTCCGACCAATACAGACGCTCAGTCCAAACACGCACCAGCCATTCTCCCGACATCACCACAATGAAAATGAGCAAAGCGGTCAGTATCCAGCTGACATACAAAGGAGTTTTGGGCTTCAGCTTGGCTACTTCCTCGCGCAGGGACTCCTCGATATCGTGCGAACCAAAATCCGCCACCCAGATTTCCGAACTCTCGCCTTCATATTGATAGCCCGAACCGCTATTATAGCTGAAGGCATCTTTTTCTTTACTCTCTACACTGATCATAAGCCGTAAAACACACTCTTATTATAACAAAAAAACAGATATAAAACAAAAAGGCCCCGCCAAAAGCGAAGCCAGTTTAAGTAAATTAGTATTACATCATATTCATGCCGTCGGGCATATGACCCATACCGGCGTGGCTGTCGTCTTCTTTCTTGGGTAGATCGGCGATAGCCACTTCGGTGGTCAGAAACAATCCCGCGGCGGAAGCGGCGTTTTGCAAAGCTGAGCGCGCTACTTTAGTCGGGTCAATAATACCGGCCTGAACCAGATCTTCAAATTTATCGTCTTTGGCATTATAGCCAAAGTTGTCTTTGTTTTTCAAAATCTCCGCCACTACCACTGCACCGTCCTTGCCGGCGTTTTTGGCAATCTGCTCGGCTGGAGTGGTCAGGGCTTTTTTTAAAATCTCGGCGCCTAATTTTTCCTCGCCGTCCAGATTTAATTTATCAATAGATTCCAGTGAGCGTAAGTAGGCCACACCGCCGCCGACCAAAACTCCTTCCTCCACGGCCGCTTTGGTAGCGGCCAGCGCATCTTCAATGCGATCTTTCTTCTCCTTCATTTCGGTTTCAGTCGCCGCTCCCACGCGGATGACGGCTACACCGCCGGTGAGCTTAGCCAACCTTTCCTGTAATTTTTCTTTGTCAAAATCAGATTCGGCTTCGGACAAGGCTTTTTTGATCTGGGCTACTCGCGCGGCGATTTCATTGGCCTCACCGCGGCCTTCTACTATAGTAGTATTCTCTTTTGTAGAGAGCACCTTGCGGGCCGAGCCTAAAACTTCCGCCGTAGCGCTGGATAATTTCATACCCAGTTCTTCCGAAACCAACTTAGCCCCGGTGAGAACGGCGATGTCCTGCAACATTTCTTTTTTGCGGTCACCAAAACCAGGCGCTTTGACGGCCAGAGTATTAAAGATTCCCCTAATTTTGTTAACGACTAATGTAGCCAGGGCTTCGCCCTCAATATCATCGGCAATAATAATTAATTCTTTTTTTCCGGCCTGAGCCAGAGCTTCCAATAGAGGTAATAGGTCCTGCAAAGCGGAAATTTTCTGATCGGTAATCAAAATACTGACATCATTATAGATCGCCTGCATCTTTTCCGTGTCCGTCACCATATAGTGAGAGACGTAACCGCGGTCAAACTGCATACCCTCTTCTACTTTGCTCTCGATACCGAAACTCTGGGATTCTTCTACGGTAATCACGCCGTTGTTGCCCACGGACTGCATGGCCTCGGCGATAGTTTTGCCGATAGCTTTATCATTGGCGGAAATTGCGGCTACTTGCTCTATTTCCTGCTGACCAGAAACAGCCTTGGATATTTTTTTTAAATGAGCTACGACGGCTTCCGTGGCCTGATCAATACCACTTTTTAAGGTTAATGGATCGGCTCCGGCCGTGACATTTTTTAGACCTTCCATGATTATGCCCTGGGCCAAAATGGTGGCGGTAGTAGTACCGTCACCGGCTACATCAGCCGTCTTGGAGGCCACTTCTTTGACGATTTCCGCTCCCATATTTTCCAATTTGTCTTCCAGCTCTATATCTTTGGCCACGGTCACACCGTCTTTAGTGATATTGGGCGCGCCAAAGCCTTTGTCCAGCACCGCATTACGCCCTTTGGGTCCCAGAGTGACTTTGACGGCGTTAGCCAGGATGTCCACGCCTCTTTTCATCTTGGCGCGGGCCTCTTCTTTAAAAAATATTTGTTTAGCCATAAAATTTATTTCCTTTCTTTAAGCTTTTGCGACCGCGCTTGGCGCGGGAAGCAATCTCACTGCGATTGCCACGGCACTAGCCGACCTCGCAATAGCGATTATTCAATAACTGCCAAGAGGTCTTCCAGATTAATAATCTTATATTCTTGCCCCTCGATTTTTATTTCCGCTCCGCCATATTCGGAGAAAACTACTTTTTGTCCGACTTTCAGACCAAGTTTAGAGATTTTTTCTCCCTGGCCGATAGCCATCAGCTCGCCTTCTAGACGGGAATCTTTACTGACATTTTCCGGCAAAATCAAACCGGATTTAGTCAGCTCTTCTTTGGGCAAAGGCCGCACAACCGCCCGGTCTCCTAATGGTTTTAGATTCATATTTTTATTGGTTTAGGTTAATTCCGCCAAAGGCGGATCGCCCATCGGGCGAAAAATTAGCACTCTGTATTATAGAGTGCTAAGATTATTTTGTCAAGAAAAACCAAATAATAACACCCCTTTTATCTCCCCCCTTTCTAAGGGGGAGAAGATTTGAGCGAAGCGAGAATCAGAAGGGGTATTTAAAAAAATTGTTTTCCACTATTTCTTCTGTTTATACATATTAACCAGGCCAAAGACCATCATCAACCAACCGGTCCAGGTGGTCCAGAGATAATGATCAAATAAACCAATCACCATCAACCCTAATAATAAGCTGGTGGAAGCTGTGTCGATCTCGTCCGCTTCTTTGATGACCATTCTCAAAATACCGATAATCAGCAAAATACCAATTACACCCACTTCCGCTAAGGCCAGCGCAAAAGTATCGTGAATTGGTTGAATATTGTAAACCGCCTCCGTCGGATTGTGATCTTTGGTCACCTTGGTGTTCATAGCCATACCCTGGCCAAATAAAATGTCTTTACCGCTGGCGGTATAAAACTGATTAAAAGAACCGTATCGTTCCTTGACAGATTTTTCTTCCAAGCGACCGGCTACCTGTAGGCGGGTAGTCCAGGCGTCACCAAACCAGGCGTTAAAAGATAAAACTACGATAATAAAGATTATGGCATAGCGGATGACCACGCTGACGCGCAGCCATTTTCGACGCAGGACATTGATGATTGCTACGGAAAATAAACTGGCCAAAAGAGCCAGCACCGCACTGCGAGAAAAAGTCGCCAGCAGAGCATAAGTAGCCACCACCAAGGTCGTGATTACATACAAAAATCCGGCGACATTTTTTCTGACATATGATTGGCCCCATCTTTCTTTTTCGCCACGCTGATAAAAATCTACCCAGAGATAGACGCCGATAAAAATAGTCATAAATAAAAACCCGCCCAGGATGTTGGGGTGGGGCAGGGCGCCGTAAGCCCGCAGGATGCGCTCATTTCCCAGCTCCACCACGGCCGTACCGAGTGTATTGGGCAGGTGTTCGGCCAAACCCAGCCATTTGTTTGCCCAGATATGTTGCGCGATCGATTGCTGTAAAGCTAAGAGAGCTTGGATTAGGCCACTAGTCAAAAACATATAAAGCAAGGCTCTCTTGTTTAAAAAACGGCAAAGGTGGGCAAAAAGTACGGCCAGATATACTATCAACAGATAATATAAAGACACGGCCGGTAACGGCGACCACAGACCGATGACGATAGAATAAGCAAAGACAAAATAAAGAAATTTATTTTTGGACAGCTTCAGTTCTTCGCGGTGCTGAGTCAGGAAAAAAATGGCCGCCAGGAGCAGCACGATCATACTCCCGTAAAGACTGAGTTTACCGATCTCCCAGGGCTCGGCCCCGATATTCCAGTAGGAAAAAATCCAGCGGGTCTGCCAGGGAATCAGGATGATAAATAATCCCAGAAAAAATTTAAATGATTTGTGCGCTAGGTTCTTCATATTTATCTAATAAAGGGCGAATTAATTCTTTCCATTTTTTATAAAAATACTCACGGCGGTCATTGTTGTGCAGCTTGAGGACGCGATCATTGACCACCACCCGGGTGTCGATATTGATGATGGCTTTGAGATTGCGCCCCAGGATCCTCATCTGGAGCTGACGATAAACGGCATCCAGTCCCCGGCTGATAAAAGGCGGAGATAATAGCACGCCGATAAATTTACGCCAGCGTCGGCTGGTCTGGCCGCTGGTCACCTCGCGAACAAATTTATTAGCATAAGCATTTGGCAAAAAACTATTGGTCCAGCTATTGGCCGCTAAAAATTTTTCATAAAGCCCGGCCGGATTGTAAATTGGCATCAGCTGACGAAGCCAATATGTAAAATAGATATCGTGCTTGCCCAAAGACAGGTCGCGAATATCTAGTTTGGACTCGTCAATAAAAAAACTAAGGCAATAGGCATCACGGGTATGTCCGACTCTCGGCCGGAAACCGGATAGGCCGACCAGGATGATCGCCAAGAATCTGGCTATCCAGATCTTATTTTTTTTGGTGATGATAAAAAAATCAATGTCGCTGTCATCAGCCGCATTGCTATAAGACAACGAGTTACAGACCGCCACCATCTTGATGTAAGGAACAAAGCGGTAGAGCCTAACCAGACGCAAGGCCCGGTTATATTTTCTTTCCGCCAGATTATTATTTTGTTTACGTTGTAAGTAAATATTTTCCCGGCCCCGCAAACTGTAAAATCCTTCGCTGAGAATCAATTCTTTTTTTAGAATCTGGCTGTTCGCCAATACATTACGAATTTCCGATAACTTGGTGGTGCCAGGATATTTGTAAAGCCACTTCTGTATCTCCCAGTCTGTCAGGGGATAATTAAAAACATCAAAATAGGTGATGGTTTTTAAAATTGCTTTTTCCAAATCAGTCATAACAGCGATTTTCCTTGCCTTTATATTACTCAATTTGGCGAGAATTGGCAATAAAAATAAAGCTAACAATAAGCCTCCTCGCGTCGTCGGAAAGTGGGGGATTTTTAAAAACTCTCTAAAAAAATGCCGACAGCATGGCATTTGGTCATTGCGAGCCCGTTAGGGCGTGGCAATCCATAGCTTTTAGATTGCGTCGTCGCCTAAGCTCCTCGCAATGACTGTAAATGGCTATCGTCGGCATTTTTATAAAAAGAAAGAAGCCCCTCACATTTTATTGATTTTGTCAATAGATTAACACTACCCCACTGTCACTCTGGAGTCACGCTCAGCGCGACGATAGAGTCTATATGTATATAATCTCATAGATTCTATCGCTCGTCGTGTCAGACGCGACTTCGCTCCAGAATGACCAAATAAAAAATACCCCCCCCTCTTTCGCTCCCCCTAAATTAGGGGGGAGATGTCTCGAGCTTGTCGAGAGACAGAGGGGGTATTAAAATAATTTTTATTTCTTCTTAGCCAGTATTTTAGCCAAATATTGGCCGGTATAACTTTTCTTTACCTTGGCAACTTGCACGGGCGTGCCTTCGGCTACAAGATAACCGCCACCGTCCCCGCCCTCGGGCCCGAGATCTATAATCCAGTCCGAGCTCTTGATCACATCCAGATTATGTTCAATCACTAAAACCGTATTGCCTTTATCAACCAGGCGATGCAAAACTTCCAATAATCTTTTAATGTCATCAAAGTGCAAACCGGTAGTCGGCTCATCCAAAATATACAGCGTGCGACCGGAAGAACGGCGGGATAATTCCGTGGCCAATTTGATGCGCTGGGCTTCGCCGCCGGATAGAGTCGTGGCCGGCTGACCCAGCTGGACATAGCCCAAGCCGACATCCACTAAAGTTTTTAATTTATTATAAATATTAGGCACATCATCAAAAAAATGCATGGCCTCGTCGGCCGTCATCTGCAAAACCTCGGAAATGTCTTTACCTTTATAATGAATGTCTAGAGCTTCGTTATTATAACGCCGGCCGCGGCACTCTTTGCACTCCACATAGACATTGGGCAAAAAATTCATTTCAATCTTGATTACGCCGTCACCCTGGCAGGCCTCACAGCGGCCACCCATGACATTAAAACTAAAACGTCCGGCTTTGTAACCACGGATTTTGGCCTCCGGCAATTCTGCAAATAAATCACGGATATAAGTGAAGACACCGGTATAGGTCGCGGGATTAGAACGGGGCGTGCGGCCAATCGGTGACTGATCGATATCAATCACTTTATCAATATTTTCCAGACCGGTAATACTCTTGTGTTTTCCGGGATTCGCTTTTGCCCGATAAAAATGTTTGGCCAGAGTTTTGGCTAAAATCTCCGTCATTAGAGTGGATTTTCCCGAGCCGGATACTCCGGTGATGCTGACAAACTTGCCCAAAGGCAAAGAGACGTCAATATTTTTCAAATTAAATTCTTCGGCGCCGCTAATCACGATAGCTTTGCCGCTACCGCGACGGTATTTTTTGGGTATCGGGATAGACTTTTTACCGGATAGGTATTGGCCGGTCAGAGATTTGGGATTTTTGCGGATAGCGTCCGGTGTGCCCTGAGCGACGAGCTCGCCGCCGTGCTTGCCCGCGCCCGGTCCGATATCGATAATATTTTCGGCGGAGAGAATAGTTTCTTCATCGTGCTCAACCACAATGACGGTATTGCCTAAATCACGCAAATGTTTCAAAGCCTGGATCAGTCTATTATTATCCCGTTGATGCAAGCCGATCGAGGGCTCGTCTAAAATATAAATTACTCCCGTGAGCGAGGAACCGATCTGGGTAGCCAAACGGATACGCTGGGCCTCACCGCCGGAAAGTGTACTGGCCGCTCGGTCCAGAGCCAGATAATCCAAACCGACATTGCGTAAATATCCTAGTCTTTCCCGGACTTCACGCACTATTTGGCGGGCAATCGTATTTTCTTCGGCGTTTAGGCTTGTAGCCAGCCCGCCAAAAAAACCGTAAAGCTGTCCGATATTCATCGCCGAGACCTCGGCAATATTTTTGTCCGCCACTTTGATACTCAGCGACTCTGGCTTGAGGCGCTTACCCAGACAACTCTGGCAAAGCTCGATTTTCATATAGCGCTCGATCTCGCTACGGATATAGTCCGAATCGGTCTCGCGATAGCGCCGTTGCAGATTACTGACCACTCCTTCAAAAGTCGTCTGGTAGTCGCTGGCAAAATTATGATTTATTAAATTTAAATTGTATTGCTCTTCGCCGGTGCCGAAGAGTATCAGCTCCATTTGTTTCTTGGTTAACTGGCTGATAGGCACGCGGGTAGAAAATTTGTATTTCTTTGCTACTGCTTCCAAAACGGCGTTGTACCAATTTTGATTGGTGGCCGTACGTGACCAGGGTCGGATAGCTCCTTCGGCTAGAGACAGTTTTTTATTGGGCATGACCAGCTCCGGATCCACCGTCAGTTTTGTCCCTAAGCCGGTACAATCCGGACAAGCACCATGAGGACTATTAAATGAAAAATTGCGCGGCTCAATCTCGGCAAAGATCACTTCGTTATGATTCGGGCAGGTAAAGTGCTGGCTAAAGCCCCATTCCTTTTCGCCTCGCCACAAAGCCACGGTCATAAAGCCGTTGCCCAGATCCAAAGCGGTTTTAACTACTTGAATTAATCTGTCTCTGGTGGTTCTGGTACCGTCTAAACGCAAATTATCAATAACCACTTCTACGGTGTGCCGTTTGTTGCGATCCGGATTGATCTCCTGTATTTTATCTAAAGAAAAAATCTGGCCGTCTAATCTAATCTGGCGATAACCGGCCGATTTCACTCTTTCGATCGCTTTGAGGTGATCGCCTTTTTTATCCCGCACTACCGGAGCCAGAAATCTAATTTCCGCATCAGGAGCCAACTGGCCGATCTTAGCTACGATTTCGGTCTGAGTCTGCCGGCTGAGCCTCTGGCCGCATTTGTAGCAGTGCGGCTGACCAACTTTGGAATATAGCAGGCGTAGATAATCATAAATTTCCGTAACGGTACCGACTGTGGAGCGCGGATTGCGCGAGGTAGAATGCTGATCAATAGAAATAGCCGGCGACAAACCATCAATTTGTTCCACATCGGGCTTATCCATCAAATCCAAAAATTGTTTGGCATAGGTAGATAATGACTCCACATAACGGCGTTGGCCTTCGGCATAAATAGTATCAAAAGCCAAAGAAGATTTGCCCGAGCCGGACAAACCAGTGATGACGGTCAATTTATCACGCGGAATTTTTACATCAATATTCTTAAGATTATGTACCTTGGCTCCTTTGATAGTGATAAATTTGGGCATATTTATTTGGAGAATATAATCCTGACTAGGATAGCACAACAATGCTGTGCCGTCAATAAGTATCGTGTGCTCTGCCAGGAGCGGCCTAGAAATTTTCCAAAAAAAGGATATAACTTCAAAGACATGGCCGCTAAGAACTTGCATGCTAAAGAATCAGGCTTGACAAGGATAGAAATTTTTGATAGTATATTAAAAGTTATAACACTTCTAGACAATGAAAAATACCCTATACATCATTCAGATCGTCATCTCTATTCTTTTGATTATCTCCATTTTACTACAACAAAAGGGATCTGGTTTAGGATCGGCTTTTGGCGGCGATAGTGCCGTCTACCGCACCAAACGGGGCGCGGAAAAAACGATTTTCCGCCTGACCATCATCCTTTGTGTCTTATTTTTAGCCACTGCTTTGGCTAATCTCTTTATTGGTAATTAAGCAAAAAATATTTCGCCCAACTTGGAAAACGGCCGAATTACTAAAATCGCTCGGCCGTTAAAACTCATTATTTTTCTTATAGCAAAAAAAACCGGTCGCCTGTTCAGCGGTATTTTTAGCCTGCTCCGCCGAATAAAACCCCAGGAGGATGCTCCCATCGATATCAACGAACAATTGGTCCTACAGCTCAACAAAAAAAGCTGGCCCTCCTGGCACCAACTCCGTCAGATCGGACAGATTTTACGCCGCACGGAAAAAATAAAAATGGTTATAGCGTTGCTGATATTAGTCAGTTCGCTGGCGATTTTTTCCTGGCGGGCCTATGCCCGACACTCCACTCTATTACCCGCCCAGGGCGGCAGTTACACTGAAGGGCTCATCGGCGTTCCCCGATTGATCAATCCCATCCTAGTTTCAACTGATGCCGACCGGGACCTGGTCAAATTGGTTTATTCCGGATTGCTTAAATACGACCAGCAAGGCAATATTATTCCCGATTTGGCCAAAGCCTACAAGATTAACGCCGAGCAAACTACTTACACTTTTGAACTACAAAACAACCTCCGCTGGCACGATGACCAGCCCATCACCGTCGATGACGTAATCTTCACTGTAGCTAGTATAAAAAACCCGGATTTCGGCAGTCCTTTTAGAAACAGTTTCAACGGCGTCACGGTAAAAAAAATAAATGATACTACGGTCCAATTCATTTTAACCAAACCCTTCGCGCCTTTTTTGTCGGCACTGACCGTGGGACTGATACCGGAACATCTCTGGTACAGCATCCCGGCCTTCGGCGCTTCCTTAGCCGAGTTAAACACCAAGCCGATCGGTTCCGGGCCATATAGATTTAAATCGCTCTCCCGCGATGCCAGCGGCAATATCAAAACCTATACCTTGGAGGCCTACGACCACTATCATTTCGGCGCTCCCTACATCAAGGAATTAAATTTTAAATTTTTTGCCGATTTTTCCGCCGGCGTGACCGCTCTGGAAAATAAAAACGTAGAAGGATTAAGTTTTTTGCCCAAGGAATACAAAAATCAGGTCAGGGGCGGACAAACCCAATTCCATAATCTACAATTACCCCAATACACCGCTGTTTTCTATAATCCCAAAAACAACAAGTTGCTAGAAGACGACAAACTGCGCTCGGCATTGGCGCTGGCGGTCAATAAAAACCGCGTTTTAACCGAGGTGCTCAACAATGACGGACAAATTATCGACACGCCGATATTACCGGGGCTGACCGGATATGATGCGGCTATCAAAGGCCCGCAATATGATCCGGACCAAGCCAAAAAAATTCTTAGCGACCTGGGATGGACTATCGCTGAAGGCCAGACTTTCCGGCAGAAAAAAAATGGCAATGATCTAGTGGATTTAGCTATTAAGCTGACCACTGTGGATCAGACTGAAACCGTCAAGGCTGTGGCCATAATCAAGGAAAATTGGGAAGCGATCGGCGTACGCACTGATTTGGAAATCGTTTCCAAAGATAAAATCCGCCAAAATGTGATCGAACCACGCCAATACGAAGCCCTACTTTACGGGCAGGTGATCAACACCAGCTCTGGTCCCTATCCTTTCTGGCATTCCAGCCAGACCCAAAATCCCGGGCTAAACTTAAGCATTTTTTCAAATAAAGATATAGACAAATATCTCGACCAGATCCGCATTGCCAAAGCCGAGGACCAAAAAATAGAACCGCTGAAAAATTTTCAAACCAAACTAATCGAATTAAACTTTGCCATCTTTTTATATAATCCCACTTATATCTACCCGACTAGCGCCAAGCTCAAGGGCCTAGACCAATTGCGCTTTATCAATTTGCCGGCGGATAGATTTGACAATATCAACTCTTGGTATATCAAAACTAAAAGAGTCTTAGCTAAATAATCAATCTTAAAAATTAAATTACATTCATGAAAGTAACGAAAGATACGACTGATAGCCTTTTATCCATTTCCCATCCCGATAAAAAAGTCAGTGGCAGCGCCCCCAAGGGCCATTTTAGCCACGGCAAACGCCGCAATCAACCAGGCCACTATCAGGGCAAAAAAAACGACAACCGTCCGGGTCGCCGCCAGGCGAATTTTGCCAAAAATTACTCAGGCGCCAAGAATACGCCGCGCCCTAAAACGGAAATTGCCTTTAATAAGCCCTCTCCCCGACCAGAGGCGCCCCGCGGCGATCTTAAACTGCGCGTTATACCCATTGGCGGTTGTGAGGAGGTTGGCCGCAATATGACCGTCTTTGAATACGACCAGGATATAGTCATCGTAGACATGGGTCTGCAGTGGCCGGAAGAAGACATGCCAGGCATTGACTATATCATCCCTAATATTTCCTATCTCAAGGGAAAAGAAAAAAATATCCGCGGCGTGATTATCACCCACGGACACTATGATCATATCGGCGCCATTCCCCACCTGATTCCGGTGCTAGGCAATCCGACTATTTACGGCACGCCGCTGACTCTAGGCATCATCGCCAAGCGCCAGGAAGATTATGAAAACAAACAGGCACTCAAATTAAAATCTATTACCAGCGACACAGTTTTGGTTTTGGGTAAGTTCAAGATCAGTTTTTATGGAGTCAGCCACAATATTCCCGGTTCTCTGGGCGTCATTATAGACACTCCGCTGGGCAAGATTGTCCATACCGGCGACTTTAAGTTGGACAGCAAAAGCTCAGGCGATGTACCGACGGAGATGGATAAAATTATCGGCCTAGGCCGACAAAATGTCCTGGCACTGATGGCTGATTCCACCAACGCCACCCAGGAAGGGCATCAGCTCAAAGAATACGAGATCCAGGGAAATATCGACAAAATCCTGAAAGATGCGCCGAGCCGGGTGATCATCGGCACCTTTGCCTCTCTACTCGGCCGTATCCAGCAGATAATCTGGGCCGCTGAAAAACTGGAAAAAAAGGTAGTGATCGAGGGCTACGGCATGAAACGCAATGTTGAATTAGCTCAAACTCTCGGCTATATGAAGGTGCGCCGCGGCACTCTGATCACACTCAAAGATATGCGTCATTATCCGGATAATAAAATTATCATTCTCTGCACCGGCGCCCAGGGCGAAGACAACGCCGTGCTGATGCGTATCGCTAACCGCGAACACAAAACTCTCAAGGTGGAAAAAGGCGACACTATCGTCTTTTCCTCTTCAGTCATTCCAGGAAACGAAAGATCGGTACAGAGACTAAAAGATAACCTCTACCGCTTAGGCGCCGAAGTCATCCATTACAAAATGATGGATGTGCACGCCGGCGGACACGCCAAGCAGGAAGATCTTTTTGATATGATCAAGATGATTAAACCCAAATACCATATCCCGGTTTATGGCAATCATTCATTCCTCAAAGTTCACGCCAAGGTTGCTTACCGGGCGGGTATGCCGGAAAATAGGGTGATTGTGCCGGACAACGGCGCTATCATTGAGTTTGACCGCAACCGCAATGCTCATATCGCCAAAGAAAAAGCGATCTCTGAATACGTCTTTGTAGACGGTCTGGGAGTCGGTGATGTGTCCAATGTAGTACTGCGCGACCGCCAGATGATGGCCGAGGACGGAATGATCGTGGTGATCGCCACAATGTCCGGCAAATCCGGCCGTTTGGTGCACTCGCCCGACATTATCTCCCGTGGCTTTATCTATATGCGGGAAAACAAAGAAATCGTGGAGACCATCCGTACCAGGGTAAAAAATGTCATCAATGAGCATAACAAGACGCACACTCAAGTCAATGACGCCTACATCAAAGATGCTCTGCGTAATAGTCTGGGACAGTTTATCTACCAAAAAACTCAACGCCGGCCCATGATCCTTCCGGTAGTTGTCGAAGTGTAATTATTTATATATAATATTATTGACCTCAAAAGCGCTACGAAAGGAGCGCATATGAAGTCGCTGATCCGTACAATCCTCATCTACGGCATCATCTGGGGCGCGCTGGCAGTCATCTTCGTGGACACTGCTCAAGCATTCCCGATGGGATGAAAGAAAAGTCCTGTTGGGACGCAACCCAGCACTCGTGGTCCAAAAGGCCAATTCGGAGGAGACTCGCGACGAGTCTCCTCCTTAACTTTAGCCCCGCTTTACAGCCGGGACTTATTTTTATACAATTAGGCTATTATCAATATAATATGAATAAAAATTCTAACGGGATGAAAACACTATTTTCGGGCATCAAACCAACTGGCCAGCTTCATTTGGGTAATTACCTGGGCGCCATCAAAAATTGGGTGGATCTGCAAAAAAAATATGATTGTATTTACTCCGTAGTGGATCTGCACGCTCTGACTATTGATATCGATGCCGCTACGCTGAGAAAAAATACTCGTGAGTTAGCTGTAGATTTACTGGCCCTGGGCATCAATCCTAAAAAATCTATTTTATGTAAACAATCTGAGGTAACTGGCCACACCGAACTCGATTGGATTTTTAATTGCCTGATCCCGGTGGCTGAATTGGAGCGCATGACCCAATACAAAGATATGTGTGTCCGACAGCCCAAAAATGTCAATGCCGGCTTACTGACCTACCCGGCTTTGATGGCCGCCGATATCCTGATCTATGGAGCTGAATATGTGCCGGTGGGAGAAGACCAGCTACAGCACTTGGAGTTGACTCGTGTGCTAGCCAGAAAATTTAATAATAAATATAAAAAATATTTTGCGGAAATCCAACCAATACTGTCGAAAAACATCCGCGTGATGTCACTTAATGCTCCGAATAAAAAAATGTCCAAGTCCTTGGGCGAAACCAGCTATATCGCTATCCGCGACAATGCCGCAACCATAACCAAAAAAATTAAAAAAGCTGTGGCTGATGAGGCAGGCGTAAAAAATCTGCTGGAATTATATAAAATATTCGGTGAAACAACTAAGTACAAAAAATTTAATCGGGACTTAGCTAAAAAACAATTGATGAATTCCACACTCAAGGACGAGCTGACCAAATCTGTTTTAAAATTTCTCAAGCCAGTGCAAAAAAAAATAAAATACTATGATGCTCACCCCCTAGAAGTGGAAAAAATTCTTTCTGACGGCGCCAAAAAAGCCCAAGTGCTGGCCGATAAAAACTTGTTGGAAATAAAAAAATTAGTGGGATTAATCTAGAATATTTCTTAGCCGCCCCGAGCGTAGTTGAGGGGCGGCTTTTTTAAAAACTGGACAAGCGCGCCTGCTCCGTGCTAGATTATTACTAATTTTTGTCCTTCCACTTACGTCTCTTTTAGGAGGTGGCTCATGGTCCGGTATCGCTATTTGATCCCGGTAGTGCTACTCCTGATTCTACTGTCTGCCTGTGGGTCGGCTCCCCGCGCCCGCTGGCAAATCGACATCACGGCTCTGGGTGAACACGCTGCGGCAGTAGATAGCATCAACTGCTGTAAAGGTTTAAGCCTGGAGCAACGTAAAAAATCCCTGCTTAAACTGTATCAGAAAAGTGATGCTGTGGTCCGCTTTGCGTCCATCAACCGCTATGGATCGCTCTTCGTCTGGTACAAGGATCCTGTTTTCAAGGGTCGTCGCACCTTAATCGACGTGCCTCCCTGCGAACACTACAGCGAGAACAAGACACCGACCTTGCTTCAGCCAAGCCAGGTCAAATAAAGCCCTGCACCATACGGTACAGGGCTTTTGATATGTGGCCTTTACAAATTATCTACTCCGTGATAATCTGGCCGGTCTTTTGTTCGTTTCGTTGATATGGCGCTGATTGTCTCACTCCTCATCACCCCCGGAGGAAAAATGGCCAAGATTCTCGTGGTCGATGATGATGCCAGTATCCGCAAATTGTACCAACTTGAGCTAGAAGAAGAGAGCTACGATGTGGTCACAGCGACCAACGGAACCGAGGCTCTGGAGCTGACGCAAAGCGTTGCCCCAGATCTGGCAATTCTGGATGCCCGCCTGGAAGCGGAAAACGGGCTTGATGTCCTGCGTCGCCTGATGCAGATCCGACCGTCACTTTCGGTCATCATCAACTCCAGCTATACGACTTACCGGGAACATTTCTCATCCTGGCTGGCCGATGCCTACCTGATCAAGAGTTCGGACACGTCCGAGCTCAAGGACAAGGTGCACGAGCTACTGGTAGCTCGGTCCAACCGCTAGCAATCCCCGGGAAAATTGCCAAAGAGGCCTTGCGCGCAGCGCAAGGCCTCTTCAAATATCTACAAAATTATTTTATTCACTTTTTTTCAAATTTTCCGCGCTATAAGGATCATTTTTGCTAATCCATTTTTCCAAACGTTGAATTCTCTCATTACTACAAACCTCGTTTCTATAAGTAGCTTCAAAGGCTCCTAGAGCTGATTGAAATTCTTGGGCGCTCACTTTATATTTTGGGGCGGTAAGAGTTTTGTCCAGCAAATCTCGGCGGGCAAAAAAAGCTGCTTCTCTGGTCTGATAAGCCTGGCCCAGTAGCTTGTTTAAATCATCTAAATTCAATTCGGCAAAACCCTCCGCTTGTTCTTCTTCGTCCATCTGCCGTACCGCTGCTTCTTTTAATCCCTCCTGCGTTGCGGCCAGCGCTTCTTTGTCTATGGTCTGGGCAGCTATAGACCTAGCTTCAAAAGCTTGCTCGGCTTGGGACATTTGCTGATCCCAGCTTATTTCTACTGCCTGTTCTTCGGCCTCTGCCTGGCCGGCTAGTCGTTTTTCAAAACTCATAAAATTATATTTAAATTTATTTAACTAAATTTTTCAGTTTTCGCTTGGCCACAAAATCTTTGATATTTTCTATCGTGGTATCTAAAATCCTCTCTAGTGCCTCCTGGCTGTTAAAAGCATTATGCGGCGTAACAATTACTTTATCTGAAATTAAAAGCATATGTCCCTCTACGATGGTCTGTAAATACTCCGCAATATTTTCTTTGCCTTTGATGCCAAAATGCGGTGACAGTAGCTGGGCCTCTTCTTTAAGAATATACTTCTCCTCTTCCAAAACGTCCAATCCAATGCCGGCTAGACGACCGCTACGCAAGCCGTCAACTAAAGCCGTGGTGTCCACCAAGCCGCCCCGCGCAGTGTTTATAAGTATGGCGCCATTTTTTATTATTTTAATATTTTTTCGGTTAATAATATGGTGGGTGGCCTTATTATAGGGCGCGTGCAACGTAATAATATCAGATTTCTTTAACAGATCATTAAGGCCAACATATTTGAAGCCAAATTGCCGGGCCAGTCTAGCATTTCTCTTGACATCATAAACTAAAACATTCATTTCAAAACCCCGCGCCATGCGCACCACGTGCTGGCCGATGTGCCCGCAGCCCACCAGTCCGATAGTTTTATTTTTCAGATCAAAGCCCCGCAGTCCTTCCAAACTAAAATTACCGCGCGAAGTTCTTTCGTAGGATTGGTGAATCTTACGGGATAAAGATAAAATTAAGGCAAAGGTGTGCTCGGCCACCGTGTTCTCTCCGTAGGCCGGAACATTGGCCACCTGCACTTTGGCCCCCCGCGCGGCTTTCAAATCAATATGGTCAAACCCGGTGGAACGCGTGGCAATTAATTTTAGCTTGGGCATAGCTTTAATAATGCCGCTGCCTATTTTGGAATATATAAAAGGCGATAAAATTTGGGTAATTTTTAATTTAGCCAGATCTTTGGCTGACAAGACATCCGGAAAAAATGATAGGGCCGCTCCGGGCAGACGCTTTTTTAAATATTCTTTTTCCCAAGGCCCGGTTTCAAAAAAGGCTATTTGTACTTTTTGACTGACCATATATATAAATTTTAGGTTAATTTTATTATCTGTGATTTTATTTCCCGACCCAGCCATTTTTGGGCGGCCCGGTCAAATTTTTTATTGTCATCGGTAGTGAGAAATATCCTTTGCGGTTCGGCCAAACTTTTTTTAACTAAATCTGAATGTCGTGCCAAATAATCTGCCAATTTTTCCGCTACAATCCGCCCGCTGTCTAATATCTGCACCTGTCCGCCTAGTAATTTATTTATTATATCATAGAGCCAGCCGTAGTGGGTGCAGCCTAGTATCAGCACGTCAGGCTTGGCTTCTTTAATCGACTCCAGATAGTCCCTTAGTATCTGCCGGGTGCTGGGAGCCTGGATTTGTCCTTCTTCAATAATCGGTACTAACAGCGGACAGGCCTGCTGGATTACGGCAATAGACGGATCCTGATGTTGGATCTCGCGGATATAGCTCTGAGAATCAATGGTGCTCTGGGTGCCGATAACGGCCACTTTTTTACCCGAGCTTAGGCGGATCGCCTCCTCGGCAATGGGACGAATCACACCCAAGACATTTTTCCCCGGCCAATTTTTTGGCAAATATTCTTGCTGGAGTTTACGTAAGGCCTCAGCCGAGGCAGTATGACAAGCCAAAATAATCAAATCACAACCTTGATTAAATAGATAATCTACCGCCTGTCGGGTATATTCATAAATCAGCTCCTGGCTGTGATTGCCGTAAGGAGCACGGGCGTTGTCGCCTAAATAGATATAATCATATTCGGGCAGTTGTCTTTCAATGTCACCGAATATGGTCAAACCGCCAAATCCGGAATCAAAAATCCCGATCATTGATTTTGCACCAGTTCCACTAATTCTTTTTGCTTGTCATCCAGCATCGCTTTGGTCTTAGCCTCGACGGTGATGCGTAAAAGCGGTTCGGTGTTGGAGGCCCGGACATTAAACCACCAGTCGCCGAATTCGGCTGTGATGCCGTCGATCTCATCGCGGATATTGTCATGATATTTATTTCTAATTTTATCCAGCTCGGACGCTACGTCCGCGACTTTAAGATTATATTCATCCGCTCGGTGATACAAAGAATATTCTTTGATTAATTCTGAAAGCGGCCGGCCATCCTCCGACAGAGTCTGTAATACTAATAATAAAGCGATATAGCCGGAGTCGGCATAAAAGTTATCCCGAAAAGCAAAGTGGGCCGATACTTCTCCGCTCATGACGCCTCCCTCCTCTCGCATGTGTCGCGACAGGTTCATATAGCCGACTTCACTACGCAATGGCCGGCCGCCCCATTTAGTGATTAGCTCCGGTACTGCATGGGAACAAATCAAATTGTAGGCGACGCCGGCGCCGGGATTTTTAGCCAGCATAGCTTTTGCTAATAAAAGCAAAATCATGTCTCCGCGGATAAAATTTCCTTTCTCGTCCACCAAAAACATCCTATCGCCGTCAATGTCATAAATCACGCCCAGATCCGCTTTTTCTTCCCGGACTTTTGCTATCAATTTGTCCGGCGCCCCGGGAGTCAAAGGATTGGGCGGCCGGTTAGGAAAAGTGCCGTCCAGCTCGTCAAAAATATTGGTCATTTTTCCTGGGAGTTTTTTAAATATTTCCGGAATCATGACGGCCGTCATGCCGTTGCCGCTGTCCACTACAATATTTTTGGCGGTAATTTTTTCTAACTCCACAAAATTAAAAATATGTTGCAGGTGCTCCTGAATATAATCTTTACTCGTGCGCGTCCCCGCTTTGGCTGGCGCCTCTAGAGGAAAACTCAAAGTTTTTAATTTGGCGTATAATTCCCGGCCGGCTAAGAAATCAATACTGTCCGGATGTTGATTGTTGGCAAAAGCCATCTTAAAGCCGCCATACTCTGGCGGATTGTGCGAAGCCGTGGCCATCAGGCCGCCGTCATATTTATAATTTCCCACCACAAAATAGTAATCGTTGCTGGACATCGGCCCATAATCATCTACGGTGACGCCAAATTGCAAAAATGTCTCGATCGCTTTTTCTAAGAGTAGCGGCGAGGACAGGCGAGCGTCCCGGCCTACAGCTATTTTTAAGTCCTTTATAGGCTTGCTTAATTTTTCTGATAATAAGACCAAATAGGCCTGAGCAATCTGAGGCACATCAACTTCACTTATCTCGCTGGGGTAAATGCCCCGGATATCATAAGCTTTAAAAATCTGATCCTGCATATTCTTGATTAAAAATTATACTTGGTGGCTAAATTTTAACATATTTTACCTGAAAATAACACCAAAATCACTCTTTAACTAGCGAGACTATATTCCACTTAGTTTTATAGACTCCGTGCCGGCCGCAAACAAAGCCGGTCTGCCCTAAGAGTTTTTTTAACTCGCCTACGCCAAAACTGTGATAAAAGCGCCAGAGTTTGTCTTCGGATCCGCTCCCGCTCTTCCAGGGTATATAGAAATCGCGCCAACTTTTTTTTTGCCAAAAATTTTTCAAATAATATTTCAGGTATTTAGCCTGCCATAAATTCCAATTGGTCATAAAAAAGTATCCGTCATGTCTCAGCCAGCGGAAAACGTCGCGCAATAATTTTTCTCTCTCTTCCTTGGTCTTTAAATGGTGAAAGGAGGCGACCATGCAAATCAAATCATAACTTTCCGCGGGCAAATCCACGTGCGTAATATCGTCCACGATAAAGTTGCGTTGCGGAAATTGCACCCTAGCTTGGCTGACCAACCCCTCGCTAAAATCCACGCCAGTATAATCAAATTTTTTTCCGCTGGACTCTAGAGTATGGAGTAGCCGCCCCGAACCGCAACCCAGATCCAAGATCTTGAAACCATCCTGGATATATGGTATAACCACGGACAGCTCTGGCCACGCCAAGACGCGCGAGGCCGCAAACTCCCGCGAAATCTGATCATATACTTTGTCCAAAGTCGGCATGGAAAAAATTAGTGAAAAAAAATTAAAAGAAATTATAATTCAATTGGCCCAAAATCCTGGAGCCACGGAGCTTGATTTTGCCCGCGCCTGGCGACAGGCTTTTGCTAAAATACACAGCGCTCCACTTAATAAAGCTACACTGATTTCTCTCTATCGTCAATTGGTAAATCAGGGTAAAATCAAGGAAAACCAGAGATTTTCCCGGTTGCTGACCAAACGTGCGATCCGAACTCTTTCCGGTGTCTCGGTCATTACCGTATTGAGCAAACCTTTTGCCTGCCCGGGAAAATGCGTTTACTGCCCGACCGAACCGGACATGCCTAAGAGTTATTTATCTAATGAACCGGCCGCTGCCCGGGCCAAGATGAACCTCTTTGATCCCCTACGGCAGATGACTATGCGTATAAAAGCCTTAGAAAATAACGGCCATCAGGTGGATAAACTGGAGGTGCTTATTCTCGGTGGCACCTGGTCAGTCTATCCTGGTGAATATCAGAATGAATTTGTGCGCGACCTATTTTATGCCGCCAATACTTTTCCCGCCCACAGCAGGTCCGCCTTTGGTGGAGCTGACACAATAAAAAGAAAACCACTAAGTCTGGAAAAAGAACAAAAAATAAATGAAGATGCCCGCTACAAAATAATCGGGCTAACCTTGGAGACCCGTCCGGACTTTATTAATGAAAATGAAATAAAAAAAATGCGCCGTTTGGGAGCCACCAGAGTACAGATTGGCGTCCAACATAGCGATAATAAAATTTTGGATTACATTAAGCGCGGTCATAGTATCGAGCAAAGTATTGCCGCGACCAAGATGCTTAAAGATGCCGGTTTTAAAGTTGACCATCACTATATGCCCGATTTGCCCCGCTCCACGCCAGCCAAGGATCTGAAAATGTTTAAATATGTTTTTTCTTCTCCGGATTTACAACCCGATCAAATAAAAATTTATCCCTGTATAGTCAACCCCTATGCCGAGCTCTATAATTTGTTTAAAAATGGCGATTATCAACCATATAGCGAAAAGGAGCTTTTAGAATTATTACTAGAAGTGAAGACTTTAGTTCCGCCCTATATGCGCATAAACCGATTAATTCGTGATATACCTCAGGAAAGTATCGTGGCCGGCAATCGCATCACCAATCTGCGGCAGTATCTGCAAAAGGAACTGAGTAAACGTGGCCAAAAATGCCAGTGCCTCCGTTGTCGCGAGGTGCGCAACGACAACGAGGAAATTGAACAGGCCATTTTAGTCATCAGAAAATATGAAGCCTCAGGTGGCCAGGAATTTTTTCTAAGTTATGAAAATTCTGACCGAAGCAAAGTCTATGCTTTCTTGCGCCTGCGCATAAATAATAATCCGGCGGAAAATATCTTTCCCGAGTTGAAGAACGCCTCACTGGTGCGCGAACTGCATGTGTATGGACGGATGATTCCCACCGGCGGTGATGAAATCAGAGATGAAAATGAGGCCAACGGACGCTCCCAGCACTTGGGACTGGGCAAAAAATTGATGGCTGAGGCGGAAAAAATAACCCTGGGAAATAATCTCCATAAGATAGCCGTAATTTCCGGAATTGGAGTAAGAAGCTATTACCGTAAACTCGATTATCATTTGGAAGGGACTTATCTGACAAAAAAATTGTAGTTCTCTTGACAAAGTTGCATGACTGCTGTTTAATATTTCTGTTTTAGCCCGTCTAACCATCTGGTCGGTCGGGACCATATCGTACCTGAACTTTTTTTCCAAAGAGGAGGCGACAAATTGAAACTTGACTGGGTCCACCAGCTCTCTATTAGTGAAAGGGAATTATTTATTTCCTTTCTGCTGGATCTGGCAGGCAAGGGACCTCTACAACACCGCTACCTGAAATCGATGCGTATAATCGAGATCTACGTGCCGATCGTCAAGCACGGCGGAAAACTGCCCGTGTCCATTAACTTCACGGCATTGGTGGAAGACTGCGGCGCCAATCTGGGGGAAATGCGGATAGAGTTGCTCAATCTTTATACCGATTTTTCCAACGCCCACCACCGCGAGCAGTGTCGCCGAAATCACGGCCGACTGCTCGATAGTCGCCAAGCGGCCGAACTGACCGGACTTTCTCCCAGGAAAATAATAAAGTTGGCGCGAGCCAACCAGATCAAGGGTGCCATCAAGAGAGGCCGCTACTGGCGTTTTTTGGAAGTAGAGCTACTTACTAGGGCTAAAAAAATGCCAAGTAAATAGGTTACTAGCCCTTGGAAAGACCTAATCGGGCCCGGCTCGCTTAGGTCTTTCTTTTTATCTTTTCTTTATGCTACACTAAATATACTTTAATATTAGGGAAAATTATGAAGTATCTGGAAAAATCAGACCCGGCCATTGCTAAAATTATCGCCGCCGAACTACAGCGCCAACGCCAGGGTGCGGAAATGATCGCCTCGGAAAATTTTGTGTCCCTGGCCGTCTTGGAAGCGGCCGGTTCGGTGCTAACCAATAAATATGCTGAGGGTTACCCCAGCAAACGCTACTATGGCGGCAATGAATTTATCGATCAGGCCGAAGCACTGGCTATAAATAGAGCCAAACAGCTATTTGGTGCCGAGCATGCCAATGTCCAGCCCCATGCCGGCAGTCAGGCCAATGCCGAAGCCTATTTTGCTCTGGCCAATCTGGGCGACACTATCCTCGGTTTTTCTCTGGCCCATGGCGGACATCTGACGCACGGACATCCGGTTAATTTTTCCGGTAAATTTTACAATTTTATTCACTACGGAGTAAATAAAGAAACCGAGCTGATTGATTTTGCTGAAGTCAGAAAATTAGCCCAGGAACATAAACCAAAAATTATTTTGGCCGGTGCCTCGGCTTATTCCCGGAAAATTGATTTTGCTGAATTTAAAAAAATAGCCGATGAGGTCGGCGCTTATCTGATGGTGGATATGGCTCACATCGCCGGACTGGTGGCCGCGAAATTACACCCCGATCCCATACCGGTCTCCGATGTAGTCACTACTACTACGCACAAGACTTTACGCGGACCGCGCGGCGCCATTATTTTGTCCAAAATAGCCGACCGCCTGAATCCGGAAGATAAAAAAAACCTGGCCCAAAAAATTGACTCGGCTGTTTTTCCGGGCATGCAGGGTGGACCGCTAGAACACATCGTGGCGGCCAAGGCCGTAGCTTTTGGCGAGGCACTGAGTTCTGATTTCGTGGATTATCAAAAACAAATTTTGACTAATTGCAAAATTCTAGAAAATAAATTCAGAGAAGCCGACATTAGAATGGTCTCTGGTGGCACTGATAATCATCTGCTAATGTTAGACGTCACCACCGTAGGGCTCTCCGGTCAGGAAGCGGAAACTCTTCTGGATAGTGTCAATATCTACACTAATAAAAATATGATCCCTTTTGACCAGCGTAAGCCCATGGATCCTTCTGGCATCCGGCTGGGTACGGCCGCCCTGGCCACCCGCGGGCTGAAAGAAAAAGATATAGCTGTGATCGCGGAAATTATTATTGATAGTCTCAAGTCTAAACAAGCCACACCAGAAAATAAAAAGAAAATACTTAATTTGATGGATGAGTTTCCGCTGTATCCGGAATTAAATTAATCCGCTTTTCGAGCCCGAAAGGGCGCGGCAATCTCATTGGGATTGCTTCGTCCCCTGCACCATATGGTCCAGGGTCCTCGCAATAGCAAAATATTATGCCTAAAATCATAGACGGCAAAGCTTTGGCCGAAGAGATCCAAGCTGAGCTAACCAAAGAAATCACTGCTAAAAAACTAAATCCCAATTTAGCTGTCGTTTTGGTTGGTAATGATCCCGCCTCCCGCCTCTATGTCGGCCTGAAAAAGAAAGCCTGCCAGAAAATTGGCATTGCTTTTCATGAATATCTATTAGCGGCGGACAGTAGTGAAACTAAGGTATTAGAAACTATAAACTTTTTAAATAATGATTCAGAAATAGATGCGATCTTGGTCCAACTACCTTTACCCGCCGGCCTGGACACTGATAAAATAGTTTCGGCTATTGATCCGACCAAAGATGTGGACGGTTTTCATGCAAAAAATATTGAAAAATTCTTGGCTCAGCAAACCGACTTTATTCCTGGGTTACCTCTCGGCATAATTAAACTCATAAAATCTACCGGCGAAAACTTAAACGGAAAAAAGGCGGTCATTGTGGCCAAGAGCCAGATACTTTACCGACCTTTAGCTAAATTGTTAAACGATCAGGATGTTGTTACAGAAATAGTTTCTCCCACAGAAAAAAGTCTCAAGGACAAAACTCTAACCGCTGATATTTTAATTACAGCTATTGGTAAAGCTTTTGCTATCACTGAAGAGATGGTCAAAGATGGGGCGATAGTGATCGATGTTGGCACTAATAAAATTGACGATAAATATACTGTGGGCGACGTGGACTACAGCGGAGTTTTTGAAAAAGTCTCGCACATTACACCTGTGCCAGGAGGTGTCGGACCGATGACTGTGGCGATGTTGCTTTATAATACTGTGAAGTTAGCGGAAAGAAATAAAAAGTAAATTAAGGTCGGCCGAAGCTGACCTTTTATTGTCATTCCGGCTTTAGTCCGGCATCTCAATTCTCTGAGGATTGGGATTCCCGCATGCGCGGAAATGATGATTCTGGTGGTCACTCGGTCCAAAAAATTTATAAAAATAATTATAGCAAACTCTTTTGCCAAGAGTCCATCTTACCCACCACCGTGGCTTTTTTTATTTTAGCCAGATCAAAAACGCGCAAGGCCTGACGCAAATGGCAATAAGCTTTAATCTTATCTCCATTTATCTGCTGAATGTCAACTTTCCGGTTGGTCACCTGTCCATTGTCATCCATATATTCTATTTCCAGCTGATCGCCTTTTTGTAAAGCCTCGGTTACTATTTGCGGTATGCTGGTGTTTTCATTTTTGCGCCAACGGGCCATTATTTTTTCCTTTTGTCCGGCATTTTGATACCAGATATAACCATGATTTAGCCCATACTCATAAACCTCCTTGGTCACCTTGACGTCATCCAAACAATATTTGACCAGTTTGTCCCAATCATTATTTCTAAAATACATAATAGCATCCAGACCACTGCCTGACTTGCCATAGCCCAAGGTGCTTTGGGCGACTGTTTCCAATTTCAGGCGATGACCTAGAGCATAAACTATTTCTTCCAATATATCTAAGTGCGGAACCGTCTTTAAATCAAAATCCTTAAAATATGGTTGCAACACTTCAAAATCAAAACTCTTGCTGTTAAAGCCAATAACTAATTCTGTATCTTGTAATAATTTTAAAAGTTCGCCAAACTCCTCTTCTTTAAAACCCTTGTATTTATCCCGGTTAAAAGAATAGATGCCGACCAAGGATACGCCCAAAAGATGCCGGTTGTGCTGTCCGCCCACTTCGTCAAATGTTTTCTTGGTCTCTAAATCCAAGACAATAATATCTTTTTTATTTTCCATGCCTGCGGATGATAAAAAATTACTATCAAATTTTACCCTAAATCACAGATTATTACCAGACACTAACATCGGGTAAAAATCCGTCACTGTCGTGGTCTTTATAATCCGGGTCGATGACATACTCCACACCCTCGGCACTGCGATTAAGGGTAGTGCGGGCTAGATCATTACGCCGAAATAGACTACTTTCCAGTTGAGTAATAAATGGCGAGGGACCCATACTTTGCTGACCATCATAGCGAAATACGGCTAAAGGGTAACACAGATACAGATGCCGAATCGCTCGGGTAACGGCCACATAAAACAATCTCTTTTCTTCAGCTTCTTCAGCTGGGCTGGATGATAAGGGGTGTGGGAAGGACTGATTGGTCAGATTAATGATAAAGACCGCATCCCACTCTAGCCCCTTGGCCTGATGGACCGTACTGAGAATAATGGCGTCCTTCTGGCCGTTACTGGCTTCCTGGCCGCTAAAGCTTTCCTGCAAACTAATTTCATTTAAAAATATTTCCAGATTATCATAACCCGTGGCAAAAAGCGCTAACTGCTCCAAATCGTCCTCTCTCTGTTTAAAATCGCTATAGGTAGCGGTCAGATAGTCGGTATATTCGGCCAACACCACTTCGATCAGCTCCCGCAAATTATGTCCTTTTAACTTTTCCAGTTGTTCAAAAACTGAGGAGATTTTTGACCAGCTTTTACCGGCTTTATCGGCCAAAATTATTTTTGCCTGCAGTAACTCGGGAAAATCTTTATATTCTTTAAAACGTTGAAAAATCTGTTGCGCCGTGATCGGCCCGATGCCTTCGTACATTTGTAATATACGCAACCAGGAAATCTCGTCCCGCCAATTTCCTAAAATTTTTATAAAAGACAAGATATCTTTGATATGCGCCCGGGCAAAAAACTTTAGTCCGCCGCGCATTTCGTAATTTATTCCTCTTTTGTTTAGTTCTAATTCTAAAGCCTGACTATTTGATGCGGCCCGGAAAAGCACAGCGATATTGCGCGGCGATACCCCTTCCTCCAGTAAATCCCGGATGCGCTCCACTACAAACCAAGCTTCTTCCTGATTACTGCGCAGGGCGACCAGCTGAGGCAAGATACAGCTGTCTTTGATGGCCTTTAAATTTTTGACAAACTGCTGATCCTGGGCGGTGAAAATAGAGTTAGCTAGTTTTAATATTTCCGGGCTGGAGCGATAATTAGTTTCCAGCTTGTGGATCTGGGTGTTTTTAAATCTTTCCGGAAACTCTAAAATATTGGCCACATCCGCCGCTCGGAAAGAGTAAATGCTTTGCGCGTCGTCCCCTACCACTAAAACATTTTTAATGTGCCGGCTGAGGTTATAGATAATTTCCGCCTGCACCGTATTGGTATCCTGATATTCGTCGACCAGGATGTGCTCCCACTTATCAGCCAGTTTCTTACCGGCCTCCGGGTGGCGGGTCAGCTCCAACCACTTAGTCAGTAGATCATCAAAATCTAAAACATTGGACATAGTCTTGCGGCGTTCATATTCGGCCGCCACTTTTTGCAGATCCGGCAGCCAGCCGGACCAATCGCTAAACTTTCTGTCCAGACTTTCTTCTAGATCAATCTTGGCGTTGGCCGCAAAGCTAATCACTTCTTTAATAATACCCGGCGAAGGTCGTCGCGCATCTTTAATATCCCCTAGGATTTCCTTGCAAATAATTTTAATCAATCTTTCAGAATCATCCGCATCAATTATGGTAAAATCTGGTGCAATATTTATATATTTTCCGTACTGGCGCAATAATCTATTGGCAATAGCATGAAAAGTTCCGCCCCAGAGAATCAATTTTTGATTTTCTCTATACCCCAGGATTTCCCGAACCCGATTCATCATGCCACTCGCCGCTTTATTGGTAAAAGTAAGTAGTAATATTTTATCTGGCTTAACCCCCTGCTCTAAAAGCCAGGCCACACGGTAAACCAAAGTCCGCGTCTTACCGCTACCGGCACCGGCTAAGACCAAATGCGCTCCGCTACCGGCTGTCACTACCTTATATTGCTCCTCATTGAGCTCTTTTTTAAAATCAATATGCTTCATCCCGTTAGAAATTTACGAATTTACTAAGCTTTAAAATATTCTTTTTGTTTTAACCCGCTATTATATTGACTAATAAAGATTAGTTTAAATTTCTAACGGGATTCATATAGCAAAAGAATTATAACCTATACCAGAGAAATAAAAAAGCAGCCTCCACTTTCTAAAAAGAAAGTGGAGGCGTTTGTCTTAGCTCACTTTTTCCCTTGCAAAACTAGCAAGGGTTGAGCCGGATAGCCGCCATAACAATAGATGGCGTATTTTCTTTCCCGAGGAAAGTAACGATAGTAGATAGCGTAAGGGTCAGCTACCTTGTTTAAGGTCAGCTCCGCATAGTCGCGCGGTTCGCTGGCTTGATCGGTAGCCAGATTACGCAGTTTCCTCTGACCGGGCAGATAATCACAGAACACATGGCCACGAAAACCTTTCTGATTGACGGTCCGCGGATATTTTCCGTGATTGATATAGATGTAGTGCTCCACCGCATTTTGCACCGAGTAGGCCTGGGCGATTTGATCTTGCTCCTGAGCATGCTCTCTTTTTTGCGCGGATTCCCCGGTCCACAGAATTATCAGCGGGACGATCATAATCACCAACACCGAGACATTTCCCGCCAGGACGATTTTTCTGGTCACCACACTACCTCCCGCACAACGGACCTCAGTTTGCAGAGAACTAAACCGACGACTCAATTTAACACCAAATAAAAGGCAAGTCAAACCAAGCGGGTTGTCATTTTGGTGTTTGTGTGTTTTAATAGTCTCGTTATTATTGAAAAAAATTATGTCTTTTTCCCTTGGCATCGTCGGCCTACCGAACGTAGGCAAATCAACACTTTTCCAGGCCTTAACTAAAAATAAGGTCGATGCTTTCAATTATCCTTTTTGTACTATCGACCCCAATGTGGGTGTAGTGGCCGTGCCGGACGAACGGCTCAGTAAATTAGCAGTCATATCTAAGTCGGAAAAAGTGGTCCCCACTACTATAGAATTTGTGGACATCGCTGGACTAGTCAAGGGCGCTTCCGAAGGCCAGGGCTTGGGTAATAAATTCCTCACTCATATCCGCGAAGTTGATGCTATTGTCCAGGTAGTGCGAAAATTTAATGATGATAATGTCATCCATGTCCACGGTAAGGTGGATCCGGAATATGACAAGGAGATTATCAACACGGAACTAGTCCTGGCTGATCTGGAGACTGTGGGAAAATTTTTATCCAAAGCTAAGGACAAGTTAAAAAGCAGTCACGACAAAATCGCCGAAGTAGAGTACGCTGCCATAGAAAAAATAAAAAATGCCTTGGATCAGAACCAGTTGATTAATACTTTAGATTTGAGTACGGAGGAGAAAAAAATAATTAAACCGCTAAATTTACTGACTACCAAGCCGATTATCTATCTCTACAATATTAGTGAAGACCAGCTCAGTCAGGACTTACAATTGCCGGCCAATAGTCTGGCTATCTGCGCCAAGATCGAAGCCGAGCTGGCGGAATTATCTGCGGAGGAAGCTAAAGAATATTTAGAGCAGCTGGGTGTAGCTCACAGCGGACTGGATAACCTGATCACTACTAGTTATAAACTGCTTGACTTAATTACTTTTATAACGACCGGACCCATGGAGACCAAGGCTTGGACTGTCAGCCGCGGTAGTAAAGCTCCCCAAGCCGCCGGTGTGATCCACACGGATTTTGAAAAAGGATTTATCCGCGCCGAGATAGTCGGCTGGGAGGAATTGCTAAGTGCCGGCGGTTGGAATCAGGCTAAAGAAAAAGGACTAATCCGCATGGAAGGTAAAGAATATATTATGGCCGACGGCGACACGGTCTTTTTCCATTTTAATTAACGGGCAGACGCCAGAGAGCCTGACCGATCGCATCGTCCTGAAATACCATTTCCGCCTTTAACGCTCGGGCCTGTGACCAATCCGGACGGCTAAGTACATAGGGACCCTTAGGAATATCCGCTTTAGAACTATAAAATTGTTCAAACTTTATTTGTGGTAAATAATACTGATAAGCATAGGCGGAGATATACCAGGTGGCCCAATTAGGTTGATCTTTGCCGTTAAAACTCATGTCAAAACTAAGCTGGTAGATATCGCCGGCTTTTTCTAAATACCGAGTCGTGGAAAAATCTGCCGCTTGATAAAAACGCTGCCGTCCCTCCAAGAGCATCTGTCTATTTACTGCCGCAAAAGATAAAAAAAATGTACACAATATAAAGAAAGTTACTTTAAAATTATGGCTAGCTGAAAACCTCAGAGCTATAGTGATCATAGCTGCAAAAACAGCAACTAAAACAATGTTTTTTTGACCAGATAAATAAAACAGGGGCGTTATGGCCCAAATATTGAAGGTACTCACCGAAATCAACTTATTTAGTAAATCATAAACATAATTGACTGGCCAGGCCAATAAAAATAACCATAAAATATGGTAGGATTTCTTTATGCTTTTATCAAATAAGGCCGCTAATCCAGCCGTCAAATAAAAAATAACAAAACCCTCATTATAGCGGCCATAAAATATGTGATCGGCCCGTAAGCTACCGTTGGCATTGGCGAAAATCGGCAATACCCAAGATATCATTAGAATCAACAAAGAGCTAAATAACACAAAAGCTATGGCTATTTTTTTATTATCGGCTAAAATCTCCCGCAGAGACAATCGGCCATAGTTGTCCGTTATTTTTTTCCAGAGATAATACGCGCCCCAAGCAAAAAGACCAAAGCTGCCAATTAGTAAATACAATAATTGGCCGGGTATAGCCGAAAAAAATAAAAGCAGACCGGTCCCGGAAAAAAAAGTGGGTATTAATTTGACCAAATTAAAACTGTTCACCGTGCTCCAACCCACCGCAGCCAGATGCCGATTAACCAAAACTACTATTCCTAGAGAAAACACTAAAGTCCCTAGGCCGATCCAAAAAAATCGTTTACTAATTTTTTTAAAAAATATCAAGATCAATAATAGCGTCACAACCAGTGCTGGCATCAGCACGGCCCGAGGATGGATAGCGAACAAAAATACAGAATCCAACGAAAATAAAACTAAATGAAATAAGCTGTTCTTTTGCAGCCACTGGTACAAAAAAACAATTAACATCAAGTAGGCTGGTATAAGGATGTTTTCAGACATAATAAAATTTGTCTGGGCCAAAAAACTAGGATAAAGACTGACCACAAAAGCGATAGCTAGGGCCAATTTTATTTCACAGTTATAAATATGCCGAACAATATAATAGGTCGGAAAAATAATAAGGGCCATCAAAATATTATTAATCAGTACCGCTGCCTGATGAATCTGATTGAGCTCACGAAACAAAATAAAGGCTGGCCAGATAATCAAAGAGTAGCCAAAATTGTAAAAAGCGGCATTGTAAAAATGCGGATGATACCCTCCGGCTAGATACCGCGCGTGTCCCCAATAACCCAGCTCATCCGGCAAGGCAATGAGAGTATTATTATTAAAGGAAAAAAATAAATGGATAAAAAACAAGACAAAAAATATCGCCACTGATACCAACCAAAATTTTTTGCTTTTATTTCTAAACATTTTTCCCAATGACAAATAGCTGATTCATACCAAACAAAAAACGCCGATACTCCAGGATCTCTAGGCCGCTGGCGGGCAGAATAAGGTTAAACGATTTTTTATCAAATAAATGTTCGTGCTCTTCATGAGCGGCTCGGCTAAAAATGCCCAATTTTGCACCAAACCAATGCACATTATCGGAGACCGGATGGGGCGTGGTAATTATTATTTTTCCGCCCTCGGCCAGTAGCGCAGATAGTACTGACAACAGAGCTTTCGGATCTGGCAAGTGTTCGATTACGGCTAAAGCGATGATTGTATCGTAGCTTCCTGACGGCGGCAATTGTTCAATAAAAACATGTTGGGGATAGTTTTTCTTGGCTACGTGCAGAGATTCTCGGTCGCGATCAACTCCAATATATTTGCTATTCGGAACAAAACCAGCTAAATAACCCACCCCACAACCAAAATCTAAAATGGTACCTTTCAAAAATGGTCGAGCCAACTCGGCGCGACTTTTCCGCAAATAGCCGGATAACAGCCCCTCCACCTGATCAGCCATTGTTTTCTTTGTTAAGTTTTGTCTCCACCTGCTTGAGGCGGTTGTCTATTTTCTCTAAAAGTTTTCTGTTGACGGAGATGATGTCCGCTAAGATACCGACGATACACAGAAAAAATCCTCCACCTAATAACAGAGCCGCTAAAATTAAAGACTGGACATGACCGGCGCCATTATTTTCAAAATAAAACCACAGAAAACGCAGGCCAATAAGTAACCCAATAATAAATGAAGCACCGCCTAATGTAACAAAAAATTTTAATGGTTGATAGGCCACAAAAATGCGCAATATTGTAAAGACTGATTGACTGATATAATCAAACGTACTTTTGACTAAACGCGAGGGACGGATTTCGCCGTTGATCCGGATCGGCACCGAAATCACTGCTAAACCGTTTTGTCCCGCCTGGATAATACTTTCTAAAGTATAGGAATATTCGCTAAAAATATTTAGCTGGCTGGCGGCAGTGCGACTAAAGGCGCGGAAACCGCTGGGAGCATCCTGAATATCGGTCTGGGAAACCCGCCTGACCAACCAACTGCCCAGGCGCTGTAAATATTTTTTAGTCCGGGAAAAATGCTCAATATTCTCGATCGGTCTCTGGCCCACAACCATATCCGCCCGGCCCTCTAAAATGGGCTGTACTAATTTTTCTATATCGCCTCCGAAGTATTGATTGTCCGCATCAGTGTTAACGATAATATCTGCTCCTTGCTCCAAGGATTTCTCAATGCCGGCCATAAAAGCTCTGGCTAAACCCAGGTGTTTAGTAAACTTAACAATGTGATGGATGCCGCATCCATGGGCGATCTCCGCTGTCTGATCGCTACTGCCGTCGTCAATCACCAAATATTCTATAATATCAACGCCGGGTATTTGGCGCGGTAACTCCGCTACGGTCATAGCCAGTTGCCCGGCTTCATTATAACAAGGTATCTGGATAATCAATTTAATTTTTTGGCTGGTGTTTTGCATATAGCTATAATATAATAAGATTAGCATAATTAAAGCACAAAACACAAACTAATTAAAGCGACTAAAATGATACCGGATTTTTCACGAAAATATACCCAAGCGAATTTTATCGCCCGCCGGCTGATAGCTAATTTTTATGCTGATATAAATTTGCTCCTAAAAAATCTGGACATTGAAAATGCCCGCGAGCTCGCCTGTGGTCCGGGGTTCTCCACTGAGTATTTGGTAAAAATGAGACCCGATTTGTTGTGGTCGGCCTCAGACATAGAAGCTGAGTTGGTGGCCCAAACGAAAAATCGCAATCCTCAAGTCAGCGTCAGTCAGGAGTCGATTTACAGGATAAATAGTCCGGATAATAATTTTGATTTGGTCATTGCCCTGGAAGTTTTGGAACATTTAGAAAAACCGACCGAGGCTTTGACGGAGTTAAAACGCGTGACAAAAAAATATTGTCTAATCAGCGTGCCGCGTGAACCTCTCTGGAGGATGCTTAATATGTCCCGGGGCCGTTACCTATCCGACTGGGGCAATACCCCTGGACATATTAACCATTGGTCAATAAATAAGTTTGAAAAATTAGTCTCTCCTTACTTTAAAATCATAGCTAAAAAGCAGCCCCTACCTTGGACGATTTTGCTTTTGGAAAAAAATCCTTGATTAATGCCCAAAAATATGCTATAATATAGTTATCTAAGGTACTTTACACAGAATCTTGAACCGTTTAAGGCTCAAAACAACAAAAAAGTCGCGCTTAGCGTGACAGAAATAAAAAAACAAAATGTTGTGGCTCTAAGCCGCTCAAGATCATCGACAATTGAATATCGTACAAACACAGAAGTCATCAGGACTTATTTGATCACTTGGGGCGATTAAATGGGTCCTGATTTCATTTACCGAGTATTACAATACCCGATTTACTCGGGTCTTTTTTTAAAACATTATATTTCGATGGGCTTGCCCCGTAGAACGAGCCATGCGTTTTCTACGGGGTCCTGATTCTCTTTTACCAAATTTTATAGTACCCGATTTACTCGGGTCTTTTGAGAACATTATATTTTGATGGGCTTGCCCCGTCGCGCTAAGCGCGATACGGGGGTCCTGATTTTCTTTTACCAAAATATTGCCCTCTAAAGATTAGTTTATAAACATCGCGTCGCCAAAAGAGTAAAAACGGTATTTTCGCCGCACGGCAATATTATAGGCGCGTAAAATATTTTTTTGTCCGGCTAAGGCGCAGACTAAAAACAAGAGGGAGCTCTGAGGTAAATGAAAATTGGTAATCAAAGAATTTATAAATTTAAACTTATAGCCGGGGTAGATATAAATATCGACGTCCTGCTCACCGGAAATTAATTTTTTATTCCGAGTCATGGCCTCCAGCGCGCGCGTGGTAGTAGTCCCCACCGCAATAATCCGCCGCCCCTGTTTTTTTAAAAGATTGAGCGCCCGGGCCGCGGCCGGGCTGATACTGACCCATTCTCTGTGAATCTGGTGTTTGGTAATATCGCTGACAGACACCGGTGCAAAAGTACCCCAACCCACGTGCAAGGTTATCTTAAAAATTTTTACTCCTTGGCTCTTTAATTTTTTTAAAAGTTGCGGAGTAAAGTGTAGTCCGGCGGTCGGCGCGGCGACTGATCCGCTGGTTTTGGCAAAAACTGTTTGATATGACTTACGAATTTTCTGACTGTCCGGCGTCTTGATATAGGGTGGCAAGGGTGTGTGCCCGAGCTGAGCAATTAATGTGTTCAATTTTGAGTTTTTATAATTAAATTTTACAATCTTAATCTTGGTGTTAACACCGGAAACGAGTTCTGCTTTGAGTCCTTTGGCAAATAAAATGGTCTGACCGGCCCGCAAGCGCCGACCGCCGATCAAACACTGCCAAAGCCCGTTTTTTAAGGGTTTTAGTAAAAACAACTCCACTTTACCGCCGCTATTCTTGCGACCGATCAGCCGGGCCGGAAATACTTTAGTTTCGTTGAGCACTAGGACGTCGCCGGGTTGCAAAATCTCCGGCAAATCATAAAAATGACAATGGCTAATTTGTCCATTTTTTTTGTTTAAAAATAAAAGCCGCGAGTGATCGCGTGGACTGACCGGCTTTTGAGCGATACGGCCGTCCGGTAATTTATAATCAAATAATTTTATCTGCATAAATCTTGAGGCGGTCATGTTTGACCCGCTCTTTCTCGGCTTTGGAATACAGACAACCGCAATAATCTTGGCGGTAAAAATTTTCCGCCCGGCTAAACCGGCTGGCCGTCTTAAAACCGTCTTGCTTTTTCCAGTCTCCGTCTAAAAAAGTAATGCCGTACTGTCCGGCCAGGCGGTTGCCGATAGCATTGATGCGCTCGGCATCTTTGTGAGGACTGATAGTCAGCACCGTGGCCCAGACATCATATTGCTCGGCCTTGGCCTGGGACGCAGTTTTAGCCAGCCGCAGATCAAAACAAACATCACAACGCCGGCCGCGCTCCGGCTCATTTTCCAGTCCTTGCGTGGCCGTTAGCCAGCGGATGCTATCATACTCGCCTTCCTGAAAATCTAAACCAATTTTTTGGGCATAGCCGCGCATCTCATCACGGCGCTGATTATACTCGCGCCGCGGATGGATATTGGGATCATAGAAAAAAATACTGACGCTAAATTCTTTGGTCAGTTTTTTTATTACATAAATTGCGCAAGGTGCGCAACAAGTGTGTAGTAATAATCGCTTCATTTGAACTAAAATAACTTCTGTTCCGGTTTTCTTTCCAGTCCCAAGTACTCATAAGCTTTATCGGTCAGGACCCGCCCCTTGCCGGTACGGGCTAAAAAGCCCAGTTGCATCAAATAGGGTTCAAAAATGTCCTCAATCGTGCCTGCTTCCTCTTGTAAAGCCGCGGCCAGGGTACCCAGACCGACCGGCCCGCCGGAAAAATTATGAGCCATTATTTTTAACAATTTGCGATCAATCTCATCCAGGCCATGCTGGTCTATAGACATCAGTTCCAACGCTCGGCGAGCCAAATCCAGGTCAATGTTGCCGTCGGCTTTGACCTGGGCGTAGTCGCGCACTCTTTTGAGTACACGGTTAGCGATGCGGGGCGTGGCCCGGCTACGTCCGGCGATCTCCCCCCGGGACTGATCATCAATAGCCACATTTAATATTTTGGCGGAGCGGCGGATAATCTCCCCCAACTCCTCTGGATTATAAAAATCCAGACGGTGCGTGATACCAAAACGGTCGCGCAGTGGTGAAGAAATCAAATTATATCTGGTGGTGGCGCCGATCAAGGTAAACTTAGGCAAATCCAAACGCAGGATCTGAGCGGCCGGGCCTTTGCCCAAGACGATGTCCAGGGCAAAATCCTCCATGGCCGGGTAAAGTATCTCTTCTATAGTTTTATTGAGCCGGTGAATCTCATCTATGAACAAAATATCGCCGCTTTGCAGATTGGTGATAATCGCCGCCAGATCCCCGGCTCGCGATATGGCCGGTCCGGAAGTGACTTTGATGCCCACGCCCATTTCTTTGGCGATGATATGCGCCAGAGTGGTCTTACCCAGACCCGGCGGTCCGTATAAGAGGACGTGGTCCAGTGGTTCGCCTCGGCCCTTGGCGGCACGAAGAACAATATCTAAATTAGCCTTAATCTGTGACTGGCCCACATACTCCCCGAGTGACTGCGGGCGCAGAGTTACATCCAAGGCGAGGTCACTATCTTGTTCGCTAGCGGAGATTATTCTGTCCTCCATATTTTTTTAGACAAAAGTTACCGAAGAAACTTTATCATCAGCGTCTTTAAAACGCATCAGTCTGACTCCTTGTGTCGCGCGGCCTAAAATGCTGACCGACTTTATAGGCAAGCGAATCACCTGCCCCTTGCGGGAAATAATAATCATGTCGTCATTTTCCAGCCGGGCGCTGACAATCTTAGCTACGGCAATCGCCCCGGTCTTGGTGCTGATACTGGCGGTCTTGATACCCGATCCGCCGCGGCCCTGCACTTTATAATTTCCCAGTCCGGTCCGCTTGCCAAAGCCGTGCGCCATCACCACTAATAATTGCTCATCCTTACTGACTTTGCCTTCATTGACCAGATCGATGCCGACCACCTCGTCGCCTTTTTTAACCCGGATGCCATGCACACCGGCGGCACTGCGTCCCATAGTGCGCACCATCTTTTCTTTGAAGCGAATAGACTGCCCCTGGGCGGTAACCAGCATTATATCATCATTGCCGCCCGATGGCTTGACCCACAAGAGGTCATCACCGGATTTTAATTTGATGGCGATCAGTCCGGAGCGACGGACGTTTTCAAACTGGTCTAGGGCCACCCGCTTGATCAGACCATTTTTGGTAATCATTACCAGAAATTTAAAAGCCGCCAGGTCCTGACATTGTAATACTGAAGACACTTGTTCTTCCGGCGCCAGCTGTAAAAAATTGACAATGTTTTGTCCCTTGGCCGTGCGAGTCATGGCCGGGATTTCATAAGCCATCAGTTTAAAGACCCGACCGACCGTTGTAAAGAACATCAGGTTGTCATGAGTATTGGCCGTGAAAAATAATTTGACGTCGTCCTGCTCCTTGGCGGTCAGACCGATCACTCCCTTGCCGCCGCGGCTCTGCGTCTTGAAGGTCTCGGGAGACAGACGCTTGATGTAGCCGTCATGAGTCATGGTCACGACCGTTGATTCGTTTGGGATCAGATCTTCGGTGGTCATCTTATCAATAGCGGATTTGACGATCTTGGTGCGGCGATCATCTTTGAATCTGATGTTCAAATCCATGAGTTCGTCCCGGACAATCTTCAACACCTTGACTTTGCTCTTCAAAATGTCGGTTAATTCTTTAATCAGTTTTAATTTCTCTTTTAACTCGGTTTCAATCTTTAATCTTTCCAGGTTAGCCAGATTTTGCAGTCTCATTTCCAAAATAGCGGTAGCTTGGCGGTCGCTCAGCTTAAATCTGGTCATCAAGTTTGTTTTGGCTACTTCCTTGTCTTTGGAGGCGCGGATAGTCTTGATCACGGCGTCGATCTTGTCCAGGGCCAAATTTAAACCCTCTAAGATGTGAGCCCGGTCTTTGGCCTTGGCCAGTTCATAATTAGTCCGGCGCACTACGACTTCCTGACGGTGTTTGATATACTCCTCTAAGATTGATTTAAGGTTAAGCACGCGCGGCTGGATGCCATCCACCAGGGCCAGCATATTGACGTGAAACTTTTCCTGTAGCTGAGTATGCTTATAAAGATTATTTAAAATCTTTTTAGGATAAGCTTCTTTTTTGAGGTCAATCACGATGCGCACGCCGTCTTTGTCCGACTCATCGCGCAGATCTTTGATGCCTTCCACTTTTTTATCTTTGACCAGCTCGGCTATTTTTTCCAAGAGCGTCGCTTTGTTCACCTGAAAAGGAATGGAGCTGATAATAATCTGAAACTGACCTAATTTGTTTTCGGAAATCTCAGCTTCGCCCCGGCAAACAATCGCTCCCCGGCCGGTGGCATAGGCGGCCTTGATATCATCGATATTATAGATAACTCCGCCCGTGGGAAAATCAGGTCCTTTGACGTGTTGCATCAGGTCTTCGACGGTAGAATCCGGTTTGTCTATCAGCAGGGCAATGGCCTCGCAGAGTTCTCCTAAATTGTGGGGCGGAATATTGGTGGCCATACCGACGGCAATACCAGTGCCGCCGTTTAAAAGCAGGTTAGGAAGCTTGGCCGGCAAAACCCGCGGTTCCTGATGCGCGCCGTCATAGTTTGGCACAAAATCAACCGTGTCTTTTTCAATATCCGTCATCAGATCCTCAGCCAGAGCCGTCAATTTGGCCTCGGTATAGCGCATAGCCGCGGCGCCGTCACCGTCCATAGAGCCAAAGTTTCCCTGGCCGTTAACCAGCTGATAGCGCATGGAAAAATCCTGGGCCATGCGTACCATAGAATCATAAACCGCCACATCACCGTGGGGATGGTATTTGCCCAACACTTCACCGACCACTGTGGCGGATTTTCTGAACTTGGCGCTATGGCGCAGTCCCAGAGTCCACATGGCGTAAAGGATACGACGATGCACCGGTTTCAGGCCATCGCGGACATCAGGCAGAGCGCGGGAGACGATTACGCTCATAGCATAATCGATATAAGAGCTCTGCATCTCGTCCACGATGGACAACTGCTCCACCCGATCATAGGTGGCCGGGGTAGGTTCTGCTTCTTTAATTGGTTTAAGTATTTTCTTGGGCATAAATAAATTAATGTATTCTTTTCTGCTCTATCAAGCTAGTATTTTCACCCCCTCCTTCTCCCCCTTAGTAAGGGGGAGGGAGAGGGGGTTAATTTCTTTTGTTAGAATTATTCAAAGTGCTCGTGCTGGTCGTGGTATTTTTGTGTAAATTTATGATATATTGCCGGGCTTGCTCCAATATTATTTTTTCTTTGGCCTGGCGCTGTAGTTCGCTTTGCATATCGGTCAACTGATCTTTGACGTTTGTAAAATTATTCTGGATAGTGTTGACGGCCTGGCCGGCCCGCTGAGTGATCTGTTCCCAGGTATTATCCGGAGGCGCAGAAATTGCTTTGTAGGGAGCGAATTTAACCCATTGGTAGACGATAGCCGCAAAAAATATTCCGGCCAAGATATAAACTACGATAATTTTGTTGTTTTTCTCTTCCATATTTCTTAAGCACTGGGCTTTAAGATAACTAATTTGACGTCATCCTGCGGCAAGTCGGCCTTTTTTACTTTAAATTTATCCAGCTCCTCAGCTTTGACGCCAAATTCTTTAACAAAGACCGCCACCGGATCGCTCTTTAGTTTGAAAGTGCCGGCACTATGGCAACTTGGTATCACCACGCGCGGTTCGATCTGACCGATCAATTTGACGGCCTGCTTACTATTCAAATATGCGCCGTCACCAACCGGCAAAATCAGTACATCGGCATCTTCTAGTAGCTCCAAATCGCCATTAGTGAGTTCACGGTCTTCCATCTCTCCTAAAAAAGCGACTTTGATCTTGTCAAAATTTACCACATAGACAATCTGTTGACCGATCTGCCGGCCATAGACAAACATGTTTTTGACCTCATACTCGCCCGGCGAGTCCACCACAAAAGTCTCGGCATCCATCTTTACTTCCGCTACTTTGGCCGGATCAGAAAACAAAACCATATCCGCCTTGGCTTTGCCAAAATGCGTCACCTTGTCCAAGGTATAGGGATTAAAAATCAGCGACTCCTCGCCGTTTTGTAGCTTAAAATAGTTAAAACCATACCACGAGATAGTCATAGTTTTTGGCTCAATTTTTACTCTTATTAGTGTCTAAATATTAACACAAAAAAGGCCTAAAGTAAAGGCAAGAATGAGCCAAAAATGTCCTAAAAATGGCCTAAAATGGGGCCCTCGGCTCATAGCCGCCGCCAGGCGTGCTATGGGCTTGATTTTTTTTATGATTTGTGTTAATTTTAGGCGGCTATTTAATAAACTAACCTCTCTCGGAGGGCCCTAATCGGCTACCTAGCCTCCGGAGAACTCAGCGCACTCGGCGCGCAGGGTTAAACATTTAATCATTAATGAGTAAGAAAATTATTATCGCGACCAAGGGTAATCACCCGATGGACGCACTCATGGACAAAGCTGGTGCCTTAAAAATTCCCAAGATCGGGGATTTAGTGACGGGCACCATTATTAGTATCTCCAAAAATGAGATTTATCTGGATCTGGCCGGCATTACCACCGGCGTTATACGCGGTCGGGAAATTTACGACGAGTCCTCGGACTCCAGCGGGCTAAAAATCGGCGACCAGGCTACGGCCACGGTTGTCGGCCTGGACAATGAAAACGGCTACATGGAATTGTCTTTCCGCGAAGCCGGCCACAAAAAAGCCTGGGACAATCTGGAAAAATTATACAAAGAAGGCAAGGTTATCGACGCCAAAGTCACGGACGCCAACAAGGGCGGCCTGATGATCAAGCTCGGCAATGTCATGGGTTTCTTGCCGGTCTCCCAACTGACTATCGAACACTACCCCCGCATCGAGGGCGGCGATAAAAATAAAATCCTCGGACATCTCAAGAGCTTTGTCAACCAAATTCTCAAGGCGAAAATCATTGATCTTAACGAAAAAGAAGAAAAACTGATTATCTCCGAAAAGGCCGCCTGGGACGACAAGCAGAAAAAAGTTGTTTCCAAATACAAAGTCGGCGACAAGGTCAAAGGCCGCGTCACCGGCGTGGTGGATTTCGGCGCTTTTGTGGAGTTTGGCGACAACCTGGAAGGCCTGGTTCATATTTCCGAATTGGCCTGGCAGAGAATCGATAACCCCCGCGACATCATCAAGGTAGGTGATGTCGTCGATGTGGAAATTATCGAGATCGCCGAGACCAAAGTCTCACTCTCGCTCAAAAAATTACAAAAAGATCCCTGGGTGGACGTGGCCAATAAATATAATATCGGCCAAAAAGTGCACGGCAAAGTGCTCAAGGTCAATCCCTTTGGCGCCTTTATCGAACTGGACAATGATATCCACGGCTTGGTGCACATCTCCGAGCTCAGCGACAAAAAAATATCCAATCCCAAAGACATGGTAACGGTGGGCAAGGATTATGAATTTGTCATCCTCAGCATCGAGCCCAATAACCATCGTCTGGGATTGTCCCTCAAAGCCACTACTAAAAAAGAAAAGAAACCAAAGGACGAAAAAGCTGTTACCGAAGCGGCTCCAACAGAAATAGTCGAAACTAAACCCGCCGAAATTATCGAAGTCGCCCCGGCTGAAGTCGTGCCAATAGCCGAAATCAAAGCGGAAGTAAAACCGCTGGAGACCAAGGATGAAAAATCCGATCCGGAGACAACTTTACCGCCCATTGGGCGGTCCGCCTCTGGTGGATAATTTTCGTCTCAAGTGTTAAAATAAACACATGAAAAACATCATCAAAAACTTTATTATCTTCTTTTTGATATTTGCGGTTATTGCCGGTATCTTCAGTTTTTACGATTCCAAGAAAAATAGTGCTGAGCAAATCAGTATTGCTAAGCTGGTCCAGGAGATCAATGCCGAGCAAGTATCCAAAATAGAAGTCTCGGGCAATAATCTAACTATTACCCTCAAGGATAACAATAAAAAGCAGATTACTAAAAAGGAAATTAGTGAATCACTCAGCTCGCTTCTGAAAAATTATGATGTGCCGACGGACAAACTGGCGGCGGTAGATATCTCTATCCAGGACGAGCCAAACTCCGGATTTTTTGTAACTACCATCTTGCCCTTTTTACTGCCCATCATTATTATCATCGGCCTGATCTGGTTTATGATGCGTCAGGTGCAGGGCGTAAACTCCCGGGCCATGAGTTTTGGTCAGAGCGGCGCCAAGCTGGCCGGCGATCAGAAAACTAAAGTCAATTTCGGCGAAGTCGCCGGCGCCAAAGAGGCCAAAGAAGACCTCAAAGAAATCGTGGACTTTTTAAAGCAACCCCAAAAATTCCTGGCGCTGGGCGCCAAGATACCCAAGGGTGTCCTTTTACTCGGCGCTCCCGGAACCGGAAAGACCTTACTCGCCCGGGCGGTAGCCGGTGAAGCCAAAGTGCCGTTTTTTCATATCTCCGGTTCGGAGTTTGTGGAGATGTTTGTCGGTGTCGGCGCCAGTCGTGTCCGTGATTTATTTAAAAAAGCTAAAAAGTCTGCTCCTTGTTTAATATTTATTGATGAGATAGACGCGGTCGGCCGCCAACGCGGTGCCGGACTGGGCGGCAGTCATGATGAAAGAGAACAGACTCTAAATCAAATCCTGGTAGAGATGGACGGCTTTGATAATAAGACAAATGTCATTGTTATCGCCGCTACCAATCGCCCCGATGTCCTGGATCCGGCTCTGCTTCGTCCCGGAAGATTTGACCGGCAAGTGGTAATAGATCTGCCGGATATAAACGACAGAGAAAATATTTTGAAGATACATGCTAGAGGCAAGCCTCTGGCCGAAGATGTAGATCTGAGACTGGTAGCCCAACGCACTCCGGGATTTTCCGGAGCCGACTTGGAAAACCTGCTTAACGAAGCGGCCATCATGTCCGCCAAAGCCAACGCCAAGACTATCAGCCGTGAAAATGTACTGGAATCTATCGAGCGCGTCATGCTCGGCCGTCAACGCAAGAGCCATATCCTGTCCGAGCGTGAAAAGAAAATCACCGCCTATCACGAGGCCGGCCATGCTATCGTGGCCCACTCTCTGCCCCATGCCGATCCGGTGCACAAAGTGTCCATCATCGCCCGCGGACGAGCCGCCGGTTATACCATCAACCTGCCGGATGAAGACAAAAAAATGCACACCTACTCCGACTTTATAGACGACATGGCGGTGCTCTTGGGTGGCTATGCTTCGGAGCAGACTTTCTTTGGCGAGGTAACCACCGGTGCTTCTAATGATCTCAAGCGTGCTACCCAGATCGCCAAGCAGATCTCTACCCAGTTTGGTATGAACAAAAAACTTGGTCCCCGGACCTTTGGGGAAAAAGAAGAAATGATTTTCCTGGGCAAGGAGATTCACGAGCGTCGGGACTACAGCGAAAAGACCGCCGAAGCCATCGATGACGAGGTTTCTAAATATATTGATGAAGCTCTGCACACGGCTCTGCGTATAATCAAAGAAAAGACCGATAAGATAGAAAAATTAGTTGCCGAACTGGTCAAGAAAGAGACTATAGAAAAACAAGAATTTGAAGCTTTAGTAGCGTAAATCCAAACCCTGCGAAAGCGGGGTTTTTGGTTAAGTCAGTAGCCACAGACGCCATTTTATGATCAGAACCTGCCTAGTTTCGATTATTGCCATACATTAGCCTGCGTGTTAATATTACAAATATTAATCATAAACACATGAATAACAATTTTGAAAACCCACTAAAAGAAACCCTGCCATCGGACAGAGGTGTTTCCGATTTAGAGCGTTCTGCCTATGCTCACAAAATGGCTGAAAAAGAAGTTGGGCCAAGCCCATTAACTCCGGCTGATGCCGCCGAGTATGAAAAACGCCGCGATGCGAGCTATTGGAAGCACTACTACAATTATGCTCCCGACCAACTAGACGACGATATCGAACTTAAAGATGATAAAAACAGTTGAATTATCTTTAACAGCTACCACCTATGTCCAGTTTTGAAAAACCATTAATTGAAAACGAAGATTGCATAGTGCACAATATTTCAGACCCCGTGTAAGCGGGGTTTTTGGTTAGGCCAGCCGCCCTAGTCTTTGCGACAGCGCTCAGCGCTGGAAGCAATCTAAAATCTTCTAGATTGCTTCGTCCCCCGCATCAAGTGCGGGGTCCTCGCAATGACTAATTATAATGCCTCTAAGCGGCTGGCCACGGTTGGACAAATATTAAAAAAAGGCATAAATTATAGCTATCCAAGAACCTTAAAAACCAATATTTTTAGGAAGCGTACTTAACAATGACTGGAGGAAAGCCATGAGTCTGCAGGGAGATATAGTGTGGGAAGGCATGGTGGCCCAGATGTGCGAAAGGCTGGTACCCAAGATCAGTGAGTATTCTGACCACCCCGAAGCCGTCAAGGCTCTCAAGGAACTTGGCAGGGAAATAATCACCACCCTGCCGAATATTCCCACATGGGCCTATCACTACCTCGATCACAACTTCCACAAATGAAGTTGTCTCAACTTTGCCAGGGAGACGCCGTCGTCTCCCTGCTTGCTAAAAGTATTGGTTTTTTGAAAAAAATTAAACAAAATTATTTAAAAAAATGAAATTTTCAAAATTTTTCACTACCACTTTATTAATAGTAATAATCACCATAATTATTACCTATATTTGGTTCCTATTTACGGTGTCATTGACCCCTGAAGTGTTATGCGACTGTGTCCGGCGTGAGCTCCCAGCGGCCTGTGAAAACTACGAGAAATATCTGTTAGTGAGTAAGGCCGCTTGCGGCTGTGGTTGCATGCCCCTTAAAGTGGTTCTGTTACAATAAGGCCTGTATATTATTGTCCCCTTTATAATAATATATATTATTGTTTCGTTTCTAATTCGACGGACACTTTCCAATAAAAAAATTAAATAAAATATGCTGATTCTGACTCTTACATTTGTCCTCTCTCAAATCGCGATGTTTATCGCGATGGGTTTTGATTTTTTGAGTCTGCAATTCAAAAAAAGACAACCGACCTTCCTGTGCCTGATAGTTTCGGCCAGCTTGATTAGCACTCATTATTTCTTATTGGGCAGAATTGCCGCCGGAGTAATAGTCTTTATCTCCGTCCTAAGGTTTATTACCTGCTATTTTACCACCAATAAAAAATATTTCTTTATTTTTATCGGCCTGAACACCATATCTTTATTTTTTACTTATAAAACACCGACTGACCTGATAATTTATTTCGGATTGATAATATTCATAATCGGTAATTTCCAGGAAAATAATAAACTAATGCGAAAATTAATGATGGTGGGCACATCAATAATTGTGCTGTATAATTACATTATATTTTCTCCCATGGGCGTCATTGCCGAGGGGTCTTTTCTTCTAAGCAACTTTGTCGGGTATTATAGACATTATCTACGAAAAAAGGCTGTTCCGGGAGCAATGCCGCCAACGGATCTAAACTAAAAAATTAAATAAAATTATGATCATCTTAATAATCGCTATCTTCCTAATACTAGTTATCGGCGCTGTTATTATGGGCGCCAGAGAAGATAATAAAAAGAAATAAAATTATTTAAAATTGAAGAAGCCCTGCACCGTATGGTACAGAGCTTCTTTGTTTTCTGAGTTGAGCCTAGAACTCTTCCGGGACACCCCTGCCCAGAGGCGTCGGTTCAGGATCATCTAGGCCAAAGATAGTCGGCCTACGGGACGGACCGTTGGAAACGATCATGACCTGACCCAGCAGGTTGTCACAGCGCGGGCACTCCCGCACTGTGTGCAGATGAAAGGCCCTGACCAGCGTGCCCACAGGCCAGTGAAACCGGCACTGGCCGGTAAATCCCAGCCCCACCCGGTATTCCTGGCCCAGGATGCCGTGAATCTCCACGTCCTCACAGCCATTGTTGTAGCAGGACATGGTCACGCTCTGACCCATGCGAAATTGCGACAAAGCTCGCGGCATAACCCCTCCCTTCCCAGACTGACTGCGACGAACATTAAAGACAAATTAATTTAGCACAAGATATCGGGAGTGTCAAAAGAGATCAAGGCCATGCGGCCGATAGTGATTAATCAAAACATAAGACTCATAAAATAATTTTTGCGTCTAAAAAAAGATACTAGCAATGGTCTTTTGTCATTTCCGTCAAAATATTGTATAATATAGGCGTCTTAAAAATATAAACTAAAATAAAACTATGTTTTATCGCAAAGTTTATCCCGGTGCTTGGCACGTCATCAAAGACAGTCCCTATCTGCTGTTCTTTGGCTTATTTGCCTCCTTGCTGGGATTCCATGAAGTCAAATTAATTTTTACCCTGACTGAATCAACGCCGGATTTTCTCAGTTCCACCTTTAATTTTTGGGTCCAGCTCTTTACCACCTTTGCTACCGTCAAGATTGACAGTGCTAATCTCCCTGCTTTACTCGGCTTGATTGTGATTTTTCTAATTTTATCCGCACTAGTCATCCTGGCCGTGGCATCCCAGGGCGCGCTGATCAAGGCTTCGGCTGACAAAACTACTCGGACAAGAAATAAATTTACTGATTATCTGCACCTGGGCGTGGACAAGTTCTGGCCGCTGTTTGGCCTGCACCTGATCAATATCTTTATCGGTTATTTCTTTGTGGCTTCAGTGATTAATCCGCTGATTAGCTTAGTGGCTGTATCCGGCAGTCTGTTTGAATATCTGATTCTGAGTCTGGTTGTTTTCTTTATCCTTTTCCCGCTGGTGCTGATCTTGTCTTTTGTCACCCGCTACGGCATGGCCTTTATCATGATCAAAAATCAAAAATTTCTGGCGGCTTTTACCAATAGTTGGTCCCTATTTAAGATCAACTGGCTGATCACTATAGAAAACGCCGTCGTGGTAGCGGTGGTTACCCTGCTTTTTTTGGTGGCTATGGCCGCGGGCATGGTTTTTGTCTTTGTGCCCTTCTTCTTCCTTAGTGTCTTTTTAGCCGGTGTCAGCACTGTCCTCTACACCGTCATCATCCTACTGGGTTCTTTGGCCGCTCTGCTGATTATGCTGACGGCCTCCGCCCTTTATGGCGCCTTTTACAATATCCTCTGGGCCAAGGTCTGGAGTGAGCTCGCTACCGGCGGACGCTCTTACAGTAAAGTGTACCGCCTGGGCCAAAAACATCTGGCCTTTAGCCGCCGCTAAAATCGTTCAAAATGAACATACCCCCCAGCTAA
>PQAE01000003.1:80059-84182 GCA_003104935.1 Parcubacteria group bacterium | reverse complement strand
CCCTACTCCACCCACCACGTAAAGTTCGCTACGCTCACCACGTGGCGGGTCAGTAAAGTCAAATCAACGTCGCCTTTAGGCGCGTGACGAGTGAAACGAGTTTTACGCGCCGTTGTAGCTCAGTTGGTAGAGCATCTCCATGGTAACAAACCAACCGGTCATTGTTATCATAGAAATGCCCTTTCGTAGAGATTTATTGGCGAATTTGGAGATTTTGCCTGCCCAAGTCGGACATAAATGGGTCGTCCGAGGGCAAAAAATTTACCTGGATTTAATGCCGTCGTAGCTCAGTTGGCAGAGCAACGCCATGGTAAGGCGTAGGTCCGCAGTTCAAATCTGCGCGACGGCTCCATCAAAAAGCACTGCAATTAAGTTTGGAGTGTTTTTTGTATGAACATTAAAATTCTATCGCAAAAGTTCTTTGACTATTCTAAATACATAAAAGGCTATTCACAGCCTACAATTAAGCGGTATAGGCATACCATTAATTATTTTGCCAAGTTCGCCGGTATAAATGAAATTGAGGAGGTTAATCTGGAAAAGATCAGAAATCTGTTTTATTACGGCCGGACCCAGCAGGCCTGGACAACCAATACATTTATTTGTTACCACAAGTCATTGGCCGTATTTTTCCGCTGGTGCGTAACAGAGGGCTATATGGGAGAAAACCCCATGAATCAGATTGAAACTCCCAAGTTGGAGAAGCGCTTGCCGGCCAAATTAACAAAACAGGAGGCAATGCAGATACTGGAAGTCGTAGATAATTATCCCTATCAGCATAAATTCCTGCGCTATCGGAATTATGCCATTTTTGCCACGTTCATTATGGCCGGATTAAGGAAAAAGGAGTTACTAAACCTTAAGCTAACGGACGTAGATATTGAGAATATGTCAATTTTCATCAGGCAGGGCAAGGGGAGTAAAGACCGGGTGGTGCCGATAAATTACCGGCTGGCCGAGATCCTTGGCAGATATTTGGACGAAAGGAAACGCATGAACAGAACCTGTCCGGAATTTTTCACTTCTTACACCTTAAATTGCGGATTCAGCCATAGCGGATTAAAGAGGGTCTTGGAAAAAATAGTAAAAGCATCGGGCCTTAATTTTACCATTCACAAATTGCGGCATACTTTTGCCACCTTGATGCTTGAGGGCGGTTGTGATATCTATTCGTTGGCCAAAATGATGGGACACAGTGATATAAAGACAACCACCATTTATCTGGCCGCAAGTGTGGAGCATTTGAGGACTCAAATCACTAAGCACCCTTTGGCTGAAGTAATTTTATAGTAGAATATATGAGACACCAACAAGAGAGGACTGTTATCAAAAAAGAGGATTTCTTAAGGAATTTGAGAGGCGGCGCAATTAATATATCAAGGGCGAGTAGGAGAACCGGTATTCACAGGGATACATATTATAATTGGATGAAGGTAGATAAAGATTTTGCTGTAAGAGTAAATATGCCACTTACTGAGGATGAAATACGGACAATTTTGAATAAGGAAATCCGACATAAATGGAGAAAACACACAGAAACAGGGCTTTAATGTGGACAAATTTAGCACTATTTGTTATAATTAGTTTGACAATTTAATGGCCTAAACCTAGCTTTAGCTGGGCATGGTCACAAATCGCACGATACAGAAAACCCGTTATCAGGGCGTATCGTGCGTTACGTGGGGAAACTCGCGTATGGGCTTAAAAACCCTCCTGGTGGCGGGCTTTGTGTTTATAAGGTTCTCTGCCAAACCTAATAATTAAAGTAAAGTTTATGGACAATGTAGAAAAAAAGTCTAAGAAGAAGTTTTATAAACGTTGGTGGTTTTGGCTTTTGGTAGTGATAGTATTGATTATTATTGCTTCAAGTGGTAAAAAACCGGAGAAAGTGGGTCAGAATACGCCCGCTGATGTGACGGCTAAAGTTAGCGAAAGTAAGGAATTTAAGGTTGGGGATCAAGTAAAAATGGGCAGTTCAATAGTCACTATCAATAAAGTCGAGTATTCGCAGGGAGGACAATACACGAAGCCAGCAGAGGGTAATGAGTGGCTTAATCTAAATATTACTATTGAAAACATTGGAAAATCCCAGCAGTATGTTACAACGCTTGGACAAATGTTTGTTCGCGATGGACAGGGCAATAGTTATCAGGTTTCAGTAACCAATAAAGCATTAGAAAACCCTGGATTTGGTCTTGACGGGCAAATAATTGCTAATAGCAAGAGAACTGGCTGGGTGGGGTTTGAGATACCAAGAAGCGCCACCGGTCTCAAGTTTCAATACAATGACAATATATTTGGCGGCGGAAACATTATTATTGACTTAGATAGATAAAAACTGATTATCATAAAGAAGATTTTATAATAAACTCCCTAAAGAATATGGGGGAGTTTATTATTGCTATTGACAAAATCACCAGGAAGGAGTATAATAAATAAATTATCATAAAGCACATTTAAATATTTGCAAAAAACGAATAAAATAAGGTGGTTATAGCCAAAAGAGGCTTAAATTAGGCCTTTTCTGGCTATGACTACCAATTCCGGTGGTCAGATAGCGAAGGCGAAAACCGAAAGGAAAAAGCGCCATGTCAACTAAGCAAGCTCTCCAGTTCGCCGCCGTGGTCGTGCAGAACCTCCCCGAAATGTCAGGCGAGATCATGCAACGACACATCGACGACCCCAAGGGTCTGCAGACCCTCCTGCGCAAGGTCTTCCTGACCTTCCCCATCCTCATGACCGTCAAGCTCGGCACTGGTCTCAAGACCGCTGACAACTTCCGTCAGGCCATCAAGAAGGCCAAGATGGACATCGGCTCCTGGGCCAGTGACTTGCTGAACCAGGACGCTTTCCGGGTGGCTGGTCAGCCAACCGAGGTGAGCATCATCGCTCCGACCGTGGCCGAGCTTGGTTTCAAGGACGGTGCGCGCTACGCCGACATCTGTCAGCGTGGTGTGGAGATGGGTTACGAACTCTGTCCGTCAGAGCTCGGACCCCAGCTTCGTCTCCAGTATCAGAACCAGCCCAAGGGCGAGGTTCTCTGGCTGGCCATGGAAGCCATTCGCCGCTCGGGTGGCCTTCTGAGCACCTTCTTCGTCGGACACGGTGACGGTGGTCTGTGGCTCCGCGGCGGCGGTGCCGTTCCTGGCGGCTTCTTCCGCGCCGGTGACCGTATCGTGTTCGTCTGTCGCAAGTAAAGTCCTTTGGACTTGAGGTCTGGGATCTAACACTTAGATCCTTTGAACTTAGTCCTCGGACTTGGAGATCAAGAACCCCGTATCCTTTGCCCATAAGGTGAGGTGATGCGGGGTTCTTTTGTTTATGTTAAAATAACAAAGGTAGTAGGCGAATATGTCTCTCGGCTACGGCTCGGGACTGCCGAATCCAGTATCCATACAATCCAGAGTATTTTGAATCAGCCTTCGACCTTGCTCAGGCCAGGCGGTTCAAAGTAGTGCGATGTGTGTGAGCTTAAAAAATAAAGATACTTGGTGCAAAATGCTGGTGCATTTAACATGCCAAATAAAATACAGTTCGGAGAGTATTCAACGAACAGTGGTATAGAGGGCATTTTGTATATTTCGCAACTCGGATGGCAATCTGAACACCTTCAACGTCGAACACGATGACAATGGTCTGTGGCTCAACGGCAACTATGCCAATCCTGACAACTTCTTCAACGCCGGTAACCGTATCGTGTTCGTCTGTCGCAACTCTCTTTATTTCTCTCCCTATCTATTGGGGGAGTTTTGTTTTAGTAGCTGGCCTTGCCAGCCGCCCAGCATTTTACCCACCTCGTTTATTTTTATAGATAAAGCGATGTATTTTTTATTATCCAAAGTTTTACTTTCCCAAAGCATCATCAAAAATATCTTGATAGTATCCATCTTTTGAACAGCTCGTCTGACATAAGGTAATTTATCAATTTTAGTTAAAAAACTGGCTGTAACGATAACTTCTATGGCCTCGGTAAATAAAGTATCTATTTTTTGACCAAGAGTATAGCGTTGCGTTTTAGGCAGTGTCTTATAATATCCAAACCATAACAAATACACCGATTTTACTTTTTGCAGTAGTGGTAAAATTCGGGGGGGGGGGTATAATTGTTGTTTTGGGAAAAATA
>PQAE01000003.1:0-80032 GCA_003104935.1 Parcubacteria group bacterium | reverse complement strand
TATGATTATATCATTTCTTTGGAAAATTTGCTTGCGGCCTGGCAGGAGTTTTTATTCGGCAAGCGTCAGCGCCAAGATATCCAAAAGTATGGTAGTGACTTAATGGCTAATATCATAAAATTGCACAATGAGCTAAATAATTTTACTTATCAGCACTCCGGCTATGAGGCCTTTAAAATCTCTGATCCCAAACCCAGAGATATTCATAAAGCTACAGTAAAAGACAGGTTGCTGCATCACGCCATTTATAGGCAGTTATATCCATTTTTTGACAAGACATTCATTGCCGACTCATATTCTTGCCGAAACAACAAAGGCACACATAAAGCCATAAATAGACTTAGAACAATGGCGCGAAAAGTGAGTCAAAATAATACCAAAACTTGCTGGGTGTTAAAGTGCGATATTAAGAAGTTTTTTGCCAATATTGACCACGATATACTAAAAGATATCTTAGCTAAATATATGCCTGATGAGGATATAGTCTGGTTGCTAAACAAAGTAATAGATAGTTTTGAAGTTAATCCCGGCAAAGGACTGCCATTGGGTAATTTGACATCCCAATTATTTGTTAATGTTTACATGAATGAATTTGACCAGCATGTAAAACACAAATTAAGACAAAAATATTATATTCGCTATGCCGATGATTTTGTGTTTTTATCTGACGACCAACATGAGTTATTAGGCATAGTTAAACCGATTCATGATTTTTTAAACGAAAAACTTAAATTACAAATTCATCCTCAAAAAATATCATTGAGCACACTGACCAGAGGAATTGATTATTTGGGGTATGTTAATTTCCCGCATCATAGAGTATTAAGAACAAAAACTAAGAATAGAGCCTTACGTTTAGTTAATAGTAAAAATTTATCCTCATATTTGGGCGTTTGTAAATATGCCAAAACTCTTATCTTACAACAGCAATTAGTCAATAAGGCGTGGTTGGCAGAGGAATCTTTGTAAATTTGGTATACGGATGATGCTACCAGGATTATTATGAGGTTAATTTGATTACAGAATGGATCTTGTCGTATTTTAAAAAAGGGTCTATAATCAAGACAGCTCCTTTTTAATCAATCAGAATCAACGCGCAATAAAATGCCAAACAAACCTTAGGGTTTGGCGCCGCTGGTCGCATTTAACCGGCAGAAATGGTTGCACATATATTGCCCATTGTCGGAATAGTGGAATGGGCTGCTTCCAAACGAAGCGTTTGTGGCATCAGCGCCTTCGGCGGAGTTGATTCGGTAAAAATTAAGCGTCAGTAATGACGCACGAGCAGGAAGCCTCTAAATCGAACATAAATTTTTTTGTGTTTGGTTTAGAGGTTTTTTGTTTACGAAAGAGACATGGAAGGAAAAGAAACAAAACAGCTAAAGACCGGTGATTTAACTCAATTGTTTGAGGAGTTTATTAAGCAGCGCCGGCACGCAGAAGGATATTCACCGGTAACCATAAAGAATTACAGGAATAATTTCGAGTTATTAAAATTATTTAAACCTGACTTAAATCTAACAGATTTGACAACACAAACCATGATTGATTTTTTTACTTTTTTGAATGCAAGGGAAAGAAAAGTTGGCACCAGAAACAACGTTGTGCGCGATCTCAAGAATTCAAGCGTAGCCACAATAAGGGGTAAATTGAACTCATTTTTTAACTGGTTATTGGATAATAATTATGTTGCGGTAAATCCCTTTAATAATATTGTATATCCGGATTTTGGTTATACAGATAAACGGGCTTTTACACGAGAAGAGTTTGATAAAATTTATCTTGCTATCACACGCGACATTGTCTGGGAGAGTCAGCTGTTAAAAAAAAGAAACACGGCCTTTGTTATGGTTTTTGTATTGACCGGAATAAGGAAAGGGGAGTGTCTGGGCTTGAAGTTAACAGATATTGACTTAAAACAAAGATTGCTTACTATACGCGGGGAAACATCAAAATCGAGACGGGACAAAAGGATCCCCGTTAATCCAGGCTTAATACCTTACCTTGAAGATTATTTGAACGAAAGAGGTGATTATACCGCTGATGCCTTGTGGGTGTCCGGTAATCAGGACAGGCCTTTTACAGAACATGGTTTGAAACACTTTGTAAACCGCATAAGGAGAGCAACCGGCATTAACAAATTTCATGTTCATCGTTTTAGACATACATTTGCCACAAATTTTTATATACAAAGCGAACACGATATAATGAGCCTGCAGAGATTAATGGGTCACAGGAACCCAAAAACTACAATGAGTAGTTATTTACGCTCTTTTCCAAATGAGGAGGTTTTCAGGCAAATGCAGAGATTTAGAGTTGCAAAGTTCGAATAATTCCGATAGAATAGGGATGGTATCTTTAACAATTAAATAGCTTCATTGCAGTTCTTAAGAAACTGAGCACCCGTGGCTATCCGAAGCAGGTGGTAAATGGGTCCAGGCGACAATAAGGCATTTGAGGGCAAAAATACAACTATCATCAATAGAATCAGACTATTGTGAGATAGAGGGTAGGGCTATTTAATGGTAATAAACAGGTCTACCAAAAAGAGCATTGTAGTCAATAAAAATCGCTTTTTTTGAAAAATCATGACCTGTTTAGTACAAAAACTGGTCCCCAGGTAGAAGAAAATTTACATTATAATTTTAGCCGTTGTAGCTCAGTTGGTAGAGCAACGCCATGGTAAGGCGTAGGTCCGCAGTTCAAGCCTGCGCAACGGCTCCATAGTAATTAACAGAAAATTTATAATATAGATTTAGTCTATCCAGTTTCAGCCAAAGGCTGATCCGCCTCTGGCGGACAAGCCCGCGCAACGGCTCCATCGCTCTCAGTTTGAGTAACTTGAACCTAGCGCAATGCAATAAAAAACAGCCCACTGAGCTGTTTTTTATCTTTTGTCCATTTTTGTGTTATAATACAGAAATACAGAGTCAGGCCTTTGGCTTTGACTAGTAAGCGATTATTTGCTATATTTTAGTGTTATGTAAAATACATGGCTGATAAGATTAACGGTGAACCGATCAAGGATTCCGATGCCGACGGTTTGTCCGACAACGAAGAAAAAATATTAGGCACCAATCCCAGTGATCCGGACACCGATCATGATGGTTTGGGAGATTTTCAGGAAGCCATCGTCTATCATACCGATCCGTTGGAGTCGGATAGCGACCACGACGGCATCCCTGACGGCGAAGAGATAAAACTCGGCACCAATCCGCGCGGATCCAGCTTTTTGCGCGATTTTTTTATTCCCACTGACGGCAATAATTATCAACCAAAGATTTTGGAGCCCAAGCGCCTGCTATTTCACGCCCTGGCCGCCGGCGCCGTCAAAGCTCTCGTGGTGATTTTTTTAATTTCTTTTCCCATCCAGGCCTGGCTGACTCCGGATGTTTTGATCGAACAGGGACGTCGGATAATTTCACTGACCAATGATTTGCGCGCCAGTCTAAATCTGGCTGTGCTTTCTGAAAGCGATCTGCTTGATAAAGCGGCCCTGGCTAAAGCCGAGGATATGCTGGTCGGTCAATATTTTGCTCATGTCAGTCCGGAGAAAAAGAACCTGAAGTCATTTTTAGATTTGTATAAATATGGTTATAAAACCGCCGGAGAAAATCTGGCGCTGGGTTTTACTTCTCCCGATGACGTACTGGCCGCCTGGGTCAAGAGCCCGACTCATTATGCCAATCTGGTTGATCCTGATTTTAGCGAGATCGGCGTGGGTGCGGTGAGCGGCCTTTATCAGGGTTATGAGACTACCTTGATTGCTCAGTATTTCGGACAGCCAAAAATAATAAAACAGCAAGAATCGGTCGTTTCCACGCCGGTGAAAACCGCTGCATCTACTGCGCCGATGGAAAATAACACTACTACACCAGGGCTGGATTTTGATCTGGAAGACAATCAGGTCTTATCCCAGGAAATCAAAGCCGATGCCCTGAAACCGCCGTTATTGCTGGCACCGGAAAATAATTATCTTTCCTCTCAAACCGAGATAGAGTTTAATATTTCTGCGGTCGGCGCCGAACGCATAATAGTTTTTGATAATAAGCAGTTTTTATTCAGCGGCCCGGTGGCGGGGGGTTCACTGGTTTATAAAAAAGAATTGACCGAAGGCCGCCATCAGATCATCGTGCAGGCCCAGCGCGGCGAAGAAAAATCATATTCCAGCCAATATGAGCTGGTGATAGATCAAACCGCGCCTGAGCTTGAAACAGACAAAACTTTTATCAGCGCCAATGAAACTGTGGATAAAAAAGATATTGTGCTACGGGCTGAGGCGTATCTTAGTCCGGACACTAAAAACGCCCGGATCTCGGTATCGGACTATAAATTTGACCTGACTCCGGATTTGTCCGCTGATAATAAATGGACCGGCCACTTGATAGTGAGCGCCGACCAAAGAAAAAAATTATTTGACCCGGTAGTCTTAGCCACACTGAGCACCGAGGATCAGGCCGGCAATCAGGCGACTTACGATATTGATTGGCAAAATGTGATTGTCAGCCAAACCACGATTTTAGACCAATATACATTTTTGAAGCAGACTAAACCGCAAATCATAAAACCACTGTTTGATATCAGTTATACCTATTACAAGATCATTCTGGTTTTGGGTATTTTAGCGGCCCTGCTTAATATATTTATAAAAATTCGCCGCCAGCATCCCCATATTATTTTATCCTCATTGGCCTTTGTAATATTTATCGGAGTGTTGATAATTTTGTAGTTTTTTATTGCTAAAAAACAAAAACAGCTTATTGTCAATATCTTGATTTATTTCGTGGATTATGTGTTTTTTTATTGACAGAAAAAATATTATTCTTTAAGATTACCGAGTACTTTGATGATGTGTTGTGTATAATTTTTTTACATATATATTAACTAAATAATTTAATACGTCCATGCGAAAAAGAATAAATAGTTTGTCAATTTATTTTCTTTCTTTGGCTATGGCTTTATGGAACACCGGTCTTTGGTCGGTGAATTTTAATATTTCCAATATTGCCAAAGCGGAGGAACAAGGTGATCTGCAAGTGGAGATCATGCCGGCGCCCGTTTGCGGCAATAACATAGTAGAATCCGGGGAGCAATGTGATGACGGCAATACTGCCAATAACGACGGCTGTAGCGCTACCTGTCAAAACGAAGTAGCCTCGCCCTGGTGTAGCGCTTTGCAGGGAATCATAGAGAAAGCTATGGGTCCCAATCCGCCGGGCAACACTGTTCCGGATATTGATGATAATAATGTTGTAGACGGTTCGGATTTGGCCGCTATGTCCGCTTGGAAAGCAGCGAGTAATGACGCTTTCTGCTACCAACAGTTTGACAATCAGGGTTACCAATTTAATTGTGAAAATTATTTATTGATTGACTGGTGCAATGGCTTGAAGCAGGGAATAGCCGACAGCTTGGGTTCCACCAGCACTACTTATAAGTACTGGCCCACTTATGACCTCAATCATGACGGCTTTATAGACGCTTCTGACTTGTCTTATGTGGCTATGTATTTAGGCCAAGGCCAAGCCGCCCAGCAAGAGTGCTTTGATAGATTTCCTTTTAGATTGGATTGTACGCCCGATACCGGTAGTATCACGGTTTGTAAGGAAGACAGTCAGGAAAATCCTCTGGAGGGTTGGACAATGATCTTGGGCAATCCGAATAATTTGGTGCTGAATGCCGGCTTTGAAGCCCCGGTTGTAGATACTAATGATAATTGGAATATATTCAATAGTTTGTCCAGCGGATTAGAGTGGCTGGTGCGTTGGATTACCAATAATCCGGAAAATCCGCCCTTGGCCAATCTAGAATTGCATAAAAACGGTATTTCCGGCGGTAATTGGCTGTCCCACGAAGGCAGTCAGTATGCTGAGCTGGATACTGACTGGGACGGACCAAGCGGCTCCATCAACGGCGAGCCGGCGTCCGTCGGTATTTATCAGGATATAAATACGATTCCCGGCCAGAGTTATCATCTGTCCTTTTGGCACTCACCGCGTCCCGGTCAGGGAATTGACGATAATAAGCTACAAGTGTCCTGGGGTGGCGGGGTGATCACTAGTCCGACTATTGATGCGGACGGTAGCGCTCTGGTCAACAATAACTGGATAAAACACGAGTTTGACCTAGCGGCCACTACTACAGTGACCAGATTGGAATTTGCCGACCTGGGCACGCCCAATTCCTTGGGAGATTTTCTGGATGATATTTCACTGACGGCCGCGGGTCAGCAAACCGGCGCGGACGGCTGTACCACTTTTACCGACTTACCCTATGGTGAATATCAGGTGCATGAAGTTATACAACCAAATTGGACTCAGATCATCCCGGACGATCCGGATTATTTTACGGTAAATTTAAATGAAAAGAATCCGAGCGAAACAGTTACATTTGTTAACCGCGATGATTTGAATCTTTGCGGCAATCAAAGAGTGGATGACGGCGAGGAGTGTGATTATGGCAGTGAGCCCATAGCTTGTGAAACAGCAGAAGGTTATAGCGGTACACGGACTTGCCATATGCCGGTAGTGGGTGTAATGAGTCGCGTGCTGGAAGAACTGCCTTATTGCCGTTGGAACCCTTGTTATTCTGCCGACTATTGCGGAGATGATGAAGTGAACGGACCGGAAGAGTGTGATGACGGCAATACCGAAAGTGGTGACGGCTGTAGTTCAACCTGTATCAATGAAAACATTTGCGTGCCCAATACGGTTTATACTGTGGATGCCGATTTTGACAAAGGCACTATGTCTAATGTTACTTATGATATAGTTCACGACCAATTGCAACTGAGTAACGACACCCAGCCATTTAACTTTATTTGGGTGGCAGTTTCCAGCAAAGGAACCATAGTTAAGATTAATACTGATACAGGGGTAATTATGGGTGAATATAGAAGCACGCCGGAAAATTTTGGTTCTGGTGACCCTTCCCGTACAACCGTAGATAAAGATGGTAGTGTCTGGGTCGGTAATCGAGCAGGCGTCTATAATGGTTATGGCTCTATTATTCATATTGGCCTATTGGAAAATAACCAATGTGAAGACAGAAACGGCAACGGCATTATTGATACATCTACCGGACAAAATGATATCCGCGGTTGGACTGATAATTCTGGCACCAGAGAAGTAGCTACTGCTCAGGATGAATGTATAGTCCATTATTTGAGATTGGGAGATAACACTGATGCCAGACACATTTCTATTGACGCTAATAACGATGTCTGGGCCGCCGGCAACAATAACAAAATTTTCTATAAGATCAAAGGCGGTAAATACGATGTACCTCTATCAGGCACGATTTTAAATAATTATGGTAGCATTTATCCTTACGGCGGATATGGCGGTCTGATCGATAGTAATAACGTTATCTGGTCAGCCAGAAATATGATGCGTTGGGATACCACCCAACCGTTATCGACAGCCCAAGTTTATGGCCACGACAGCTATGGTCTGTGTATTGATAGTCAGGGCAATGTGTATAACACTCAATTGCAGAGTTCTTTAGTTCATAAGTTTGATCCTAGCGGCACTGAAATAGGGCTTTTCAACCACGGAACTTATTGGGCGCAGGGTTGCGTCATTGATAAAAATGATGATCTCTGGGTAGCCGGTTCGCTCTATGGTAACACTATTGATCACCTCAAGAACGACGGAACATTCCTCGGTTCAGTAACAGTGGGCGACGGCCCGACCGGTGTCGCCGTGGATGCTAACAACAAAATCTGGGCCACTAACTACTACAGCGGTACGGTTTCCCGTATTGATCCTACTCTTGGTGCCTTTGGGGAGGTTGATTTTACTTCCGTAAATTTAGGCGGCAATCCCTATAATTATTCCGACATGACCGGCAGTACACTCAAGGGTGCCGCTAACAGCGGAAACTGGACTGTGGTTCACGACGGCGGAGTAACCGGCAAACCCTGGAACGATGTTTCCTGGAACTCTTCGGTGCCGGAGGGAGCAGTTCTGACCGTGACTGTAGCTACTAGCGATGATGGCGTCACCTTTGGCGCCCCACTGTCCATATCCAGCGGCCAGGACTTGTCCAGTCTGACTGCCCGTTATCTGCAAATCAATGTGAGTTTTGAGCGCGCTCCTAGTGGAGCCAGCCCGATTTTGTATGATCTGACTATTGATCGTTATTGCACGGAAGAGCCGCCGGTTTGCGGAAATGAAAAAGTAGAAGGGGACGAGCAGTGTGATGTTTACGGTGCAGTAAGTTGCACTACAGAAGCCGGTTACAGCGGCAGTAGAACTTGCAAGATGCCTCCAGCAGAAAGACTATTTAGCTTTGTCCAAGTTCAATACTGTGTTTGGAATCCTTGCGAAACTAATGAATATTGCGGTGACGGTATTGTAAACGGCCGCGAAGAATGTGATGCCGGTCCCAATGGTTCGGCCACTTGTTCACCTAGTTGTGTTTCTATAACACCTCCTCCGACTCATCCTTCCGGTGGCGGTGGCGGCGGTGGAGTCCAAATTAGCGGTCCTAATAATATTCAAGCCGGTCCGCAATGCACTAGCGCTACCGTGAGCTGGACAACTACCGGTGCTTCGGTATCCTGGATAGTTTATGGCACGACAAGCGGTGTCTATACTTTTGAGTATAAGGACGGCGTGGCCAAGACCGGACATTCGGTCACTTTGCCAAATCTCCAAGCCGGTCAGACCTATTATTACCGTGTCAAGATGATGGGAACCGGGGATAGCGTCATCACCAGCGAGGAAAAGACCTTTGTGACCAAGACCGACTGTGGTCCGGTACCGCAAGTTCTCGGCGTCAAGATCAATGATAATAGTCAATGCACCTGGGCGTGGCGGCTGGACGGACGTCATGAACCGGATAAAGACGCCGTGAGCAACATTACTTATCCTGAGGGTACGCTTTTACGCGGTTGCATTAATCCTAATGTTTATCGGATAGAAAATGGCCGTGGACGCTGGATCAGATCCTGGCAGGAGTTACATGACAAGTATAGAGGGCAGAGGATTTACAATATCCCTGATGCGATTCTAGACCTGTTTATTAAGTAATATTAGCCAAAATATAGCTATTTTCCCCGCCACCGCGTTTGACACGGTGGCGGTTTTTTTATTAATCATTAAAACCCTATTGACAAAATTTACCGAATGTACTAAGCTAGGCGGTTATTGACTTTCCTGTTAATATTTGGTAATTTGCCTCAGGAAAAAACAACTTTCGGAGTAATCTAATTAAGATATATTTAATATTAACTGAAAGAATTTCTATGAAAAAAGTTTCCCGTAAAAGATCAAAGAGTAAGTCCAAAAATGGATCCAAGAGTTTTGTAATTTACTTTATGATTTTAGCCATGGCTTTATGGAATACTACGGCCATGTCTTTTAATATTAGTGGTATTTCCACGGCCCAGGCCAGTGAAGACAGTAACCTGACTCAGGGTGTGGTACCAGTTTTTTCCCAGTGGTGTAGTGCCTTAGACGGCATTGTTAAAGCCCATTTGGGAGATAATCCCACCTTGACTTCGGTCCCGGATCTGAACAATAGCGGTATAGTTGACAGTTCCGATACGGCTGTCTTGGCGGATTTGTATGACGCTAAAAATGATGTTGCCTGTTATCAGCACTTTGATTTGCGTCCGACAGCGGCATTGGAATTTTCCTGCGAAAACTATCTGGACATAGACTGGTGCAGCGGCTTAAAACAGGGCGTTACCGACGCTTTGGGTTCGCAAATTGGCGGTGCCAGATACAGCGCCATGTTTGATCTAAATGACGACGGTTATATCGATGCCTCTGATGTGTCTTCCGTAGCCGGCTATTTAGGCAATAATAACCGCGCGGCTTGTTATACTCATTACAATTTTGATTTAGATTGCAATCCCAGAGTGCCGGAAACTCCGCGCACGCCGGCCGAGCTGGTTTTGCCGGAACCTGTCTCTGCTCCTTGGTGTAGTTCCTTGTATGGCATAGTGGAATCAGCTATGGGTACTACTCCACAGACCCCGGTGGCAAACTTGGATAACCTCGGCGGTGTGGATGCCTCTGATCTTTCCATCATGTCGGAATGGTATGCCGAAAAATCTGACGCCACTTGTCAGAACCAGTTTATTAATAGCGACGGTGTACGTTTTAACTGTGAAAATTATTTAACTATTGATTGGTGCAACGGCTTAAAGCAAGGTATTGCCGATTCCTTAGGATCACAGGTGGGAGATGCCCGGTATCATTCATTTTTTGATATCAACGGTGCTGGTTATCAGGGTGATGGCTTTATAGACGCCTCGGATCTATCGGCTGTAGCGGCCTACATGGGCGCTAATGACCAACTAAGCTGTTTCAACCGTTTTGCCGAGCATTATCAGCCCTTTGCCGATTTTCAAGCTAGTTGCCAGAAACCAATTGAACCTGTGTCTGCTCCTTGGTGTAGTGCTTTGCAGGGAATCATAGAAAAAGCTATGGGTCCGGAAGCTCCAGGCAACACTGTCCCCGATATTGATAATAACAATATTGTTGATGGTTCGGATTTGTCCGCCATGACTATTTGGAAAGCCGCTGGAGATGACATCTCCTGCCAAACGCAATTTGACAATAACGGAGTTCAATTTAACTGTGAAAATTATTTAACTATTGATTGGTGCAACGGCTTAAAGCAAGGTATTGCCGATTCCTTAGGATCACAGGTGGGAGATGCCCGGTATCATTCATTTTTTGATATCAACGGTGCTGGTTATCAGGGTGATGGCTTTATAGACGCCTCGGATCTATCGGCTGTAGCGGCCTACATGGGCGCTAATGACCAACTAAGCTGTTTCAACCGTTTTGCCGAGCATTATCAGCCCTTTGCCGATTTTCAAGCTAGTTGCGTACCGACCAATCCTCCCGACGTTCCGGTTGATTACCAGGTCGGCGGAGTGGACTATCCTTCAAACGGCCCCATATTTTTGGGCACACCGTTTATCTTGGGAACATCACCGCTAGTGCTGGGTGAAAAAATCGACGAAGACAACAATAACGATCAGACCTGTGGCGGCACGAAAAATGCCAATTGGTGGGATATGGATGTTGCTGATCAGACCAGCTTTCCCGACGGCACTTTGCTCCGGGGCTGTTCGCCGGCTGTCTATCACTTGGTAAACGGTCAAGCCGTGCATGTAAAGACTCTAGAGGAATTAATGCATAATTTCTTTGGCCAGAGAATATACAATGTCCAGCAATGGGTTTTAGATTTATTTCTATAAATTATTAAACAAACAATCAGGATCATTTAAACGCGTATGAGAAAAAAATATAATCATATTTTTATTATCTTGGCGGCGCTGTCTTTGTTTTTCTTAAATACGGGCGCACTGGCTATTCACTTTACTGGTTTGCCCAGCGTCAAAGCTGACGAGGAAAATAGACATGTTGAGATCTGTCATCGCACCGGGCACGGCGGTTATCACGGCATTGAGACTGATGAAAATTCCGTTTCCGCTCATTTGGATCACGGCGATTATGAAGGCAAGTGCTCCGATGATAGCGATGATCATGATGGTGATGACGATCATGATGGTGATGATAACGACAATGACGACGATCAGAATTTTTCCCAATGGTGCAGTGCCCTTAAAGGCATAGTGGATTTTCATCTGGGTTCCATTGCCCAGACTTCTGTGCCCGACCTGGACAATAACGGTCAGGTAAATTCGGAAGACAACGGACAGATGACGCATTGGTATGAGGAGGGGAAAAACGACCATTGTTTTCAACAGTTTTATGATCTGCAGGACGGCTTGCAAGTAAATTGTCAAAATTATCTGCAAGTTAATTGGTGTGCCGGTTTAAAACAGGGAGTGATAGATTCTCTGGGTTCAAAGTCCGGCGAGAACCGTTATTCGGCTATCTTTGATTTAAACCACGATAATAAGGTTGACGCTTCGGATTTTTCGGCCGTGGCCGCTTATTTAGGGAGCGATAACCGTCAAGCCTGTTTTAGTCAGTATCCCTTAGAGCTAAATTGTCCGGTGCCGGTAGAAACTACTTTGTCGCCCTGGTGCAGTTCCCTCTACGGCATCGTAGAATCGGCTCTGGGCACTACGCCTGAGACCCCGGTACCAAACGTTGATAACGCCGGCGGTGTAGACAGTTCTGATCTTTCCCAGATGTCCAAGTGGTATGCCGATAAATCTGACGCCACCTGCCTAAAGCAATTTAACGACAATGGTTTGCGTTTTAACTGCGATAATTATTTGAGTATTGATTGGTGCGCCGGATTAAAAAAAGGCATTGCTGATTCCCTTGGCACCAAAACCGGTGACGCCAATTATTCTTCTTTCTTTGATATAAACGGGCCGGCTCATCAGGGCGACGGCTTTATTGACGCCTCTGACGTTTCAGCTATAGCCGCTTATCTGGGTACAAACGCCCGCCAAGATTGTTTTGACCGCTATGCCGAGCATTATCAGCCCTTTGCTGATTTAGCTCTTAGTTGCCAAAAACCAGTGGAGCCGGCGGTTTCACCTTGGTGTAGTGCTTTGCAGGGAATCATAGAGAAAGCGATGGGCCCGAAAGCTCCGGGCAATACTGTCCCTGATATAGATAATAATAATATTGTTGATGGTTCTGATTTAGCCGCTCTGGCGGCCTGGAAAGGTGTTAACGATAATAATTCCTGCCACCAGCAATTTGAAAATCCTAATTACCAATTCAATTGCGATAACTATTTGCAAATTGACTGGTGCAACGGCTTGAAGCAGGGGATTGCCGATTCTTTGGGATCAAATTCTACTACTCCCAAGTATTGGACTACTTATGATTTAAATCGCGATGGCTATATCGACGCCTCCGACTTGTCTTATGTAGCGATGTATCTGGGTCAGGGACAGAGCGCCGAACAGGCTTGTTTTGATAGATTTCCTTTTCAGCTGGATTGCGCGCCGCAACCATATTGCGGTGACGGCCATGTGGATCAGGGCGAACAGTGTGACGGCAATGTGCCGACAGTCTGCACTACCGAGGCCGGTTATTCCGGCACCAAGACTTGTCATATGGCGCTGACCGATTCGCTTATGACTTTAGTCGAACCGCAACCATATTGCACTTGGAATAGTTGTATTTCTACAGAATTTTGCGGAGACAATGCAGTCAACGGGCGCGAAGAATGCGATGCCGGTCCCAATGGCTCCAGCGTCTGTAGCACTACTTGCATGATAATTATTCCTCCTCAGCCGGTTTGTGGCAATGAGCGGATAGAAGCGGGCGAGGAATGTGATTATACGCCGGCTCAGGCCTGTACTACCGAAGCCGGTTATGCCGGTACCAAGACCTGCCACATGCCTCCGGTCCAGTCTCAGGGCAGTGACGAACTCTATTGCCGTTGGAATATCTGCCAAAGCAATGAATTTTGCGGAGACAATGTAGTCAACGGACGCGAGGAATGCGATGCCGGTCCTAACGGCTCCAGGATTTGCAACACCAATTGCCGCACTATAGATAATCCTGGCGGCGGCGGAGGTTCTAGTTCTGGCGGCGGTGGCGGCGGTGGCGGAGTCCAGATCAGCGGCGCCAATAATATTCAGGCCGGTACGCAATGTACTAACGCTAGCATAAGCTGGACCACAACCAACGCCTCAGTGTCCTGGATAATCTACGGTACAAAGAGCGGCGGCAATTATGATTTTGAATACAAAGATGGAGTGCAAAAAACGGGTCATTCTGTAACTTTGCCCAACCTCCAACCAGGCACCACTTATTATTACCGGATCAAAATGCAGGGCGTAGGCGATAGCGTCTTTACCAGCTCGGAGATGACTTTTATCACTAAAACAAACTGTACTCCCGCTCCTCAGGTCTTGGGTGCTAAAATAACGCAAGAGCAGATAGAATGCACCTTGGATTGGCGCCACGAAGGCAAACAGTGGTGGGATAAAGATATTCTTGGTAAGACCAAGTTTCCTGACGGCTCGCTACTGCGCGGCTGTCTGCCCGACATCTATCATATTGAACATGGCAAGGGCCGCTATATTTCCACCTGGGGTGAATTATTCCGCTTGTTCTTTGGCCAAAGAATATTCAATGTCAAAGACGAGGTCCTCAATCTTTATCTGTAAGTAAAGCAAAAATAAATGAATCCCCCCCCATTTTCTTTCCGAGAAAGTGGGGGGTTTGTTTTTACTGCCGAAATATTTTATACTAGGGGATATGCCGGAGTTACCAGAAGTAGAAACCATTAGGCAGGGACTAGCCCGCAAAATACTGCATAAAAGCATTGTGGCCGTAGAAGTAAGGAAAAAGCGCATGATTTTTGGCCGTATTTCTGACTTTATAAGGTCTTTGCGGGGAGTACACATTGCTGGTATTGATCGCGTCGGCAAATTGCTTATTTTTAAACTTTCACAAAAGGACAGATATCTTCTAGTGCACCTGAAGATGACCGGCCAGCTGATTTATCAGGATAAAAAAACGCTTATTGCCGGCGGACATAATTTTCCAAAAATAGAAAAGCTACCGAATAAATATTCGCATATCATTATCAAATTTAGAGACGGATCGCATCTGTATTTCAACGACCTGCGACAGTTTGGCTATGCTCGGATAGTGGGGGAGCAGGAGAAAAATAAAATTAGGGCAAAGTTCGGCTTGGAGCCGCTCAGCCCTGAATTTACCTGGGTGAATTTTCAGAAAGTATTCAGCGCAAAGAAAACTAAACTCAAGGCTTTATTACTAAACCAGCAGCACTTGGCCGGCATCGGCAATATTTACGCCGACGAAATCTGTTGGTCGGCCAAGATTTTGCCCTGGCGTCCGGCTCATAAAATATCGCCGGCGGAGTTAAAGAATTTATTTAATAGCAGTAAGATAATTTTAGCTCGGGCCATCGCCCGGGGCGGCACCACTTTTAGCGATTATCGGACCGCCGAGGGCAGACCCGGGGGCTATCGCCGTCAACTCAAAGTTTACGGCCGCCATAACCTAAAATGTGTACGCTGTGGACGACTGATTCTGAAGAAAAAAATCAATGGCCGAGGCACGCATTATTGCGCTCATTGTCAAAAATAATTAGTCGGCCCATAGCTGATGGCCTATTGTTTATGGTCAGGATTTTTAGTGATTATAAATTATGTACTATAGGCTATCAGCTAGGAGCCGTAAGAAAAAATATATGAACAAAGAAAAAATTGTCAATCTCATCATCCTGCTAATTTTGTTAGCAGCAGTCGGTAGCTCGTTTTATTTTTACCCGCTTTTGCCGGCCAAGGTCGTCACCCACTGGGGAATAAACGGTGAGGCAAACGGCTGGAGCAGTAAAAATTTTCAGGTTATCTTTTTTCCGTCATTGTTAATTTTTATGTGGCTGTTGTTCAAGTTTCTGCCGCATATCGATCCTCTGGCAAAGGGCTATAAAGAATTTAAATTTCCTTACCTGGTCATTCAATTGTGCATTTTATCTTTATTATCCGTAATTTATATAATATCAAACCTGGTAAATGTCGGCTATAATATTTCCATCGGCTGGACAGTGACGACTTTGATCGGTCTGATGTTTATATTTATGGGCTTGTATCTGCCCCAGATAAAACCCAATTGGTTTGTTGGCATCCGTACGCCCTGGACCATATCTAGTCCCTATGTCTGGGCCAAGACCCATAAATTTGGCGCCAAGATGTTTATAATCGCCGGATTGCTATTTATACTAACGCCATATTACCCCGACAGCTGGACTGTCTATACTTTTATTTTAGCAATGGCTCTGATCCTGAGCACTATTGTCTATTCATATTTTGCGCATCGGTCCGAAAGCAGGGGAAAGGCCTAATTATTGAAAAAATTCTACCAAGAAATGGGCTTAAAAAGAGTGTTTTTAAGCCTATTTTGCTAGATAAATTTGTTATTGACAATATTTTAAATATGTGATATAATATACTGTTATTACAGTGGGTAAAATATATCCACGGGACAAGTCCTTTGAAAAGCTGTCAGAATTTTTTTTTCAATGTAGGAGGTAAGGAAAATGTCGTTCGAACTCTTTTGGGATAAGGTCATGTGGTACTGGAATCACTACTACCACTGGCCGGTACTCGCGCTACTTCTGCTCATCGGCTTCATCACCACTGGCAATCTGGTCAAGGCGAAAAAGATCAATTGGGGACAGACCATTCTGGTCCCGTTGATCATCGGTCTGATCTACATCAGTGGGGTGCTTAGGCATCTTTCTTGGTGGCAGTGGTTGTTGACACTGGTCGTTTCTGGCCTCGGACTATGGCGGCTCTTTTCCGTTCTGGTACCGAAGTCCTGGAACGCTAGGACTGACGCTCTCACCGGCAAAGATCTGAACAAGGCCGGTTTGCATTGGCCGGGACTGATTGGATGTCTGGTTTTCCACGGCTCTTTGTTGTGGTGGATCTGGCACACTTCAGCCTGGTCATGGCTTCCCGGAATCATGGGAGCCGGTGTCGGTTACTTGATGAGTTGTTTCTACAACCCTAATCTTCGTGAGCGTTGGGTAGTCATCTTCTTCAAGAAGCCTCGCTATGGTTTGCCCGATCTGTCCAAGATCCGGTACACCGACTCCAATGAGAAGGAGTCCGAGGCACTCAACGAGGAAGAGCGCTACTTTGAGCAGATGATCCGCAGAGAGATGGGCCTCAAGCCCAGCTGGCTGTGGAATCGGCTGATGCTCAATAGGCGCTGGATGGATGAGGGTTTGAACCTGATCCTGATTCCCAGTTGGTTTCCCGGTTTTGACATCGCCGAGCTCTTCTGCGAGGAGCTGGAAATCAACGGTCCCAAGGGCACGGCACTGAAGACCGAGTTCATCCCAACCCGTCCGGAACTGCTGGATGTAGATGAAAACGGTAAGGCGACTGTCGGCACCGAACCTGGACCGCCGATTCAGATCGCCTACAAGCTGACCGTCATGCGTCACGATCCCAGACCTTTCTTGCGCCTGGCCGACGAAGACCGTTCAGACGATGCCAAGTTCCAAGGACTGATCGCCCGCTATGTCGAAGGAGCACTGACGGAATACACCCGTCAGCTCACCAACAACGAAGCCAAGGTCAAAAATCCCTACTTGGGGAATGTGGCCGACATCAACCGTAAGCGGGAGACGCAGATCGAACAGCAAGTCCGCAAGGAGTTGCTGACAGAGATCACGTCCAAACCTTACGTCGCTCCGGAAGGAGGTCCGGCAGAAGACCCGCGTCTCACCAACTTCCATCAGTTAGTTGAGGAGCGCCAGCAGAGTTTGCTGACCGAAATCGACATGGTCGATCTGAGCAGGGAAGGGCGTACCTACGAGACCTTCCCTCAGTATCTGGCTGAGGATCTCCGTCGCCATACCGGCGTGCGCCTGGTCCGCTTCCAGATCATGGACGTCAATCAGTCACCCGACATCGAGGCGGCCCAGAAGGCGCTTCGTGTTGCGGAGACCAAAATCCAGACGGCCGTCAAGTACGCTCGGGCTCGGGCTGAGCAAGGAAAGGGCGAAGGTGATTTCATCGTTCGGCAGGTAGAAGCCATCTACCAGAGTCTGGATCTCGGCGACAAGGCCGAAGCCATGCGTCTACTGACCGCCCTGCGTTTGGCTGAGAGCGGCGGAACCGTCGCCTTCCCGGCCGGATTCCTGGATGGGATCAGCAAGTACATCGGAAGCAGAACCTGACAGCCGCAACCCCGTTTCCCTATACCATCACGGTGTAGGGGACGGGGTTGCTTTTTTTACGGAAATATTAGATAATATGGGTGATTTAAGTAGTAAAAAAAAATATGGAGGATGTTATTGCCACCTATGTGGCAGAACTATTAACCAAGGCCGGCATTGATGCTCTGCCGGAGGAATTTAAAAAGGATTATCTGCAGAAATTGAGGGCGGAAGTAGAACAGCGTCTGGGCATCATGGCCCTAGGCGAATTGGACGAGGACGGCCTGAAAAAATTTGAGCAAATCATGAGGGAAAATGAAACTCCGGATCAGAAAATGCTTTTGGAGTTTTTTAATAAAGAAATTCCGGATTTTGAAGCTAAGGTTAAAAAAACCTTAGCCCAATTTAGCGAAGAGTTTTTAAGTAGCGCCGCTAAATTGATGGATTTAAAAAAGGCAGAATAGTTATGTCCGATAAAGAGAAAATATTAGCCGACATCCAGGCGCTTCATAAAAATCTGATGAGTGAGTTAGATAAGATTATATTTAAGTTGGATAATTATACCAGGCAAAAGTTAGAGGCCCATCGCAGTCAGGAAAATGAGGCCATGGATAAAATATTAGAAAAAATTAAGTCGCAGTTTTAAGCATATGGACGAGAAAAAAACCAGCACGCCGGAAATCCCGGAGGTCAGACCAGAAATCTCGGTGGAAGCAGAAGTAGCCTTACTGGAAGGCCTGGCAGATAGTCTACAGGTCAAGACCGGTGATTTTAATGATGCCGCCTATCGGGCGGAAGCGGCTACCGGCACTGCTGGCGCGGCAAAAGTGGAGCAATTATTAGGAGAAACAAGTGAGCCGGGAAGTCGCGATGTTGGTGGCCGGATGAGTCATGTTGAAGTAGTAGAGGAGCTAAGCAGAAAAATTGATGCTACTGCCCGGGAGGCGGCTAGTTCTAGTGGTTGCGAGCCTGTGCGGTCGGCCGCCAAAAGATATGCGGAAAAAGCGCGCGGAGCTTTAGCCAGCGTAAAAAATTCCTTTCAGCGCGTTGCTGGCCGGGGGACTGCGGAAAAATCCGGTGAATTGGCGCCGACATTAAAAACGTCGGAGGTTGTCTATGTTGATTTTGAGGAGAGTGGAGTAGTGTCTCCGGCCAAAGAATCAACAACGGAGTCGGTAGCGGATAAAGATCGGAAAAAGGAAGAACCGCTTGACGTTGATACCGAAACACCATCTCGTCGGTCAACCGCCGGCCCAACAGTTCCGCCACCGCCAACCAATCCTCCGAGAACCGCCGAAAACATAAATCCCGAAGACGAAGGCGATAAAGCTGGTAGCCGGGCAGAAAAAAAACGAGAAAAAGAAAAAAAGAAACCGGTTTTACCCATTAAAGAGCCGAAATCTGTTGCTCCGGATTTGGAGAAAATAAAAAGAGAACTAGGTTTTGTGGACGTCAGTTCCGTAGAAATAATGAAGAATTTTTCCGAAGCCGAGGCAGTTTTTTTAGAACACCTTTTATCAAATTATAATCACGCTCGCCAGGAACTGAGTCTGGCGGAAGCGGATGATAAAGCGCCGAAAAAAGAAAAGAAAAAAAAGAAAAAGATGCCGGCCGGACCGGAAACCGTGGACGAAGACACAGTCGGCATATCGTCAGAAACCAATCTGGCGGAGCTCCAGGCTAAACTGGAGACAGTTAAGGAAGAGATAAATAATTTCTATGCCGGCAAAATAAAGGAGATCCTGGCCGCCAAGAATATGGAAGATCTGATGACCGAGGAGCAGGTTAGGGAAGCGGCTGAGACCATCCAGCAGGCCCTAGAGTCTAGTATTGAAGCAGAGGTAAACTTGGCGCTTAGCGGACAGGATTCCTGGAAGGGTTTGGCTAAAGGTTTTGGTAAAAATGCTCTGAAGATGGGCGCTATTGCCGGCGGTACCGCCGCGACATTGCTCGGCACCGCTGCTCTTTTACCGGTGATCGCTCCTTCTTTGGTTATCGGTGGCGTGGCCGCGGCTGGTGGTGCTCTAGGTGGGGCGTCAGTAAGTAGATTATACAAATATTTATTAGAAAAGCGACAGACCGCCAAGGCCGGAGATAAGATCAAGGAAGTGGCCAAGGAAAGAGATAGGGTGTTGCAGGAGCTTTTCAAAAATAAAGATAAGGTACGCGGTAAAATCAGCGCTACTCTGAGCAATGTTTTGCGCGACCAGACCAATGAGCAAGCCCGGGAGCTTTTAGGACAATATCAGTCTGAACAATCAAAAGGCGCTGATGTTTTAAAGCAGACCGAGTTATTGGGTGAGGTGGCTCAAGAATTTTATTATCGGGCCTATAACATGATTAGCGCCGACCCAGAATATGCCAAGGCCTCTCCGGATCAGGTGCGTAGCGCCGCTGTGATGGTGGCGGAGATCTTAGCTCAGCATGAACGAAACGAGATTGCGGCCAAGGATAGTTTGGACCGAATAAAAAAGGAAAAACCTGGCTACTTTAAATTAATTGCCAGGTATAATCTGGCCCAAGGAGGATTTAAGGGCGCTGAGTCGGAACAAGATGATAATATAATAACTAGGCATAAGCACACTGCTTTGAGTATCGGTTTTGGTGCGACCATGGCTTTTGCGGTGCAACAGGTAGGATTAGTGAGGGTGGCTACCGGCGCCTTGTCGGCGCTGGTATGGGTTACATGGCCGCTGAGGGTGTTGAGCGGGTCAAGGAGGTTAAGGCCATGAAGAAGATAGAGGAGATTATTGATAAGGCCGAAGCCGCTATCACAGATTTAGAAATACCCGCCAAGAGTTTAGCCGAAGTCAAGAAAAACGTCCTGCTGGTGCAGAGCCAATTAAAACTCGGGACTTTCGAGGCCGACCCTATGCTCAAGAGCCGGGCGGAAAATTTTCTCTATAATTTTCAGAACTTTGAAAACAATCGGAACAAAAGAAATGCCGCTGATCTGCTTAAAGGTATCAGTGAACACACCAAATCTTTGGGGCTACAGATGGAAAAAGACACCAAAAAAATAATTTCGGATTCTAAAAAATTAAAATTGGGTATGGCTATAGGAGGAGCGGTGCTGGGAGCCGCCGGAGGTTTATTTATGAACATGAGTAGGCATCACGACGCCGACGGTCAGCACGGTGAACTTAGTCCGGAACAAGAATTTCATCCTGATAAAACTTCGGCAACAGAAAGATTTCCTTTTACGGCTGATCCGGACAAGGTTGCTGGTCAGCCGACGAGTCCGGAAGCTAACTGGATTCCAACTATGGAACATGCTCAGGCCAGTCAAGCTTCGGTTACTCATTTAGAAGACGTTATTGATTCCAGTAAAGTCCAGGGCAGTGATTCTATTTGGCGTTCTACCCATGATATGATAGAGCATAATCCAGAGAAGTTCGGCTATCACGGTGATATCAATGATCACGTGGCTCTGGATAAATTTGCCGAAAATCAGACTGCTAATTTAGTCGCTCAACTCAATAAGGAACAGGGCGGCAATCTGGCCGACTTGGTACATAGCGGGGATAAGGTGGTAGTTGATTTCAAGGACGGACATCCGCACCTGAGTTTTGAGGCCTCCTCCGGCATCAAAGCCGGTCATCTGCCTGATAATAACATGGAAAAGATTTTTGCGGATGCTAAATTTAATCCGGAAGTGGAGCATGGAGTTCATCTAGACCAGCAAACCGGCAATCAGTATATGGAAATTCATGGCAAAGACGGAGTTTATAAGGTTTATGATTGGGACCGTGATAGCCAGCCAAACGTAGTTATGCCAGACGGTCGTTCTCTGGAAATGTCTCCGGCAGATCTGGATAAATTTATGAGTGAGCACAGCATCATTTCCCATCCTGTGGAAACAGGGGCAGTAGCCGGTCATCCCGAGGCGGGGTTGGACGAATTTTTGAGCGAACGCGGCGCATCCTATAATGCTCAGTTGTTTGAGGCGGCTAAAGCCGAAGGCAAAGTAAACGATTTATTTCATAGTGTTCTGGAAACCAGAAGCGACCGTAACCTGCATCATTTCGTCAATGATTATGGCCGGGAGCACAATTTCAGTCCGGATAAAACCAGTGTTTTTTATCATCAGCTTAAACATCATGCTGAAAGCGTAAATTACCATGAGCAAGGTTCCATTGATGACCTAGCAAAATCCTTGGATGACAATGTTGTCAAGAGCTTTAATGACATAAAAGGCGGTGAAGCTAATATTTGGCGTCCGGTCCAACTCGGCCCTGAAGGTCAATATGCTTTGATCCAAAAATACCATACCGGTTCCTGGCCGATGCGTAGCGATCGCTATTTTGTGGATACCAACGGTGATGAACGCCAAGATTTCGCGATTCAGGACTCTAAACAAATGCAACAGGCCTTTAAGGCGGGATATTTTCAACAAGCTGTTGACCCACACCCATCCGAGTCTCAAATACCTTTGCCGGACAAGGTTCAGCCAGAAGAAACATTTGTACCCAAGTCCACCGAGTCCCCCTGGGCGCCGGAGCATAAAACCCTGGAAGGTTCAGAGGTAAAATATAATACCCCGGAAAGCGATGTTGCCGCCACCGGTCAAAAATCTCCCTGGGAAATTCCCAATAAAACAGTGATTGATGATGAGCCGAAGATCATTGATACCAGTGACCAAATCAAACCAGCAACAGAGCAACCGGCCGTTATAGATCTGGAAACCGTCAAGGATGTGGCTCCGGATACCGAACAGGTAAAAGTGGAACCAGTAGCACTGGCAGTTGAAAGTATAAACCGCGGTGATCCTTCCTTTCATTTTAATATGGATAAAATCCAATCCGCCGATCTGGCCTACCTCAGTAAACTAAAAGAGGATATAGAGGGTGCGCGCGGTATGTTGCCCTTTTTGGAGAATAGTGAGGGAGAAAGAGTCAGAATATTGGAAGCCGGTTATAAGGAAATACTGGAGCAAATAAATAAGCGGCTGGAAAAAAATTAATTAGCAAGAAAAAATTGATTTAAATTGAAGAAGCCGCCCCGACTTCATCGCTAACGCGATTTGTCGGGGCGGCTTTTGTTACCTCTTACTACTTATCTTGTCGCGCTTTTCCGCGCGCGGCGTTGACACAGGCCACACCGGCCGTCTGCTCCAGGACGGAGAGGGCGGCTCCGATGTCAAAGCCGTTTTTCACCACGGCTTTTCGAATGGCCGCGATGTTCTGTTCGCAGGCGTCCACGCGCTGTTCGAGTTTGTTCACCTGCGAGGTGAGTCCGGTCAACTGGGTTCTCAGCTGGCGGCTAACTTCAGTGCGCAATTGCTTGCGTGCTTTCATCTCATTGGCCATGCGCGTCGCATTGTCGTTCAGTGACGACTTGATGTCGTACTGAATATGATACCGAGCGGCCAACCAATTGAGCTTGTCGAAGTCGCAGCCGGCCCAGACCCACACCGAATCGATCGGCAGAGGAGTGACTTTGGCATCCCAGGACGACCAGAGCTTGACCTTGGCGTCCAGATGCCGGCGGTACAGCTCCAGCTGAGCGGCTTTCTGAAGGGCAGTGAGGGAATCCTGGATTGCTTTTTGGCGCTCCGCCAAAACGATTTGTGCGGTAAAGACCTTTCGCAGACTGTCTGCCGCGACAACTCTTCCAGCGGCCTGCAACTGCAGAGCCCTCAGTTCCAGAGAATCGGGGAGAGTAGCTCCTTCACTGATTGCCACCCGGCAGAACATGCCGAGTAGCAGTGCGATCAGGCCGAAAATGCCGATGAGTGTCATTCTCTTTTGGCTCATCCGCATACTGCGGTTGGCCCAGGAATTGATCGACCGGATTTCGGCCGGCTTATACGCACTCTTGCTGGACATTGCAAGCCTCCTTAGGGCTGGACAATTTGGTTACCAAGTTACGGAATTCGCAGGAATTTAGTTGTTTCTATGAACGATGAATATATAATAATAGCATATATTTGATATTTTGTCAATAGTTGAAATATATCAAAAAGTCCAAGTTTTTAGGCTTTCCTGCGTTTACTCAGTGATTATAGTTTATTAAATATTTTTTTTACTTCTTGTGGATTTGTCACATTTACCAATTCTTGACGTAATTCTGAAGCCCTTTCGTGGCCTTTTACATAAAATAATAGGTGTTTACGCATTTCCACAAAGCCCTTTGGTCCTTTGTCTTCAAACAGTAAATGAGCGTGGCGGATAGCGGTTTCTTTTACTTCCGGCCAAGTAATTTCCGTATATTTGCCGGCACGGATATAGTCTTTAATTTGTTTAAATAGCCAGGGCCGCCCGTATAATGATCGGGACAAAGCTATGCCATCGGCCTTGGTATAGTTTAGATCGTTAACTACCGAATCTACTGTCTGAAATGATCCGTTTATCAAAAACACTCCCGACTTGAATTCCTCTCTGGCTCGCCTGAGTAAATCCAGATCGACCGGTCCGGTAAAAGGAGTCTCATAAGTGCGACCGTGGACAATCATAGCCGCTACCGGTAGATTTGCCAGAGCGCTTATCAGGTCAAAAATAGTGATTTGACCTTGTTCCGGTTTTCCTTGGATCTTATTGAGGCCAATGCGGCTTTTGACGGATACTGGAATTTTTACGGCACCGATGGTTAACTCCACAATTTTTCGAACCGTAGGCATATCACGGAGCAGGCAGATGCCGCCGCCGTGATGTGCTACTTTCCTTGCCGGGCAGCCAAAGTTAATATCAATACCCGCTACGCCCGTAGCCTCGACGATCTTGGCGGCAGTGGCATACATCTCCGGACGCCTGCCAAAGAGCTGAACTACCACCGGCTGTTCCATGGTTTTATATTCAATCATCTTTAGTGTTTTTTTACTGCCATAAAAAAGGGCATCAGCCGAGACAAATTCCGTATGGACGACATCAGCACCCCAGGACTTGCAGATTTGACGCCAAGCCGAATCAGTGATACCGGCCATGGGCGTGGTGGTAATCAGGGGTTTGGATAGATTTTGCCAAAAGTTATTATTCATTGTTTAAAAAATAATCCCGGCTTGATAGCGGGATAATATACTCTATAATAGTTTAACCGTTTTGGCAATTACAGCCATTTTTTACTGCGGAAATAAAAGAGAAATCCCAAAATAGTGATTAATATGATACTTAAAATTTCGTAAAATCCCCTTTCATCCTGGACAATAGGAGTGATGATAGTGTTCATGCCGAAAAGGCTGGCGATTAGATTAGCCGGGATGATGATTACGGAAATAATGGTCAGGGTTTTCATAATATCATTGAGCCGGAAACTAATCAGCGATTCATGGGTCTCCTGAAAGGCATTGATATTTTCCTTTTGAGTTTCCAGGATATCCCAAATGTCTTTGGTACGGTCCAAAATATTACTAAAATAAATATTCATCTTGTCATGCATAAAAAAATTATTATGCGTAGACATTAGTTTCTTGACGATATTTTTATGGGCCTGCATGATACGGCGAAAGTCCACAATGTTTCTTTTGATATATAATATTTCCCTGACCAGCTCCCGGTGTTCGCCGCTAAATATCCTTTTTTCTATAGATTCGATATCGTGGCTGACATGGTCCAGCATGGGAAAGGTATAGTTTTGCAGGCGATGTAAAATCTCGTAGAGTAGGTCGGTCGCAAAAGGAGAAAGCGTAAATTTTTCCCGGGTGTATTCGTCCGTTTTAATTTCATTAAAAAAACGATCGACTACATCGACCCCGCCATCGCTGACGGTAACCAAATATTTAGAGCCGATAAAGAAATCCACTTCGCTGGATTCGATTTCCTTAGTTTGGCGGTTATAAACGGGAAATGTCAGAATAAAAAAAAGATAGTGTGCATATTCGCTAATTTGCGGGCGCTGTATCTTGGTCAAACAGTCTTCCAGATCAAGCGGGTGAAAATCGTAATTTTCACGGAGATATTCCATGGATTCCTTATCCGGATGATTGATATGAATCCAGGTTAGTCTTTTGGTTTTTATTTTATTTATCTTCATTGGCACACGATGATATCCTATATTATAATACTTTCCGGGCGCTTAGGCAATTTTTTTGGAAAATATTTAAAATTATGGTATAATTCTGTCAGTGGTCAGCCTGATTTTTCATGAAATATCAAAAAATAGAGAACAAGGGCAAGTGGCGAGTCATCTGGGAGTCAAATATATTTACGCTTCTTTTAATTTTAGTTTTATTTTTTTCCCTGTTTAAGATGGTCCGGGAGATTAAAGTACGGGCTGATATAAACAAGGAAATCGCCGATTTACAGGCCCAGCGGCAGAAACTGGAAGGGCAAAAAGACGAAGTGGAAAAATTGCTCAGCTATCTGCAAACGGACAGCTATATCGAGAAGGAAGCACGACTAAAATTAAACCTGAGTTTGCCTGGTGAAAAACAGATTAATTTATACACTGACGAACAAAATAAATATGTGGTTTCAGAGCCGGAGCAGAACAATCTGCTCAAATGGTATGATTATTTTTTTAAATAACTATGAATACAAAATACTTTCAAAAGAAATACGTAGTAATATTTGTGATTATAGTCGTAGTGGTCTTCAGCCAGGTAGCCCTGGTACAGTTGGTATATGCTCATAAGATCAGCGGCGCCTGGGCCAATAGTATAGCCCGCGTCTATCGTCTCAAAGCCGGCACGATAGTCAAGGGGCAGGACCGTCTCTATATATATATGAGCGATTATCTGGAGAATAAGAATTTAGCGGTGAAATTTATTTCTGCCGGTTACGCCAAGGCGCAGAGCTCCGGCGATACCACCTATACTATGCCCACAGATGAACAAATCTCCCAGATGGTCTGGGACAAACTGCTCAAAGATGCCTGGCTGGGCAAACTCAGTCGGGACAATAATATCAAAATAACCCCGGAAGATATGACGGCCTATTTAGCCGACGTCGTTGACGAGGAGTCCCTCAAAAAAGAAGCCCAAGACGATTATGATCTGTCTTATGATGATTATAAAAAATTAGTGATCAAACCTTTTATATTAGAAGCCAAGGTCTATGATTATCTGTTGGGGACTTTTCAGGATTCGGCAGGCGCCAAAAAAGCCCAGGAGGCCTACAGTGCTCTGGAGGGCGGACAAAAATTTGCCGACGTGGCCAAACAGTATAGTGAGGACCAGGCTTCTGCCGAAAAGAGTGTTTGGCTGGCCGAAAGCGACCTGGTGAATTTCTATGAGCCGATCAAAAAATTAACTCCCGGAAAATTTAGCGAGATAGTAATCGCTCCGGGAGCCTACATTATTTGGTATTTAGAATCTCTGGTTACGGAGAAAGATAAACCGGCCACTTACGAAGTTAAAGGGATTTTTATTAAAGCCAAGGCGGTGGAAGAGTTTTTGCAGGATTATCTTGAGGGGGCTCAGGTTACCCGGATTTATCAAAGTTAAAAATATGATAAAAATTTTTGATTTGACAAAAACCTATGGCAAGGATGTCCGGGCTTTGCGTGATATCAATCTGCACGTTAAACCGGGTGAGTTTGTCTCTATAGTCGGACAAAGCGGCTCGGGAAAATCTACTCTGATACGGCTGATTATCGCCGAGGAAAAATTTGATAAAGGTAAGATGATTATCGGCGGTTGGGACATTAGTAGTATCCGCAACCATGAGATACCGACCTTACGCCGACAGACTGGTGTGATTTTTCAGGATTTTAAGTTATTGCCGAAGAAAACGGTTTATGAAAACGTTGCATTTGCTATGGAAGCCTGCGGCTTTAGATCGGGAGAGGTGAAAAAGACGGTTTCCCAGATGCTGACTTTGGTGGGACTCAAAGATAAGGCCGACCGTTATCCGCATCAGCTTTCTGGCGGAGAACAACAGCGCGTAGCTATCGCCCGCAGTTTAGTACACAAACCCAAACTCTTGGTAGCGGATGAGCCTACCGGTAATCTGGATTCTATCAATACTCGGGAGATTATAGATTTATTAAAAAAAATAAATAGTTTAGGCACTACTGTCCTGCTGGTGACTCATAATAAAGACGTGGTTAATAATCTACACGGCCGAGTAATCACCCTAGATAGCGGTTACATTATCAGCGATCAGGCCAAAGGCCGCTATATGTTATAAAATTATAAAAATTATGACCAGTATTATTAGGATCATCAAATTTGCCTTGCAGGGTTTTTTCCGTAATTTTTGGCTGTCGCTGGTGACCATCACTATGATGCTGATGGCAGTTTTGTCGGTTACGCTGATGTTGACTATGGATTATGTCAAGACGGCGACGATAAAAGGGGTGGAACAGAAGATCGATATCTTGATTTCGCTCCAGCCGGGAGTGCGGGTGGAGCGGGTAGATCAGTTTGTGGCCGACCTGGAAAATCTGGCAGAAGTCAAAAAAACCAGTATTATCACCCCAGAGCAAAATCGGGAAATGTTCAGTAATTCCAGCTTAAACACCAAAGCCAAAAAAGCCCTGGAGGTTTTCGGGGCGGACGAAAATCCTTTTTCCTATTCGGTAGCGATTCAGGCCTACAATATAGAACAGTACCCGGTGATTACCAAGTTTATAGATCAGGAAAAATATCAGAGCTTGGTTGAGGAGAAATCGTTTAATGATTATCAGACTTTTATTGATAAGATCAATGACCTTTCCCGCAATGTCAATAAATACAGCTGGTATATTATCGCTATTTTTATATTTATCTCGGCGATAGTTATTTTCAATACCATCCGGATTAGTATCTATAGTCGCAAGGATGAGATTATGATTATGAAGCTGGTGGGCGCTACTGATTGGTTTGTCAAAGCACCTTTTTTACTGGAAGGAGTGTTTTATGCCTTGGCGGCGGTATTGATCATGCTGGCCGTCATCTATCCACTGGCCAGTTTTATCCAGCCACTGCTCAATAATTATTTTCAGAGTAATCAGGTTATAGACATCCAGGGATATTTTCAAGATAATTTCTGGCTGATTTTCGGCGGAGAGTGGCTGGCCCTGGCCATTCTAAATATGTTTAGCACCTCTATTGCTATTCGGAAATATCTAAAGGTTTAAATATAACAAAAAACCGCCGCGTCAGATGCGGCGGTTTTTAATGTGATTATTTTTGCGGGATAACGTCCACGTAGCGGGTTAGTTTTAGCGAATGGTCAAACTTTCTCTTTTTTAATTCACGAAAGCCGACAGTGCCCGCAATTTTGGCAAAAAGAGTATCGTCACTACCCTTTTTTACATTTTTTCCGGGATGAATCTTAGTGCCTCTTTGACGGACCAGAATGGAACCGGCCCGAGCTTTTTGGCCGGCAAAAAGCTTGACGCCTAAGCGCTTACTTTGTGAATCACGGCCTAAACTAGTAGAACCACCGGCTTTTTTATGTGCCATATCATTATTTTATGCTATTTATAGCGTAAAACCTAAAAAGTTTTAACAGGGTCTATAATACCTTAATAATGTTAAATTGTCAATATACTTGACCAATTAAGTACTACTAAAACATCTTGAAGGCTTGTTTTTTAGATATAAGGGTCCAGCGACGATTGCTTAATTGGGCATATTTTTTCCGCAGATAATCGTCTTCGCGGAAGGCCAGCAATCGACGTAGCCATATTTTAAATTTTCTCTTGGTGGACATATTTCTAGGCAAAAGTTCTTAGGATCGCCTTGACTACTCCCTGTATAGCCGGATTTTTAGCATAGATCGGCTTCATAGTTTTATTGGCCGGTTGCAGTCTGATGCGGTTATTTTCCCGATAATATTTTTTGAGAGTGGCATAGGTATTATCTAAGAGAGCTACAACCACATCACCGTTTTTAGGATAATAGTTTCGCTCCACTATGACATAGTCGCCGGATAGTATTCCTTCCTCGATCATAGATTCGCCGCGTACTTTGAGCACAAAACTGTTATCGTCATTAACCAAGTTTTCCGGCACAGCAATTGTCTCGTGTTCTTCAATGGCCTCTATAGGCGCACCGGCGGTGATCAGACCTACCAAGGGCAATTCAATGCTCTTGCCAAAGCGCGGGCTGATTACCTCCAGAGAACGGGCGGCGTGGCCGCTGGAGATAAGTCCCTTATCTTCCAGTGCCATGACATGCTCGTGGATAGTAGCGGTAGAGGATAGGCCAAAGTGTTCGGCGATCTCCCGATAGCTAGGAGCATAATCATTTGTCTGGATAAACTGGGTAATAAAATCCAGTATCTGCTTTTGTTTTTTGGTTAAGTGAGGCATAGAATTTTAGTTAATTTTTGTTCGAGCGAATCCCACGGAGTGGGAGAGTCGAGAACTAATATCTTTATTATATACCGAACAAAAACCGAACGTCAAGAAGTTAGCTGTGGATAAGTAAAATATGCTCAATTTAGCTAGGAAAACGAAAACGACACCCCGTTGATTTACATGTTGTAAGATCTTTAGGGTGCCGTTTTGTCTGGTCGCGTGGCAATCAGACTGTGTCGCGTTCCTTGTCCAGGATGATGGCTTCCATCTGATGCCGACTCAGGGCACTGCAGGCCGCGCCGAGCCACTTGGCGACCATCTCGTCGAAGTAGCCTTGCACGCCGCTGGCGGTGGTCACGATACCGTCCGTGACCCAGGAGCCACGGTGCTTGGAGTCGCCGGGAAGCAGAAGATGAGGCGCGAACTGGGCGACCCAGCCGGACGGTTGGCCAGTGCGCCAGGACACCATGGCTTTGCCCAACGCGATGTCGCGATAGGGTCCTTCCAGTGGCCGGTTGTCCTCGTTGAAGGTGTACTCGGCCAGGACAGCGTCGATGATCTCTGCCCCTTGTTCCCATCTCGACGTGGGATCCAAGACGACCACGTGCAGCTGTCCTCGCTTGAAGATTCCGCCAAGAATTATCGATTGGCGGAGCAGCTGGATCACGCTCGGCGAGATGATGGAAATGGCCATGCTGGCAGCTTTTTTGCTCAACAGCGCGCCCATGAAGTAATATCCTTTCTGTGAGGAACGATTTTGATCTGGTCGCAACCAGGTCATTGCAAACACTATAAATTAGCAGATTTATTTAGTTTTGTCAATATTAAAGCCGCGGCGCGCCTAACCATACTTTTCTTGAATGGCGCGCCGCGGCACTACCTGTTTTATTGTATCGTCAGATAAAAATTTTCCTCCGGGGTGAGCACAAAAAGTTTATCTCCTTTTTTATTAAAAATGTAGGATTTTTTCAGAGGGTTATCTATAATATTGATGGTATTGCGCTTATCACGGCTGTCTACTTCGGTTAGGTTTGTGCGAGAGTTAATCTCGGTGATAAAGTAGCTACCGTTGGGATGCCAGAGTAAATCAGAAACAATCTGGGTGGAGCGGTCGATCAGATCCTGCCAGTCTTCTTTAAAATTGTACAAAATAATTTCATTGCCGTTGGAGATGAGTAGGCGGTCATCATGGATGTCGGCTAAGGTTACTGGTATGGTCAGCGCCTCTTTTTCCAGCGTTTTGATATAGAGAATAGACCCGACGGTCAATATAAACCTTTGTCTATCGGCCAAAAGCAAATGTATTTTTCCGGGAGTTATATTTTCGGAGGTTTGCAGAGGTTGTAAATCATTTTTATCCAATTGTTCCAAAAAATATTTATCTCCCAGGCTATATTCTATAATAAGATACTCGTCCTGCACTGCAAAATCATAAATTTTTTTATTCAGCTTAATCTCCGATAGAGATTCGGCTGGGGCCGCCTCCAGATCATAGGTGTACAGGCCTTGCTTTGTGCTGAGCCACAAAATCCGGGAGTTTTTACTGTCCCAACTGACTTTGTCCGCTATGGGCAGGGATAGAGTTTGGAGATTCTTTTGATTGATGTCAAAAATATAATATTTGCCCGCTAGGCCGAGTAGTATTTTCTGGTTATCAGGCGACCAGTCCAATAACTGATAATTGTTTATAAAATCATAGATCTGATAATTTTTATCCTGCTCGATATCGGTGATAAATAGCTGGTAGCTTTTATTATCAACGTAGGCATATTGGTTTTTGGTCCGGTTGACCAGGTAATTAGTACTGCCCGATCCCAGGCTATTTTTTTTAATATCGGAAAAAAACAAAACCACATCCTGAATAAAAGTGGTTTCGCCGGGCAAAACCTTTAATTTTTTTTGCCAGGGCACAAAGGCCTCTTTAATGATGGTGACCAGATAAGATCCCGGACGGATTTCCGTAATCTGATCCGGCGTGCGGTGACGGCTAGGTTGGCCGTCCAGGTAAATATCGGCGCCGCCGGGGTAGGATTTGATATAAAATGCGCCGTTTTTTTCTACCATATTTGTATCAAAGCGATAGCGGTAACCCAAGGAATAGGCGATGAAGATTGGCGCCAAAACTGAAAAAATAAGGATAAATGATAGGTAAAGCAGTCGTCGTAGCTGTTTGTTCATCCTGTTAGAAGTTTAAGGATTTATTAATATTTTTTAAGGGTATATTTTGCTTAATTGGTTTATTGTCTGTCATAACATAAATCAGTTAATTTCTACTAGGAATCATCTTGTTATAAAGTCCATTTTAGGGTATTATTTATATCAGAGTCGGGCATATTTTTTGCCCACAAGCGGACAGATTTCAAAAAATTAAATAAATTAATAAGTAGCAAATAGCTAATAGCCTATAGTAACTATAGTCAATAGTTAAATTTTAACGGGCCATTAGCCATAAGCCACAGGCAATAAACTATTAGCAATAATACTATGTCTAGCTTTATAATTCAAGGCGGATCGTCGCTCAAAGGCAGTATCAATGTAGCCGGATATAAAAACGCCGCTACGCCCATTATTGCCGCCAGCGTGCTGACCGAGGAGACGATAATTTTGCATAATGTACCGGTCATCGAAGATGTTAAGCGGATGATCCAGATATTGGTTTCGATGGGTTCCCGGGTGACCTGGACCGATCACCATAGCTTAAAAATTGATAATGCCAGTATTGACCCCAAACAGATGGATATGAAACTGGTTAGCACTATGCGGTCTTCTATACTATTGATGGGGGCGTTACTGGGTCGCTTTGGTAAACTCAAGACTCGCGAGCCGGGCGGTTGTCAGATCGGCTCCCGCTCTATGGATACCCATTTTCATGCCTTTAAAAAATTGGGTATCAAATCCGAGTTTGACGGTAAATTTTATGACCTGGAAAAAATAGCACCAGCTGATCCGGAAATTGTCTTGGACGAATTTTCTGTAACCGGTACGGAAAACGTCATTTTGGCCGCGGCGCTAAATCATGGTCGGATCAATGTTGATATCGCCGCCGCCGAACCATCAGTGCAGGACTTATGTTGGTTTTTACAGAGCATGGGTGCGGAGATAGACGGTATCGGTAGTCATAATTTAAAAATAAAAGGTGTTAACAAATTGCACGGTAGCGAATATTATATTATGCCCGATCCGATAGAAACCGGCACCTTTATTTGTCTGGCCGGCGCTACCCGCTCGCAACTAACCATCGAAAATACCGCGCCGCAATTCATGCGCTTAGAGCTGGAAAAATACCGCCAGGTCGGTCTGAAATTAGATATTGAATATTTGCCGGATAGTCCTAATAAGAATTATCAGCTGGCTAATATTCGGGTGGATGGCAAGATAGATCTGCAGGCTATTGAAAAACTTCATGATATGCCCTGGCCTGGTTTCGCGGCTGATTTGATTTCACCTTTTACCGTTATGATGACGCAAGCTAAGGGTACTTCATTAATTCATGACTGGATGTACGACGGTCGCCTAAAGTATGTGGCCGAGCTCAAAAAAATGGGCGCCAACATAGTGGTTTCTGATCCGCACCGTATCGTAGTGATCGGACCGGCACCACTGTTTGGTAAAGAAATGACTAGTTTTGATCTGCGGGCCGGCGCCACCTTGATTATCGCCGCTTTAGCCGCCGACGGTACCAGTAATATTTCCAATATTTATCAGGTAGATCGCGGTTATGAAATGTTGGATGAACGTCTGTCTAAATTGGGCGCCAAGATCAGGCGAGTAGAAGGTGATTAGGTTTGATATTATTTTTTTGTTATGAATCAATTTCATAATAACAATTTTGTAGTGTCTGATAATAAATCCGGGAAACATTCGCCCTGGTATCGGGCCGCGCAGGTCTATGTGTTTTCGTTTATCTTAATTCTGACTTTTGTTTTTGGATTGATGTCGGGAGTTTATTTTAAGGGAGACACAAAAAACTCCGGACAGATCATCGGTGATATTCCGTCGGAGATTAACGACATCTTTGCGGGCAACAAGGAAATTGATGTTAATGTCTTTGCTCAGGCCTGGCAGGCTATTCATAACGATTATTTAGATAAAAATAAGGTCAATGATAAGGATCTTTTTTATGGTGTTATCAGCGGCATGGTCAGCGCGTTGGGAGACCCACATTCGGTTTTTTTGACTCCTAGCTTGACTGATGAATTTACCCAGGAGTTGGACGGTACTTTTTATGGTATCGGCGCCGAGCTGGGTCGTAAAAACGGCTCGTTGGTTATCATCGCACCTCTGGACGGTAGTCCGGCGGAAAAAGCCGGGCTCAAAGCCGGGGATCGGATATTAGCTATTGATCAGGTTGATGCTACCGATATGTCCGTCAATGAAGCTATTTCCAAAATACGCGGCGATCTGGGCAAAACTGTTGTTTTGACGATTTTGCCTCCGGACGGAAAGGAAACAAAAGATGTCGGTATTGTGCGCAGTAAGATTGACATTCCCAGCGTTAAGTATAAATTAGTTGATGGTCTAGCCGTGGTCGAAATTACCAGTTTTAATAGTGACACCAGTAGCCGTTTTACTGCCGTTGCTCAAAAAGTTTTAAAAGATAATCCTAAGGGTATTATTGTAGATTTGCGCAACGACCCGGGCGGCTTTCTGGATAGCGCTGTGGAGATTACCAGTAGCTGGCTGGAACCGGGGCAGGTGGTGGTGCGCGAGACCTACGGTGATAAGCGTAATGACATAGAACACAAGGCCATCAAACGTCTTAGCTTAGCCAAATTTAAAACCGTGGTCTTAATCAATGAAGGTAGCGCCTCAGCCTCGGAAATCATGGCCGGCGCCCTGCAGGATTATGGGCTGGCTCAGGTCGTGGGCGTAACTTCTTTTGGCAAAGGCTCGGTCCAACAACTTATTCCTCTGACCGATAATTCTTCTATTAAGCTGACGGTGGCCCGCTGGCTGACTCCACAGGGCAGGACTATTGACGGCCAGGGTATCAAGCCCAACTTTGAGGTCAAACTAACCGAGGATGACTATAATAATGATTTGGACCCTCAGTTTGATATGGCCAAAAAAATGATTCTGGGGGAATAGAAATATGAAAGTAATATTGTTAACCAATATATTATCTTTGGGTAAAAAAGGCGAGATCAAGGAGGTGAACGACGGTTATGCCATGAACTATCTCCTGCCTGAGAAGAAAGCCCAATTGGCTACGGCACTTAACATCTCCCGCCTGCAAGAAACTCGGCTGACACCTCAGGCTCGGGAGCAATCCTATCAGCGGTTTTATAAAATTTTAGAAAATCAGAAAATAAATTTTATTCGCAAGGCCTCAGAGCAGGGACATCTGTTCCAGGCGGTGAGTACGGCGGATGTTGTCAGGATGTTGGAAGAAAAGTATAATATCAGCATCAAACCTAAGTGGCTGGGCAAACCGTTGCATTTTAAAAGTCCGGGCGAATTTAAAATAATTATCAGTTTGCCTGATCAGCCGCCCTTAAATCTAAATATTGATATAAAAACTGAATAAGCATACATTTATGACCGACCACAAAACTAGATATATCTTTGTTTCCGGTGGCGTCCTGTCCGGCCTGGGCAAGGGCGTGGTGGCCGCTTCTCTGGGAAACCTGATTCAGAGCCGCGGCTACAAAGTCGGTGTCATTAAATGCGAAAATTATATCAACATAGACTCGGGCACCATCAATCCCATCGAACACGGTGACCCGTTTTTATGTGAAGACGGTTTGGAGGCGGACATGGATCTAGGGACATACGAACGTTTCTTAAACCAGGAAATGGGCCATAAGAATTTTACCACCATGGGGCAGGTTTATCAGACGGTGATCAATCGGGAAAGATCATTTGGTTATCATGGTGAAGATGTGGAAGCTATACCCCACGTGTCCGATGAAATTATTGAAAGAATAAAAAAAGCCGGCGAAGGTAATGAAATTATTATTATTGAATTGGGAGGTACGGCCGGAGAATATCAAAATATGCTCTACTATGAGGCCTGCCGCATCATGAAGACACAGATGCCGGGCCAGGTGCTCAATGTCCATGTTAGCTACGTGCCCATACCCCGCCATATCGGCGAACCCAAGACCATGCCCACGCAGATGTCCATGCGCACGGTCATGGGCATGGGTATCATGCCTGAATTTTTAGTCCTGCGCAGTGAAGCTAATCTGGACAAGCGGCGTCGCTATCTGCTCGGTCTGAAGACCAGCGTGCCGGGGGATAATGTCATCATGGCTCCGGATTTGGAAAGTGTCTATGAATTGCCGGTTTTATTTTCCAAACAGGAATTTGATAAAAAGATATTAAAATATTTCGGCATAAATTTGCGCAAGCCTTTGATCGGTAATTGGCAAAAATTAGTCCATGCCATCAAATCAGAAAAGAAAAAAAATGTGGAAATAGTGATTGCCGGCAAATATATCAGTACCGGTGATTATGAACTGCTGGACTCTTATGCCTCGCTGATTGAGGCGGTCAAACATGCTTGCTGGCAACTCAAAGTCAATCTCAATATACGGATGGTTAATACCGAAGATATCGAAAAAGAAGGGGTAAGACTGATCAAAAAGCCCGACGGTATTATCGTTCCCATCGGCTGGGGAGCGCGGGGAGCAGAAGGTAAGGTCATGACTATTCAATATGCCCGGGAGAAAAAAATTCCTTTTCTGGGGCTATGCTATGGTATGCAACTAGCTTGCGTGGAATTTGCCAGAAATATTGTGGGTTTAAAGGAGGCAAATTCTGAGGAAATTAATCCGGATACTAGCGATCCTGTCATCCACAGCATCCCCATGGATAGCAAATATCAGGTGATAAAGGGCGACGGCGTATCTATGCGCTTGGGAGCTTATGATTGCTATCTCCGAGAAAATACTTTGGCCGGTTCTATTTATCTCAAATACGGTCAGGGCGAGCTGGTTTCCGAAGCCCACAAATCTAAAGAAAAAATAAAAGCTCCCGGAAATATAAAAATTTCCGAGCGACACCGTCACCGTTATGAATTCAACAATTCCTACCGCCAAATCCTCGAGGAAAAGGGTTTGGTTATCTCCGGCACTTCGCCTGATGATTTTTTTGTGGAGATGATAGAGCTACCTAAATCTATGCATCCTTTTTTTATCGCCACCCAGGGGCATCCGGAATATAAGTCCCGGCCGCTCAAGCCGCATCCTTTGTTTGTGGAACTGGTTAAAGCCAGTTTAAGGAAAAAAGTAAAAGAATAAACAATTTAAATTATTTTTAAAAAGTGTTATACTAAAAATATTAGTATTAAAATAAAACATATGGAAGAAACAATGAGTCAAAATTATCCTCGCCACCGAGCTCATCTGGTGGTAAAAATAATCGGCATGATACTGATTACGGCGATTGTCGGGTTGGCTATTCTGCGCGACCGCTTTGTGGCTAATCCGCAGTGGCAGGTCTCGGTCGTGGGTCGGGGAGAGCTGACTTACACGCCGGATATCGCCAAGATCAATATCGGCGCCAAAGTAGACCGGGCCGTTACGGCTGAGGCGGCATTAAAACAGCTTAATGACAATATGGCCAAGGTAGTTAAAGCCATTATTGATGCCGGTATTGATAAAAAAGATGTCCAGACTCTAAATTATAATCTTTATCCGCAGTATGATTGGATCACAGCGCCGCTGACGCCTGATTCTAGCGTACAGCCGTCGGGAAAAAATATTCTGACCGGATATAATGCCGACCAGTCTCTGGTGGTGACCATAAAAAACCTGGGCGAAGAAAATGCCAATGTCTCTAAAGTGATCGCCGCCGCCGGAAAAGCTGGCTCCAACCAGATCAATAGCATTAGTTTTGAGAGCAGTGATATGAATAATCTCAAAGAGCAGGCCCGTCTCAAAGCTATCGCTGATGCCAAATCAAAATCCGCTGAATTGTCTCAGGCCGCTGGCGTCAAACTCGGCAAAATAGTTGGCTGGTGGGAAAATATGATTCAGGGCGCAGAGGCATACAATTCCTACTATGGCGGTAAAGGCGGAGCAACTATGTCAGCCGACGTCACTGCACCGACCATACCGACGGGGGAGTATAAGCTGATTATGGAGATGAACCTCAACTACGAAGTGAAATAAATTTAAGCAAATAAAACTAAAAAAATCGGGCTGAAAGGCCTGATTTTTTTATAATTCCAGGTATATTTATACAGGGTAAAGTTAAATTTTCCGGTTTATGGTTTTTAAAATAGTAATAAATTCCTGATAGCTCATTGCTTCTTCATTGACATCTACATTAATATCCCAATATTTATCATTATTTGATCTGATTAAGGCGGCATGACCTATGCCTTCGCGTATTGTAATGCCAGCTCCATGTTCGTTAAAACTTATTCCGTCAATAACAATAATCTGACCAAAATCACTTTCTATTACGTCCGATACTTTAACACTAAGTTTACGCGGGCCATATATTATTTTATATTCACCATTTTCATAGATATAGCTCTCGATATCGCCAAAATTATAAAAAGTATTTACGTCTCCAGGATAGGCTCCAAGTTCTAAATTTTTTTCGTAAGGTTTGTGAGCAAGAAATCTCATAGCATAACGTTTCTTTTCATTTTTTTCGTATAAGGCAATATTCACATATTCTCCCGAGGTGCTAACTCCCGCCGGCAATGAAACCTCATACTTATCACCAGGATATTCAAAAGAATAACCTAGAATCTCATCTGTATATGTAGTTAGGTTGTTCTTCGCAATTAAAGCTCCTTTGTGATTAACTATATGGATGTCTTTAGTGGCGGATAATATATTATCTATATAAACAGCAGTAATAAATATAATCGCCACAAATAAAACTGCTACCAGAATAGCGCTTATGTTAGCATAACCATTTTGACTTTTAGAAAGTTTCATAATTTTATTTAAGTTTAATAATGTCTTCAGTATAACAAAAAAATTTTGTTAAAGCTATATTATAGTTATTGGCTCGGGGACAGGGATTCGAACCCCGGTTGACGGCTCCAAAGGCCGCTGTCCTACCACTAGACGATCCCCGATCATTTTACAATGATACTTGCCCACCGTAGCCTTGGCGAAGGTGGGCGATCCCCTGATATTCGATAAAACACAGATATAATAGTATTTTTAGCGAAATTTGTCAATAAATATAGCTAATTTAAGAATAAAATATTGTATTCATTTACTTATAATGCTTTCTCTGCTAAGATGAAACAAGTTAACTAGCGATTTTTTGTTTGAGCCTAGCCGCGATTAGCGGCGTGGTCGAGAATTGTTTATTCTCGACTCATCCCGCACGTCGGGATTCGCTCGAAGAAATGCTAGAAGGGTAATTATTAAATAATTTTTTAAATTACTACAATATGAAGAAGTTTGGCAGAGATAGATCCGGTGGCGACCGTGGCAACAAGAGATTTGGCGGCCGTGATTCTGGCACGCGCGGTTTTGGCGGACGCGGCGGCAATAGAGATTTCCGACGTCCGGATCGGGAGCGCTCGGCCATGTTTGACGCTATCTGCGACAAATGCGGCAAAGCCTGTCAGGTGCCATTTAGACCCAGCGGCGACAAGCCGGTTTATTGTAGCGATTGTTTTTCCAAAAATGAAGGTAGTCGTCCCAATGACCGTTTTGAACGTCGCCCGAGTTTTGGCGGCGATAAAAAGATGTTTGACGCCATCTGCGCCAAGTGTGGCACTGCTTGTCAGGTACCATTTCGTCCTACTGGCGACAAACCTGTTTACTGCAGTAATTGTTTTACCAAGGGTGACAATCGTCAGACAAGCAGTGGAGCCAAATCCTCCGAAAATTATCAAGTACAATTTGACATGTTAAATAGCAAGCTGGACAGGATTTTAAAATTCTTAAATCCGGCCGCCAGTATAGTAGAGAACAAAAAGGAAATTGTTTTGCCAAAAAAAATAGGTCAGAAAACGGTAAAAAAGACTTTGGCAGTTAAGAAAGCTAAGGCCAAAAAGAAAAAGTAGATATTCGGCTTTAAAATAATTCAACCAAACAACTCTGTGCTATCTGGTGCAGAGCTGTTTTTTTATCTATCATTTACAAAATATCATTTTTTTGGTACACTAATCGCCACTATTATGCAAAGTTACAGAAAACAAACATTTAGAGTTTATCTGAGGCACCTAGGAAAGTATAAACTGACCGTTGTGGTCGCCATGGTCGCTACTATTGTTGCTCAGGTCGCAAACATAATCGGCCCGCTTTTTTATAAAGATTTTTTCAACGTTTTGACTGACGCCGGCGATTTGTCTGGCAAGGTTCCGGTTTTACAGCATATTTTGATCAAGATTTTACTGTTGTATTTTATCGGCTGGGTGCTTTGGCGCACAGCTACTTTTTGCGCTTCCTATTGGCAGGCGCACGCGGAGGAAGATATTTACAATTCCTGTTTTTCCTATTTACATAAACATTCTATAAATTTTTTTAATAGTAATTTTGTCGGATCGCTGGTTAAAAAAGTTAACCGTTTTGCCGATACTTTTATGGGAATAAGCGATATTTTCATGTGGGATATCCTGACCCTGTTCGTATTTTTAAGTTTATCTATTATAGTTTTGTTTCAGCGCAATATCTGGCTGGGTCTGGGACTCTTAGTCTGGTCGGTGGTCTATATGATCGTCAGCTATAGCTATAGCATTTATAAACTGCGTTATGATATCAAAAAGGCCGCGCTTAGTTCTAAGATGGTCGGCATCTTGGCTGATACTTTTACCAATCAACTAAATGTCAAATTGTTCACCGGTTATCAGCGCGAAATGAAATATTTTGGCCGGGTCAACAATGATTACCATACTTTACGGCTCAAAACCTGGAATATGGATAATACATTTGAGGCGGTCCAGGCCCTTTTTAGCATTGGCTTGGAAATCGGTATTTTCTTCCTAGCCATCCACCTTTGGCAGACAAACGTAATTACCATCGGCGACTTTTTCCTGATTCAGGCCTATATCCTGGGCGTGATCATGCGTCTGTGGAATTTCGCCCGCATTATCCGGCGTTTTTATGAGTATATGGCTAATGCCGAAGAAATGACTGAGATTTTTGAGACACCACACGAATTATCGGATTCACTACAAGCAAAAAATTTAACGGTGTCCGAAGGGAGGATTGTTTTTCAAGATATCACATTTAATTACAATCAAACCCGCCGGATAATATCGCGCTTTAATCTGGAGATCAATCCGGGAGAAAAGATTGCTCTGGTCGGATCTTCCGGTTCCGGCAAATCAACTATTGTTAATCTATTGCTCCGAGTGTTTGATGTAGAGCGCGGTCATATTTTGATTGACGGGCAAAAAATAGAAACCGTAACCCAGGAAAGTCTGTGGCAAAATATCGCCATGGTCAATCAGGATCCGATTTTATTTCACCGCACTCTAGCGGAAAATATCCGCTATGGCCGGCCAAATGCAACGGAAATAGAGGTTATCAAGGCCGCTAGGCTGGCACACGCCCACGAGTTTATCAGCACCTTTAATGACGGTTACAAAACCTACGTTGGTGAAAGAGGCGTGAAACTTTCCGGCGGCGAGCGCCAGCGTGTGGCTATTGCCCGAGCCATTTTGAAAAATGCCCCAATTTTGATTTTAGATGAAGCGACCTCTTCACTAGATTCCGAATCTGAACATCTGATCCAGGATGCTTTGAGCAATTTGATGCGGGATAAAACTGTAATTGTAATAGCCCATAGATTATCCACCATAATGAAGATGGATAGAATTGTGATGATCGATGACGGGAAGATTGTCGAGCAGGGTACACATCAGGAATTATTAAAGATCAGGGGCGGACTGTATCGCAGTCATTGGGAAAGACAAGCCGGCGGGTTTATCAATTAATTTTTATATTGAAATAAACTCTATTTTATGCTATTTTAATATAGTGTATTATGAATTTTATCTATGAAAATTTCTGAGGAAATAGTCGTTTTATACAACAAAATAAAGGCTATTTATCAGAATCGGCTACGCCTGACGCGCGAAGAAAACAAAATAGAGGTGGACGAGATCAATAGCCACCTAACTTCTTTTTACGAAAAAATGCGCAATAGTGTGGATTTCAAAGACATCCATCTCTTGCGGCGTTTTGCTATTGAGCGCAACCTCAAGCGTCGTTTTATCCTCGAGGCCTTGCGTCCTCAGATCGCCAAAGGCCTGATTGAGGACATGATCCGCTCCAATTATATTCCCAATAAAGAATTGCCGGAAAGCACAATCTGGCAGGTAGAACAGATTATTGCCAAGTATAATCAGCTTTACGACCTGATGAATGATCTTTACCACGGCGACCACATTCAGGATTATTTTGATTGGCTGATCGGCGTGGAAGCCTGTGAGATTGATATGGCGCTTAAGCCTGAAAGCATCGAAGACGCAGTTATTGAAGCGATGTATCAGGTTACTAAGCAGAGGATAAAGCTCAAGGGCGGCGACGATCTGACTATCCAGGAAAAAAACATCCAGGTCTATATTGCTATTCACAAGTCTTTGGTAAAGTCAGACGACACCATAATTTCCTATCATTTATTAAACCTTTATTTTGACAGTTGGCTTTATGCCGATGAGCAGACAATCAGGACAGTAGCTGTCAAACTACCGGCCATTTATCACAGTGTCCAGCGCCGCCTGCGTCATCCTTATCAGCGCAAGATCCTGGACTCCATAAAGGAGCCGGTGGTTACTTTTAAAATTTTATATGAATTAATTTTAGCCAAAGGTGAGGGTATTGATGAATTATTGACTAATCCTGACTTATTGGAGTCAGAGGCCAAGAGCTTGATCCACCAGCGCTACAGCAGTATCAGAAAAAAAATAAGTAGTGCTTCGGTGCGGGCAATCTTGTATATTTTTCTGACCAAGGTGCTGATTGCTTTTGTATTGGAGTTGCCTTATGAATTATACCTGATTCAGCATCTAAATTATCTGAATCTGATTATTAATGTTTCCTTTCCTCCGATACTGATGTTTTTGGTAACCTTGAGCGTGGTGCCGCCCAGCGAAGCCAATACCAAGAAAATACTGGAAAATCTGAACAATTTAGTCTACGGCCAGTATTCTCAGTCGATCCTGTGCCAACTCAAGAGCAAATATCGCCAAACTAGCGGTTTTCAGATTTTTTATTATTTTATGTATTCGCTACTGTATATTTTGGTCTTTGGCGTGATTATATATTTTCTGCGTTTATTAAATTTCAATATCATTAGCGGCGGCATTTTTATAATATTCTTGTCGGCGGTCAGCTTTTTTGCTCTGCGCATCCGCCACAGCGCCCACGAGTACTTAGTGATCCAAAAAAAAGAAGGTCTGCTTTCTACGGTGATGAATTTTTTCTCTTTGCCCGTTATCGGTTTGGGTCTATGGATGTCTCGACGCTTCAAAAAAATAAATATTTTTGCCTTTATCATGGATTATGTGGTGGAAGTGCCGTTGAAATTGCTCTTCTCGGCTATTGAACACTGGTTAGGTTTTATGCGTGAAAAAAAAGAAGAAGTTGACCATGACAATCAAAGCTGATTTTTATATTATTGCCCACAATATCCGTAGTCTTTACAATGTGGGCACTGTCTTTCGGACGGCTGACGCCCTGGGTGTGAGCCGGCTTTTTTTAAGTGGCTATAGCGGATGTCCGCCTCGATACCAGATCGCTAAAGTGGCGCTAGGCAGTGAACAGATCGTGTCCTGGGAGCGGGTTAAGAATATCGGCCGCTTGATTAGAGATTTAAAAAAACAAAAAATTAAAATCGTGGCCTTGGAGGAAGGTCGGGGAGCAAAACTGTATTCCAGTTTTAAACCCTCGTTTCCTCTGGCTTTAATCATCGGTAACGAGGTACGCGGTATTTCCCGAGCTTTATTAAAGCAGGCCGATGCCATAATTTATCTCCCCATGTACGGGCACAAAGAATCGCTCAACGTCGGTGTGGCCCTGGGAGCGGCCGGATATTATCTGGATATACGGCGTCGGGCTATTAGGCAGTAGGGTATTTTTTTGGTATAATATAGGGGTTAAAAAATTAGCTGATATTTATGTCTTTTCATAGAATAGCGGAAACCATTTTTACTCTGGTGATGCTTTTATTTCTGGCGGTCATGGTATTGGGTATTTTAGTGGCCATCTCTTTAGTGCAACAACTACAGGATTTAAAAGTCGGTTTTACCTGGCAGATAGTTTTTATGACCGGCATGGGTCTGGTTTTCTTTTTTATTGTGCGCATGATCGTCGAGAAAATCAGAGATTATCATCGCTTTAGCAATAATTGATATGTTAAAAAAATCTATCACAATTATCGGCGGCTCTACTCAGGACATCATGTATTATACTGATCAGGCCCTGATTTTGGACAATAAAAAAGATTTACTACGCAAAAAACTAATTGCTTTTGAATACGGCACCAAGATTCACAGTGATAAAGTTTATTTTTCCTATGGCGGCGGGGGTGCCAATACGGCGGTTACTCTGGCGGCGTTGGGACTCAAAACAAAATTGATCAGCTCGGTCGGCCACGATGCGGTAGGCCACGATCTAATGGCTAATCTGCGTCGGCGGGGCGTAAATGTTTCTGCAGTGCAGACGCGCCGACAATACCGGACGGCTTTGTCCCTCGTAGTTAACGTGGGGGCTAGCCATGAACACGTTTTGTTCTCCTATCGCGGTGCCAATGATCACCTGGAGTTAGGCGAAAAAATTATCCGTCAAATCAAAACAAATTGGATTTATCTGAATTCTTTGGCTAAAATATCATCGCCTCAGCTGGCGGATTTTTTTCAGCGAGCCAAAGCCAGAAAAATTAAGTTGGCCTGGAATCCCGACGCCCGCCAACTAAGCTGGGGTTTGAGAAGGATTTCCAAATGCTTAAATAAAAATTTAGTCTTAATTGTTAATCGGGACGAAGCCCTGGGATTAGTATCCAGTTTGGGAAAAATTAAGATTAAGAATAATATCCGGTTTCTCTTTAAAAAATTGCACTATGGTCAATATCTGACGGTGATCACCGACGGTCCGCGAGGCGCCTATGTTTATGACGGCAGTGAAATATATTTTCGCGCAGCTACCAATCACAAACCGATCAGCACTTTGGGGGCCGGCGATGCCTTTGGTTCGGGTTTTATCGGAGGCTTGATTCGCTATCATAATAATATTAAGAAGGCATTGAATCTGGGTATTTTAAACAGTGGTTTGGTGGTCTCAAAGATCGGCGCTCAGGCCGGTATAGTTACCAAGCAATATCTCAAGCAACACCATTTATAATATGATTGCCAGACACTTAAATTTGCGTAGCGTCATCAGTATAGGCGTTTTGGTAGTATGTACGGTGTTTGCTATATTTATCATTCGTCAGACCCAAAATAGTATAAGCGACTCTTATGACGAAGTTATCGCTATCACCAGCCCTAATTAATTTTATATGAGGAAAGTAATTGTTGAAGTGTCTGCCCGCCACGTTCATCTTAGCCAGAAGGATTTGTTTACGCTTTTTGGCCGGGCTTACAAATTAAAGAAATTAAAGGCCTTATCCCAGCCTGGTCAGTTTGCCGCCCGGGAAACTTTGCTGGCCGTGGGTCCGAAACATCGTCTAAACATCCGGGTGGTGGGTCCGGTGCGAACTAAAACTCAGGTGGAACTGGCAATAAGCGATGCTCGTATTCTGGGTGTACAGCGGGTATTTCGGCTGTCCGGAGACCAGCGCGGTTCCGGCGGCGACTTGACCTTACGGGGGCCAAAAGGGAGGGTAAAATTAAACTCAGGGGTGATTATCCCTTTAAGGCATTTACATATTTCGCCCGAACAGGCCAGGGCCTGGGGATTGAAATCGGGACAAAAAGTCCGGGCGATTGTCAGAAGTGGTGCGCGGCCGTTAATTTTTGAAAATATCATCGTGCGTAGCGGACCCTTCCAAACCCGTATTCATTTGGATACCGATGAAGGTAATGCCGCCGGATTATTAACGGAAACAAAAATTGATTTGGATATATGAATGCGTCTAAATATTTATTGGTCTTAAATGCCGGCAGTAGTAGCCTAAAATTTTCCTTATTTTCCTATCAGGGAAGGAAGATCGGGGAGCTGGTGGGTAGTGGAATGATAAGCCACACTCATAACGGCTGTGACTTTTCGTATACTTTTAACCAGAAAGAAAAAAAATTTCATTTTAGCCATGCTTTTAGTATCAAAGGAGCCTGGAAATATTTGCATGACGTATTAGTCAAATATAATATTGTTTATGTCGGCTTTCGCGTGGTCCATGGCGGTGAGGAATTGCGCCAGACCGCAAAGATTGACGCCGATTTATTATTGAAAATTGCCAAGTACAATAATTTAGCTCCCTTGCATAATCCGCCGGCTATAGAATTGATCAAGCTGGCCAAAGCGACCTGGCCCAGGTTAAAGATGGCCGCTAGTTTTGATACCGCCTGGTATAAAGATCTAACCCCGGAAATTTACCTGTACGCCATTCCCCGCGAGTATTATAGCCAACATAAAATCCGTAAATACGGTTTTCACGGCCTCAGTCACGAACAGTCGGTGGAATATGCGGCCAGTAAATTAAAAAAGCCGTTAAATAAATTAGAGGTTATTTCCTGCCACCTAGGTTCGGGCAATAGTTTGAGCTGGTTTGCGCGAGGACAGGTCAAAGATACCAGTATGGGTTTTTCGCCCAATGAGGGCTTGGTCATGTCTACTCGTAGCGGCGACTTGCCGCCGGACCTCGTTTTATTTTTAGCGGCTGAGCTGAAGATACCTTTGGCTAAATTAAAAAAAATATTAAACGAAGAATCTGGACTATTGGGTCTGGCCGGCACCTCCGATCTGCGCGAAATTCTGCTGGCCAACGGCTATAAGGTTGAAGGTTTCCGCTCCAGCTTGAAATTCAGCCACATGCAAAAAGCCTCGGCCAGGCTGGCCCTGCAAAAATATATTGGGCGCATCCGGCATTATCTCGGCGCTTATGCCGCCCAGGCCGAACACTTGGATGCTATAGTTTTTACCGGTATGGTCGGTCATCATAGCCCGATCATCCGGAAGTTAGTATTGCAAAAATTAAATCTGCCTCGGCGTTGCAAAATTTTAATATCGCCCGGCGATGAAGATTTAAATATCGCCAACAAAACACTAAAATGTTTATCCTAGTTCAAAATTTATTAGCCCAAGCCGGCGACAATGTAGTTAATAGCCTGCAGGCCACCGATCAGCAACTATCGGACTTGAACAATCAGCTGGATGTGGTCAAAAATGATTATGTCCAGATGGTCGGCGACTACAACGCCATGACTTTCTTTAATCTGAATAATATTTATTTTTGGTTTTTAGTGGTCGGCCTGCTACTTTTGTTAGTCGGTTTGATCTATCTGCTGGCGGAGATCCGGCAAAATAATCACCTTGCCAAAGCAGAATTGTCAGCAGATGTTGGGGATAAAGAAGAAATTACTACTAAGGAAATTGAACCGATTAGAGTAGGGGAGTCGGAAAAACCTAAAAAAATGGCTAATATTAGCCCCTTTAGAGGCGTTCTCACCTCTAAAGGGGTTAGCGAAAAAATAGAAAAAAAAGAAGAAGTCATGGCCAAAAAGAAGGGGCCAATTAAAATAAAAGTAACCAAAGTAAAATAAGAGTTGGTCAAATCTAGGTTTTATTGCTAAAATAAAGCACGTTAACAACGTGATTTATTTTTTATGCAATATATTTGGAATATCTCGGACTCGGCTCCAAAGGAAACAATAGAAGAATTTCCAGAACTTGACCCGATAGTTGTCCAGCTTTTATATAATCGTGGCTTAAAAACTCAGGAAAAGATTGATGAGTTTTTTAATTCTGATTATAGTCAAGACATCCACGATCCATATTTATTCAAGGGCATGTCTCAAGCCGTGGCCAGACTTTATCAAGCCATAAAAAACCGGGAACTTGTCACGGTTTATGGTGATTATGATGCCGACGGCGTCTGCGCGGCCACGATCCTGAATATAGTTCTCACTAAGCTTGGCGCTAAGGTCAATGCTTATTTGCCACACCGGGAAAGGGAAGGATATGGATTAAATAGTAAAGCCGTGGAGGAAATAGCCGGCACGGGAGCAAAGGTTATTGTTACTTGCGATTGTGGCATCAGTAATATTGAGGAAATCGCTTTGGCCAGAGCAAAGGGAATTGACGTTATCATCACTGATCACCACAGCCTGCCGGAACGCCTACCCGAGGCCTATGCCATTATTCACCCTCAGGTTCCTGGTGAAACCTATCCTTTTAAATTTTTGGCCGGCGGCGGAGTGGCATTTAAATTAGCCCAGGCCTTACTGCTTAGCCCGGAATGCGTGATGACCATGTCGGAAAAGGAAGGCCAGGAAAAATGGTTGCTTGATTTGGTTTCTATTTCCACTGTTGCGGATATAGTCCCTTTATTGGGAGAAAACAGGACTCTGCTGAAATATGGTTTGATCGTACTAAAGAAAACCAGAAATAAAGGCCTGCAGCAAATGATAGATCAAGCCGGTCTGGATCCCGACAAGATGGATCCGCGGGCCATCTCTTTCAGTATTGCTCCGCGAATTAATGCCGCCGGCCGCATGGATCACGCCAACTTAGCCTATTATTTATTGCGTGAAGAGGATGAGGTTAAGGCGGCTCAACTGGCCAGGGATCTGAATCAGTCTAATATTGACCGACAAAATTTGACCGAAACTGTTATCAAAGAGGCACAGGCATTGGCTATTGATTTTACTGATAGTTTATTGGCTTTTTATAAGCCCAGTTGGCCGGCCGGTCTGACGGGCTTGGTGGCATCCCGTTTGATGAAAATATACAATCGGCCGTGCTTAATCTTAACGGATAATAACGGCAATATAGTAGCTTCGGGTCGCAGTTTAAAGGGATTTAATGTTACTAAAGTTTTGCAGGAAAGCAAGGATTTGCTGATAAAATTTGGCGGGCATCCCCAGGCCTGCGGTTTTTCGGTGACTAAAGAAAATATGCCGATCATTATAAATAAATTGAAAGAGGCGGCGCGGGCATACTTAAATCAAGATGATTTGCGGCCTACTATGGACGCGGATTTGGAGATCGACTTTAGTTCTATCTCCTGGGAGCTGGTGGATGCCCTGGAACAGTTTAAGCCCTTTGGCATGGCTAATGAGGAGCCGGTTTTTGTGTCTCGGGGTCTAAAAGTGGCCGGAGCCAGAAAAGTCGGCAGTGATGGAAAACATTGGAAACTTGATTTAAATAAAGACAGTAAAACATTCGGCGCCATTGCTTTTAATCTGGCCGGCACTGACCTGAAATTAGACGATATTATTGATATTGCTTATAATCTTAGTATCAATGAGTGGAATGGCAATCGGGAAATACAAATTAAAATAAAAGATATTCATCCCGTTAGAAATCCATAAATTAAATTATTTTTTTATAATTATTATATTCAAACACTGTAAAAAATTAGCCTTGGCTTATATGGTTTAATTTATAACAGCTCAGATTTCTAACGGGGTAAAGAAATTATGAGCTCTGCTAGAAACTTATGCAGCGATTAATTTTATGCTTGATTAATTTTCAATGTAAAGAGATTATTATATAATAGATCTATGAATAGTAAAATTTCTGGCGGGGCGAGGTACAGATTATTTAGTGATGGCGGAGCGCGGGGTAACCCCGGACCGGCCGCTATCGGAGCAGTCTTGTACAACGGTACGAAAACCATCGGTACTGTTTCCGAATATATCGGCGAAACCACCAATAATCAGGCCGAGTACAAGGCTGTTATTGCCGGTTTAAAATTAGCTTTGGAAAATAAAATCACGGAGTTGCATTGTTTCTTAGATTCGGAGCTAGTTGTAGAACAATTAAATAGAAATTACAAAGTCAAAGATAAGGAGCTGGCCAAATTATTTGTGCAAGTTTGGAATCTGAGCCAGTCTTTCAAAAAAGTGACCTTTCAACATGTGCGGCGTGAACAGAATAAATTTGCCGATAAACTGGTCAATCAAGCGCTGGATAAAATTATTGGATAAAAAAAGAATCCAACCTGCGTTGGACTCTGTTACTTGAGGCGTGATCTCAAGTAGTCTGGTGGCTGTAGCTTTTGCTAAGCCTGGTTGATTTGTCTTCTATGCCGGCCGCCCCACAGCCGGATGCACTTCAATGTGGTGTGCACCAGGCAGAAGAAACCGGCCAAAATCATCCATACTGTAGAATCAGAGTACCAGTGCATGATCAGCCTCCAGTAGGTGAAAAAAGGACGTTATTGAATATTTATATTATATCATAAATACCATATTTTGTCAATATTTGCTAACTCAGGGAAATAATTTGTTTTTTTGTCTCCTGAAACCTTATTTTAGTCCGAGGCAGGTCTTGTTTTTGCCCTAAAAAAATGGTATTTTTAAGTCAATGTCATACCAATTTAATTGGCCTGTTTTTGGCCATAGAGAACAATTGAAATTTTTGCAAAATGCCGTAAGCGAAAACAAGCTGGCCAATACGTATTTGTTTTACGGTCCGGCGGGCTTAGGCAAAAAATTTGTTGCGCGCTATTTTGTCCAATCTATATATTGTCAGGATGAAAAGATCCGGCCCTGTCAAAAATGCCGGGCGTGCCAGGCCATCACCAAGGGTATTTATCCCGATGTTTATGAGCTTGGTAAAAATAAACAGGAATTATCCATTGATAATGTCCGCGAGCTTTTGCACAGCTTGGCTTTGTCTCCGGTGCACGGAGCGCATCGTGTGGCTTTGATCTATGGTATTGATCAGATCAATCTTTATGGTGCTAATGCTTTACTCAAAACTCTAGAAGAGCCGGGCCGCGACACCAGTATTATCATGATCGGCGATTCTCTGGCAGGTCTGCCAGCTACTGTTATGTCTCGTTCGCAATTATTGAAATTTAAGCCTTTAAATAACCATGACATGCGCGACTGGGTGGCTAGCTATAATTTTTTACACGAGGAGCAAGATACGATCATTAATCTATCGTTCGGTAAACCGGGTTTAGCTCTGACCATGATTGCGGACAAGCTGGTCAACTTTAAAAAAAGCTGTAATTTCATAATTAAATTATTAGCGCACGGAACTTTCTATTATATGCAGACCATTGATAAATGGTTCGGTATTTTAAAAAAAGAACATCCGGAATACAAAGTTTTTGAACTAGGTGCCCTGACTAAGCGTTACCTTGATCTACTGGAAGTATTTTTGCGCGACATTCTCTGGATCAAACTGGAACGGCCGGTGGTTAACCAAATGTACCAAAGCGAGTTGGAATTGTTGGCCGAGCAATTTGATAAGGATAGACTGGTGCGTGGTCTGTTGTCTCTAGAGGATATAAAAAATAAACTGCGGCACAATGTCTCGCCACAACTGTTGTGGGAAAATTTATTTTTAAGCTTAAAATAAATATATGCTAAAACAAAACCTAGTTCGAACGGGAAAAATGATGCTGTTTTTATTACTAGCCTTATTTTTATTGACCGGGTGTCTGGGATTGCCTAACTCGGTGGTCGGCGGCAATACCAAGACGGCCATTTTAGGCGGCATGTTTCGCAGTAGCGACCGGGGAGAAACCTGGCAACGGGTAACCACCCTCTATACCATCGGCGACAAAACATTGAATTTTAACGCCGCCAATATCACTACTATGGCTTTTGACCCCAAGGATCAGAAAGCCATCTATGTCGGCACCCAGACCAACGGCCTGTTTTATACTTTTAACTACGGCGACGGCTGGTTCAATACCTTGACCGATAAAGGCACGGTCAATAGTATTGTCGTTAATCCGGAAAGTAATTGTGTGATCTATGTGGCGGTGCACAACAGTATTTATAAAAGCGTGGATTGTTCGCGCAAGTGGGAGCAAGTTTATTTTGAGACCAGAAGCGGGCAATATATAACCTCATTGTCAATAGATTATAATAATACCAACGTTATTTACGCGGGCACTTCGGGCGGCTCTTTTCTCAAATCTAAGGATGCCGGTCACTCCTGGGATGTCTTAAAAAGATTTGATTATTATATCAACAACATCATTATCCAAAATCATCTGGACAGTCGGATTATCTACGTAGCCACGCAAAATAGAGGAATTTTCAAGACCCTAGACGGCGGCCAAAATTGGGTAAATTTGTTGGATTTGCCGGTGGATCAGTCTAAAATTGATGAAGAAAAAGTATTTAATGCGGCCGTAGAAAAAAAGAAAAAAGAACTGGGAGTTACCAAATTACCTCAAGCCGAGATGGATAAGCTGGAAAAAGATAAATACATTCTCTTAAAATCGGTTGCGGGAGCTTATTCAGTGGTTTCCGTGTCAGCCGACCTTAGTGTCAAAGACGGTCTGGTTTATGCCAATCCTAATGGCATATTCAGGCTGACCGACGGTATGATGTGGAAACAATTATCGCTACTCACGCCGCCGGGCAAAGACAATATTTATTCTGTGATTGTCAATCCTAAAGATACTAATGAAGTTCTCTATGGCACCTCCAACGCCTGGTATCGTTCTGTTGATAACGGAGCCAACTGGACTATCCGTTCTCTGCCGACCGACCATACCGCTCGGATCATGGCTTTTTCTCCCGATCAAAAATATTTGTACCTCGGAGCTTATAAGATAAATAAATAGTAATTTATGAATTCAGCTATAGATAAAGGCAAAAGTCTGTTTGAAAAAACAATTGAGTTTTTAAAAAGTGATATCAGTAATTTGCGTACCGGACGGGTAGCGCCTAGTTTGGTGGAAAAAGTCAAAGTTATGGCCTATGGTGTTAGTTCAGAATTACTGCAACTCGCGGCTATCAGCACACCCGAGCCGCAGACCATCGTCATAAAACCCTGGGACCGAAATATTCTCAAGGATATCGAGCGAGCCATTAGTACCGCTGATCTTAATATTAATCCCATCGTGGACGGCGACATTATCCGGTTGAATTTTCCTTCCCTGACCGAGGAGAGTCGCAAGGAACTGGTAAAAATATTGCATAAAAAACTGGAGGACTCGCGAGTCAGTGTCCGTCAGCAACGGGAAAAAATAAAAGATGAGATTGTCGCCCTGGAAAAGGCCAAACAGATTTCCGAAGATGAAAAGTTTCAAGCTTTGAAGGATCTGGATAATATAGTTCACGAATACAATGATAAGATCAAGCTAATCGGCGACCAAAAAGAACAGGAGATAATGAAGATATAAAAATCTATGATTACGACTATAATCGCTTTTGTAATTATTTTAGGTGTATTAGTATTGGTGCATGAGTACGGCCATTTTATCAGTGCCCGCAAATTAGGGGTGGACGTTGAGGAATTTGGTGTCGGTTTTCCGCCGCGTCTCTGGTCGTATAAACGAAACGGCATTATTTACTCCTTAAACCTGATTCCGATCGGGGGTTTTGTGAAGATCCGCGGCGAAAATGGAGAAGATGAAGATCCGCGCAGTTTTGCCTCGCAGCCGACCTGGAGGAAATCTATTATTATATCCGCCGGTGTGATTATGAATTTACTTCTGGCAATAGTACTTTTAACAGTGGTTTTTTATGCCGGTATACCGCAGATTCTCAGCCGCGACACAGACCTGAATCAGGTGAAAAACCATGAAGTAATCATCGCCGATGTAGTCAGCGGCAGTCCGGCCAATCTGGTTGGCATCGCAGTCGGCGACAGGGTCTTGGAAATCAGCGGGCAAAAGATTGTGCAGGCTGACCAGGTAAATAAATTAGTAGAGCAAAGTGTTTCTACCGGAGTAATAGTGAAGGTCGTAAGAAATCGAGTGATTAAGGAATACTCCGTAGTTGGCAAGGTTTTGGAGCCGGGCAGTTTGCCTCGGATCGGCATCGGCGTGGCTGATACCGGGGTGGTACATTACAATATTCTGGAAAGCATCGGACAGGGGTTTGCTGCTACTTATCAGATGTCGGGCATGATCCTGGAGGCGCTCTATAATCTGGTTAAAAATCTGATTACCCGCGGCCAATTAGACGCCGGCTTGTCCGGACCGGTGGGAGTGGCGGTGATCACCGGACAGATTGTTCGCCTGGGTTTTATCCATGTTTTGCAATTTATGGCGATTTTGTCTATCAATCTGGGCATTTTAAATATTTTGCCCTTTCCGGCCTTGGACGGAGGCCGCCTACTGTTCATAATAATTGAGAAATTACGCGGCAAAAAAAATAATGCGGCTGTGGAGGGATGGATCCATAATAGCGGATTTATTTTGCTGATATTTTTATTAATTTTTATAACTTTCCGGGATATCGGTCGCTACGGCAGTCAGATTTTATCTTCCCTTAAGAGTCTATTTTAATATGAGATTCAAAATCCCGGTACAGCCGGTCAATACCTTAAATCTGATGCGAGGGCTCGGCTATAGCCCGCACTTTGATAACGGTAGTTATATCCGGCGTCTGAGTCGTCAAGACTACCCCCACTATCACGCATATTTAAACGAGCAGCCCTCCGTGATTGAAATTTCCCTTCATCTGGACCAAAAAGGCGCCTGCTACCAGGGACAGACAGCTCACAGTGGTGAATATGGTGGAGAACAATTAGCGGAGGAGCGGGATAGGATCATTCAATTATTAGAGAATTAACATTTATGAGACAATCACAACTATTTGGAAAAACCAGAAAAGATATCAGTCAGGATGAGAAAAGCATCAACGCCGAGCTCTTGACCAAGGCCGGTTTTATAGAAAAACAAATGGCCGGAGTTTATAATTATTTGCCCTTGGGTCTACGCACCTATCGCAAGATTGAAAATATTATCCGGGAGGAAATCAATGCTATTGGTGGTCAGGAGATGCTGATGCCGGTTTTACAAGCTAAAGAATTATGGCAAATTACCGGACGTTGGCAAGAAATGGAACCGATTATGTACCAATTTACCGATCACCATGGTAGCGCTATCGGACTGGGTACGACACACGAGGAGGTGGTAGTCGATATTGTAAAAAAGCATCTCAACTCCTACAAAGACTTGCCGCTTTATTTGTATCAGATCCAAACTAAGTTTCGTGATGAAAAGCGGGCCAAATCCGGCTTACTTCGCGGCCGGGAATTTGGTATGAAAGATCTGTATAGTTTTCATCAGGACGAAAAAGATTTAGAGGAATACTATCAGCGGGCTCGCCGGGCATATTTAAAAATATTTGAGCGTCTGGGGTTAGAAGCATTTTCCGTCGAAGCATCGGGCGGCGCGATCAGTAGGAAAATCTCCCATGAATTTATGGTTCAGACCGAAGCCGGAGAAGACAACACTATCCTGTGTGCGGCCTGCGGCTGGGCGCAAAATAAAGAAATTGCCAAAGTCAAAGCCGGCGCTAAATGTCCCAGCTGCGGAAAAGTTCTGCGCGAGGCCAAAACAGTGGAAGCCGGAAATATTTTTAACCTTGGCACCGAGTATTCTAAGAAAATCGGCCTCAGATTTATCGCTAAAGATGGACAGCAAAAAGATGTGGTCATGGGTTGCTACGGCATCGGTCTTGGGCGGGCCATGGGTACTATCGTAGAGACCAGTCATGACGCTGACGGTATCATTTGGACTAAAACTACCACACCCTATCACGTACATTTGCTAAATCTCTCCAAAAATGTTAAGACAGGGGAGCAAGTCTATGATAAATTGACCAAAGCGGGTTGGGAAGTGCTTTATGACGACCGTGACATTTCCTTCGGAAAAAAGCTTAAAGATGCCGATTTGATCGGTATCTGTTATCAACTCATCATCAGCGACAGAAAAGAAGAACTAGAGCTGGTTTCCCGCCGCGATCACAAAAAAAAGCTCCTTAATTACGATCAAGTAGTTAAAGAATTGGAGAGATTTTACGCATAATGTTTAGAAATTTTTTTAGAAAATTTTCCAAGGATATGGGTATTGACCTAGGTACGGCCAATACTCTGGTTTATGTTAAGGACCAGGGGATCGTGATCAATGAGCCCTCGGTGGTGGCCATAAACAACCGCAATGAGAAAATATTGGCCGTTGGCGAAGATGCTAAGATCATGTTGGGCAAAACACCCGGTCATTTGACTGTGACTAGGCCCCTGGTAGACGGCGTCATCTCCGATTTTGAAGTAGCGGAAAAAATGATCAAGTATTTTATTGAAAAGGTGCATCGAGAATCATTTACCTTCATGCCTCGGCCTCGCGTCGTTATCGCTATTCCTCTGGATATCACCGAGGTGGAGCGCAAGGCCGTAGAAGACGCCGTGCTGGGTGCGGGAGCATCCGAGGTCCTGCTGATCGAGGAACCGATGGCGGCCGCCATCGGCGCTGGTATGCCTATCCAGGAAGCCTCCGGCTCAATGATCGTTGATATCGGCGGCGGCACTAGTGAAATCGCCGTGATCGCCCTGGGAGGTGTAGTTTCCTGGAGATCTCTAAAGATAGCCGGCGATAAGCTGGACGAAGCTATTATTCAGTATGCTCGCGATAAATTTAATCTTTTACTTGGTCAGCGTTCTGCGGAAAAAATTAAAATCCAGATCGCCGCTATCATCCCGCAGGATAAACCGTTGGAGACGCTGATGCGCGGCCGCGATCTGCTGAGCGGATTACCTCGCGAGATTGTGGTCAATGACGCTAATATCCGAGAAGCCATTCTTAAGCCCATTAAAATCATTGTTGATAATATAAAAAGTACTGTTGAAAATACTCCGCCTGAGCTGGTCTCGGATCTTTATGAAAAAGGCATAGTTTTGTCGGGCGGCGGAGCGTTGCTGCGTGGCTTGGACAAATATATTTCCCAGGAGACAAAAATGCCGGTGCACATCACCGATGATCCATTGACGGCCGTAGTGCGGGGCACCGGAAAGATTCTTGACGATCTCGATAATCTGCGCGAAGTCTTATTACCCTCAACTAGCTCTATGAAATATAGTTAAAGTGCTATGATTCGCTACAATTTTAGATTGTTTATATTATTTACCGTGACCATTATTTTCTTTGTCCTGCTAAAAAATGGTCATATTTTTGATGTGGGAATAGCCTTTAGAAAGGCTCTAGTGCCGGAGGGCGCGATCAATAGTTTGCTACAACCGCCCAGCAATATTTCTGATGAGTATCAAAAATTATTAGTTGAAAACGTGAGCCTGCGGTCGCTAGCTGAGGAAAATAAACAGCTAAAAAACCTGCTCAATTTTCGTCAAGAGCATAATTACAATTTGGTGCTAGCCAATATTATCAGCCGTGATTCGGCCAATCCCAGTATGATGCTGATCAGCGCTGGCACGGACCACGGTATTGAGGTTGGTCAGCCTGTAGTGGTGAATCAGGGTATTATGATCGGCCGTGTGGTTGAGGTGGGGCCGGACTACGCCCAGGTGCGGCTGTTGACCGATAAATTCTCCAAATTGGCGGTAAAAATAGGCGAGGCCGACAGTATCGCTGGACTGCTCAGCGGATCCCTGGGTCTGAGTATGAATCTCACTTATGTTCCTCAGGATCGGGAAATTAAGAAAGGAGATTTGGTGCTTACAGCGGAAACAGGCACGGCTATTCCTGCGGGCCTGCTGGTCGGTCAGATTGAAAACATAGATTTTTCCCAGGAAGAGCTATTCAAAAAAGCGGCGGTAGCTCCCTTGCTTGACTATAATACTTTATCCACCGTGGCGGTGGTATCGTCATTATGAGGTACCTAGTTTTATTAATAATCTATTTGCTGGCGGCTTATTTTTTTCTGCTACTAAACATGTTTGGTAGCCATTGGCACTATATCCAGCCGATACTGGTCGCCAGTTTACTGGTATATTTTAATACTACCAATCATTGGGTACGCTATGTCTTTGCGCTACTGAGCGGATTATTCATCGATGTCTTGAGTCCCATCTTCGGCCTGCAATCTTTTGTATTTATTACCATAATATTCATATTAAGCATATTGCAATTTACTGTGTTCAGCTCCCGGAACATGTTTAGTGTTATTGTCTTAACGACCTTAGCCTTTGTTATTTTCTGGTTTCTGTTCTACCTGTTGAATTTTATTTTTTCCTGGTCTTTCTATGACTTGTCCCAGCTAGATGTGACGCATTGGTTGTGGGGCACGTTAATCAATATTTTGGCGGTGTCATTTTTCCATTTGCTACATTATAATTTGTGGGCAAAAAAGCATGAAAAACAATCCTTTTAAAATTCAGGAAGGAACTATCAGAGACGCAGATGTCTCGGGATTTATTCGTCACCGTCAAAGTGGCGATTATTTAAATTTTGATTATTTAGGACGGGCCGCTCATCTGGGAAAATTTTTTAATGCCTTGAAATTACGCCATTTTTTTATATTTTTTATGCTAATTTGCGGTCTGCTCATCGGACGCTCTTTTTATCTGCAGGTGATCAGTGGTGGGCATTACCGGACCTTGGCTGAAGGCAATCGCATTTCTAAAGAAATTATTCCGGCTAATCGGGGATTAATATATGACCGTTTCGGAGATCAGTTGGTAAAAAATGTTTCCTATTTTTTTCTCTATCTGCGGTCGGATGTTATGCCTAGCGATAATCCCAGTCGTGAGGCGATACTGGATAAGATTGCCACTATCTTAGGTATTAAAAAAGATGACCTTTACCCTAAGCTCAATAAAAACATAGGCTCGACGTCAGAGGTTTTAATTTATGAAAATATAGCTTATGAGCCGGCGATAAAATTAATGGTTTTAGCGGAGGAAGAACCAGCCCTGCGGGTCAGTTTTGAGCCCCGCCGTTTATATTTTCCTCAGTATGGTTTAGCGCACGTCATCGGCTATCTGGGCGCCGTCACTCCCGAGGATGTGGCGGCAAAGCCGGAGTATAATATCATTGATCGTATCGGCAAGACCGGCATAGAATATATTTATGAAAACTATTTGCGCGGACAGGATGGTCAGAGACAATATGAAGTAGACGCTCTCTTTCACAAAAAAGATGTTATTTCTTTGGAGGAGCCGAAAAACGGACAGGATATCACTCTGACCATAGATAGTAAGGCTCAGCAAAAGCTCTACGATATTATGTTGGCCGATTCCAAGGTTTCTGGAAAATCAAAGATGTCGGCCATTGTCGCTAATCCGAAAACCGGCGAGATATTAGCACTGGCTAATCTGCCTAGCTATGATAACAACGTTTTCACCAATACTTTGGAGCCTGAAAAATATCAGGGTATCGTCAGTGATCCCAATATGCCTATGCTCAATCGGGCGATCTCGGGAACCTATCCCTTGGGCTCGGTTTTTAAATTAGTTATGGCCGCCGCCGCACTGCAAGAAAAAATTATTAATAAAGATTTCAAAGTTCATAGCGTCGGCGGTATAGAGGTCGGTGGGCATTTCTTTCCCGACTGGCGTCCTCAGGGTCACGGTTGGGCCGATATCTACTGGGCGCTGGCCGATTCAGTAAACACTTTTTTTTACTCCATCGGCGGCGGCAATAATGAATGGTTGAGCAACGGGCTAGGAGTGGATAAAATTATTGAATACGCCAAAAAATTTGGTTTTAGCCGGGAGAGCGGAATCGATCTGCCTTCAGAAGCGAGCGGTTTTTTGCCGAGTAAAGAGTGGAAGGAAAAAAGTATGGGCGAACGTTGGTATCTAGGGGATACTTATAATCTTTCCATCGGCCAAGGTTTCTTGGCGGTTACGCCTTTACAAGCTCTAGACTTAGTGTCCTATTTTGCTAACCGGGGTATAACTTTTCAACCACATTTGCTCAAGGAAGTTGGGCACGGAGAAAATAAACATGACCTCCAACCAAAAGTCTCTTTGACTAATTTGATATCCTCTGATAATTTAAATATAGTGCGGGAAAGTCTGCGTTTGACAGTAACCGAGGGTACGGCGCAGAGCTTGCAATCGGTGCTCGTACCAGTTGCCGGCAAGACGGGTACCGCTCAGTTTCGTAGCGACAAGACCCCTCATTCTTGGTTTGCAAGTTTTGCCCCCTATGACGAACCTCAGATTTCCATGATTGTTTTAGTGGAAGAGGGCGGTGATACGGGACTGGCTGTGCGCATTACCCGTGAATTTATGGAATGGTATTTTAGCAAATAATAAATTATATATGGAAGGAAAAGTATTGACTCCCGACGGCTTAGAAAGACTTCAGAAGGAGTTAGACGAATTAAAAAATATCAAGAGACCAGCTATGGCTAATCGTATCAAGATAGCCAGAGAGTTTGGCGATTTATCGGAAAATGCCGAATATCACGAGGCCAAGGAAGAACAGAGTTTTATCGAAGGCCGAATTATTGAATTGGAGCAGTTGCTAAAAACAGCACGGGTGGTAAAAACCAGTCAAAATAAAGATGTAGTCAGCGTGGGTTGCCGAGTGATGGTAGAAAAAGACGGGCAAACCTTGGATTTTTTCATCGTTGGTAGTACCGAAGCCGATCCGATTAATAGAAAAATTTCTTTGGAGTCGCCTCTAGGGCAGGCGCTTTTAGACCATAAAGTAGGTGACGAGGTAGAGGTTAATTTGCCAGCCAGCAAAGTTAAGTATAAGATAGTAGGCATAAGTTAAGACCACTTATGTTTATCAAGAAAATCGGCATTGATCTAGGCACCACCTCAACCTTGGTCTATATTCCCAAGCGCGGTATTGTTATTAACGAACCATCGGTAGTAGCCATTTCGGTTTTAGACAAAAAAGTTATGGCCGTAGGGGACGAGGCCAAAGAGATGATCGGCCGGACGCCGGATTCTATCGTGGCCTCCCGACCCTTAAAAAATGGTGTCATAGCGGATTACCGCACCACAGAAAGCATGCTCAAATATTTCATCAACAAAGCTGTGGGCGGGATGAAGATTTTCCGTCCGGAAGTAATGATCGCGGTCCCGGCCGGTATCACTTCTACGGAAAGGCGTGCTGTGATTGACGCTACACTGAACGCCGGTGCTAAAGCCGCTTTTATCATCAAGGAGCCGATCGCCGCCGCTATCGGTGCCGATATACCAATCGGTTCACCCTCCGGTCACATGATCGTGGATATGGGCGGCGGCACTAGCGAAATAGCGGTTATTTCCTTGGGTGGAATCGTCGCTAATACATCGGTCCGCATTGGCGGCAATAAATATGATACGGCCATAGCCGAATTTATAAAGCGTAAGTATAACTTGGCCATCGGCGAGCGCACATCCGAGGAAGTAAAAATTAAAATTGGCTCGGCCCAATATTTACCAAAGACTGAAAAGTTAACGATGAATATTAAGGGTCGGGATATGATTACCGGTTTGCCAAGAACACTACTAGTCAGCTCCGACGACGTGACTGAGGCCCTACAAAATGAACTACAAAATCTGATAGTGGCCGTCAAATCAGTACTCTATCAAACCCCTCCGGAATTATCCGCCGATATTATGGATAAGGGGATGGTCTTGTCCGGGGGTACAGCACTGCTTAGGAATATGGATAAGCTACTATCCCAAGCCACCGGTGTCCCCGCCTATGTGGCCGAGGACTCTATTCTTTGTGTGGCGCGCGGCACGGGCATCGCCCTGGAAAATCTGGAATCATATAAGCGTAGCATCTTATCGGCTAGATAGCCTCTATGATCACTATAGGTTTAGAAGCCAGTCGCGCTAATAAGGCGCAAAAAACCGGCACCGAGTGGTATGCCTGGCATTTGCTTCAGGAATTTAAAAAACTGGACGCTGTCAACCAGATTCATATTTATTATAATCAAGCTTTAGATCCGGTCCTACTTCAGGCTCCGGAGAATTTTTATTTTCACAAATTATCCTGGCCCTTCAAAAAGTTTTGGACTCATCTGCGGCTGGGTTGGGAATTACTAATTCATCCGGTCAATAAATTTTTTGCCACTAACGCTTTTCCGGTTTTTTGTCGGGGAGAGGTGACAGCCACTATTCATGACCTGGGCTTTCTAAAAAATCCCGAGCTTTACCAGCCTTTAGAGCGGATATATCAGAAAATATCCCATAATTTGGCGATTGCCCGCGCAGATAAAATTATTACTATTTCGGGATATACTAAGGATGATATTATCCGGTATTTTCCTGGCGCGGCCGCTAAAATTAAAGTAATACCGCTGGGCTGGGACCAACATAGATTTCGGCCTCTAGATCCGGCCGTCAAAATAGAAGTTGTTAAGAGATATAATTTACCGGAAAAATATATTCTCTATATCGGCCGTATAGAAACCAAGAAAAATATTCAAAATTTGATCCGAGCCTTTAAATTATTAAAAACCGATTATGCTTTGGTACTAGGCGGCCGTCCGGGAAATTACGGTTACGAAGAAATTCAGCACATAGCCGCGGACCGAGAAATTGTAGATAAAATAAAATTTTTAGGCTATGTTGATCCGGCGGATCACCCGCTGATTTTAGCGGCCGCCACACTCTTTGTCTTTCCGTCCAAATTTGAGGGCTTTGGCATTCCAATACTAGAAGCCATGGGTTCGGGCGTGCCGGTAGTTTGCTCGGACATACCGGCTTTGCGCGAAGTAGGGGAAGGAGCTGTATCATTTTTTAATCCAGATGATATCAATGATATTGCCTTAAAGCTGAAAAATGCTTTGGATGATTCCGTTTTGCGAAAAAAATTAATTGAATCCGGATTGGAAAAGTGCCGCAATTTTTCTTGGGAAAAATGTGCTAAGGAAACGCTGGATTTTATTTTAGAATCGCATCACACTATTTGATTTAAAAATAAAATTTAATTAATGATTTTATGGAACAAAATAAAAATTTAAATGATAAAAAAATCAGATGAGCAAAGGTTCCCTTTATAGAAAGCTTTGGCCGCTGTCACTGGTGGGTTTGGTAATTATAGATTATATATTTAAAGGCAGTGGCATGGATGTTAAAATAATAATAACAATAAATATACTTTTTATATTTACCATAATTTTGAATTTAATATTATCGGGTAGAAAAGAATAATCCTTGACAAAATAACTTAAATATAGTATATTATTAGCGAAGGTCTGAATTGACCAAGATGATCGCCGTGAACCACTCGCTTCGCTCGGGTACACGGCTGGCCGTAAACTTGAATTTTCTGGGGTACACGGCTGGTCGAAGTGCTGGCCGTTAAATACCCGGTATGAGGGCGCCGCCCTGATACCCGAACGGAGTGAGTGGTTCAGGGAGGAAAGTCCGAGCACCATAAATCCGCCAAAGGCGGACAAGCAAGGATAATTGGTAACGCCAACCGGCTCGCCAGTGATGGCTGGGTCAGGACAAGTGCAACAGAGAATATTCCTTTTTAGTCCAGCAATGGACTAAAATAAGGGTGAAAAGGTCCGATAATTAGCGGACCCGTCAGTCTGGTGACAGACTGAAAGAGGTAAACTCTATCCGGTGAAAGACCAAATTGGCCCTGTACCATAAGGTGCAGGGCGGGTAGGTCGTTTGAGCCTAGGGGCGACTCTAGGCCTAGATAGATGATCATCGCCCTCTGCCGTAGGCAGAGGATACAGAACTCGGCTTATTGTTCAATTTAGGCCTTTTTTAATTGCCCAAAATTGATTTTTAGTGTCCCAGATGTTATGATAAAGTCACTCAAATAAGGATATTTTTTCATGAAAAGGCCTAATTTTATAACAAATATCATTTTGGTTCCCCTGGATTTCTGCCTGATTATCCTGGCCGCTTTGTCGGCTTATTATTTTCGGTTTTCCGACGGTATTACCCAGATCCGACCGGTCCTGTATGGGATGCCCTTTGTCACATATTTATCTTTGGTTTTAAAGGTGGCTTTATTTGCGGTTTTTATTTTTGCCTGGTCCGGTTTTTACACCATGAAGGCCAGAAAGCTTTCCGGACAGTTTCTAATGATCATCAGCGGGGTGTCCACGGTGGTTGTTTTTTTAATTCTGGCTATTTTCCTGAAAAGGGAATTATTTTCATCCCGTTTTATCATTGTTTTAGCGTGGGCTCTGTGTATCATCTATTTATTTCTGATTCGGCTGATTATCCGAGGCATAAAAAATTATTTTCTGCGTCGGGGTCGGGGATTGGCGGCGGCCATAATATTGGGCGATCCTAGCAGCCGCCAACCAATCATTAATGGTTATAAAAATAATTTACAGTTGGGTTACAGGGTGATGGCCGAGTTTGATAATCTGGATCAACTGCGAGAGTGGGTCGGTCAGAATGCCCGGTTGATTAGCCAGGTAGACCATATTATTCAGGCCGACTCTTCTGCTACTAAAGACGAGGCGCTGGATTTACTGACGTTTTGTCAGGAAAATCATTTGACTTTGAAATACGTAGCCAGTTTGTTTCAAGCGCAAAGTCTGAGAAATATAGTTTTGAGCGAGGCCGCCGGACTGCCCATCGTGGAGATTATGAGTACGCCATTGGACGGTTGGCGTAAAGTCTGGAAGCGGTTGTTTGATATTTTAATATCCTTAGTACTTTTAATAATTCTTTCGCCTCTGTTTTTAATACTAGCTATTATTATCAAGAGCACGTCGGAAGGTCCGGTTTTCTTTAGCGTTAGGCGTGTTGGTGTTAAGGGGAATTTTTTTCAAATGTATAAATTTCGTTCCATGATAAAAAATGCCGACAAATTGAAATCGGAAATTTTACAATTTAACGAGCGAAATGACGGGCCGTTGTTTAAAATGAAAAATGATCCGCGCGTTACGTCTTTTGGCCGCTGGTTGCGTCGCACTAGTTTTGATGAATTACCTCAGCTTTGCAACGTGCTCAAAGGAGAAATGAGTCTAGTTGGTCCGCGCCCGCATGAGCCTGAGGAAGTTTTACGCTATGAACGGGGCTATCGGCGTTTGTTGACCATTAAGCCGGGGATAAGTGGTATGGCCCAAGTATCCGGGCGCTCTAACCTTTTATTTACCGAAGAAGCTAAATTGGATATTTTTTATATTGAAAATTGGTCCATACTACTGGATGTTATTATATTGCTCAAGACTTTACGCGTGCCTTGGCAAAACCGGGAAGGATACTAAGTGATGAAAATTGCTCTGGCCCATGATCATTTATTTCAGGTCGGCGGCGCCGAAAAAGTATTGGCGGTATTGGCTGATGTTTTTCCCGAAGCCGAAATTTATACCTTGATTAATAATTCCAAGATCAGCCGGGGGTATATCCCTCAGGAAAAGATTCGCACATCTTATTTGCAGAAGATACTGGGTATTAATAAAATCTTTAAATATTTTTTATTATTGATGCCCGGGGCCTGGGAAAAAATTGATCTCAGCTCCTATGACGTCGTGATTAGTTCATCATCAGCCTTTGTTAAAGGCGTGGCTATCGGTAGGCAAACTAAACATTTCAGTTACTGCCATTCCCCAACTCGTTATTTATGGGACGATAAAGAAGAATATATTGGCAACCTACCCGAAGGCAAATGGCTGAAAGTGATTTTGCCAAAACTATTAGATAAACTGCAGATCTGGGATTATAAAAAAGCCCAACAGGTCAATCAGTTTATCGCTAACTCCCGTTTTATTGCCGACAAAATACAAAAACATTATGACCGGCCGGCAATAGTCATCCATCCTCCAGTCAGAATCGATGATTTTAGAATTGCGGAAAAGCCGGAGAATTTTTTTTTAATAGTCAGCCGTCTCCGTCCCTATAAAAAAGTGGATATCGCTATCGAGGCCTTTAATAATCTCAAATTGCCCTTAAAAATTATCGGCGGCGGATCAGAAGCCAGGCGACTTAAAAAAAAGGCCCAGGCAAATATTGAATTTCTAGGGGAGTTACCTGATACACAAAGAAACTGGTATTTATCGCACTGTCAGGCCTTTATCTATCCCCAAATAGAGGATTTTGGAATCACCGCCATAGAGGCCATGGCATCTGGTCGCCCGGTTATCGCCTTTAGAAAGGGGGGTGCATTAGAAACTGTGGTGGAGGGGGTGACCGGGACATTTTTTGATGAACAGACCTGGGAATCTTTGGCGCACCGAATTTTACGGTTCCGACCGGAAGATTATGATCCAGAGCAGATTAGGGCGTATAGTCGTCGTTTTGATGAAAATATTTTTCGGGAAAAAATTTATCATTATGTCAATTCTCTATGAATATCGGCGTTGACATCCGTGCCCTGTCTTCGGCCAAGCTGAGCGGTGTCGGTAATTATATTTGGGGCGCTTTGCAAAATATCCTGGCACTGGACCATAAAAATCAGTATTATCTTTTTAGCTCGGGTTGGAAATCGGAAAAATTTGATTGGCTGAGTTTTAGTCAAGCAAATGTTCACCATATTCACCTCCAACTATGGAATAAATTGATCAATCTGAGTATGTTAAGTCCTTGGCCAGTAGACATCATCGATAAGATTCCGGCCAAGTTGGATCTCTTTTGGCTGCCAAATATAGATTTTTTCCAAACCAAAAGCGATATTCCGCTTTTGTTGACTTTCCATGATTTGTCATTTATATCCGCACCGCATTTTTTTAATCTCCAGATGAAGTTCTGGCATCTGGCTGTCCGTCCCAGAAAGCTTGTTACCCGAGCAACAGAAATTTTGGCGGTATCGGAAAATACTAAAAGGGATTTGGTGAAATTTTTTTCTACCGAAGGTGATAAGGTCAAGGTTTTGAAACCAGGGCTTAGCGTCGTGCCACTGACGGCGGAACAGGCGGAGGTTATTGCCAGGCAGAGGAATTGGCCGCAAAAATTTTTTCTGTTTATCGGCACACTAGAACCAAGAAAAAATCTTTCCGCGGTCATTCAAGCTTTTGAAATATTCAGTAGTAAATTTCCCGATTATCATTTGCTGATCGCCGGCCAACCAGGTTGGCTCTATGGTCCATTATTGCGACAGATAAAGAAGCGATCCCAGATCCATTATCTTAGGCATGTATCCGAGCCTGAAAAAAGCGCCCTTTATCGGCACTGCCGGGCACTGGTTTGGCCTTCATTTTACGAAGGATACGGTTTTCCGCCACTGGAAGCCTTATATTTTCACAAGCCGGTTATTACCAGTTATAAGACAGCTATGCCGGAGAACCTAAAAAATATGGTAATTTATATTGACCCTTATAATATTAACGACATCTACCAAGCTATGATGATGCTGGCCGACGACCGCCGACTCAGTGTAGAATTAGAGAAAGGTTCAGGCGCGGCCAGTATATCCAGTTGGGACGGATTTACCCGTCAAATATTAGAAGTCTTTAAGGAAATGGATCTCCATGAAAATAGTCATTGATTTACGGATTTACGGACCACGCGTGGGTGGCTTGGGCCGCTACAACCAAAAATTATTGGAAGAGTTGGTTAAAATTGATTTAACCAACCAGTATATTTTAATATTTAAAGAAGCTCCCGACGACCTACCACAGTTACCTGCCAATTTTCAGATTAAAATTGCCAATTGTCGCTGGTATACGGTCAAGGAACAAATAGTCATGCCCTTTATTTTATATAGTCTTCAGGCAGATTTAGTTCATTTTCCGCACTTTAATGTGCCCATTTTTTACCGCGGTAAGTTCCTAGTGACCATTCACGATTTGATAATGACCAAATTTCCCAGCCGTCGGGCGAGCACGCACCGCAATAACTTTGTATTTAATTTTAAGTATTGGTTTTATAACCGGATCATTAAGTCCGCCGTACATAGGGCATGGCGGATTATAGCCGTATCAGAATTTGGGCGGCAGGATCTGATAAAACATTTTAAAATGAGCTCAGCTCAGTCCGACAAAATCAAGGTGGTTTACGAAGGTATTACAAAACTAGGTTCACCGTTTGTTGAGAAAATTTCTCTCCCGGAAAATTTTTTTCTTTACGTCGGCAACGCTTATCCGCACAAAAATCTGGAGTTTCTCATTGATGTTTTTATAAAATTTAAAATCAAACATCCGGATTTTTACCTCATCCTCATCGGTCAAAAGAATTATTTTTATGAGCGCCTGAAAATTCTGACTAGGCAATCGCATCCGTTGGACAAAAATAATATTATTTTTGTGGGTTATGTGCCGGATAATTTATTAGGCGCTTACTACCAACAGGCTCGGGCTTATGTATTTCCGTCCCTGTATGAAGGCTTTGGACTGCCGCCGCTGGAGGCGATGTCCTTAGGCACGCCGATCCTATCCAGTCAGTCCAGCTGTCTGTCAGAGATTTTGGGGCCAGCCGCCTTGTATTTTGATCCTCTGCGAGAAGAATCACTTCTAGAAAAAATGGAGATGATAATTTGCCAGGAAAATATTGCCTTTGATCTAAAACAAGCCGGCTTTAAACAAATAGAGAAATATTCCTGGGTCAAAATGGCAGGCAGTATTTTAGAAATTTATCGGACCGGTTAATTTTCTTTGTTTTTTTGCTGAAATTTGTTATAATATAGCCGATGTCTGACAATGTAAACAATCAGAGAGGTTTAGAAAACCTGAAAAGGGAAATCCTGGAGGATATCGACCAATTTTTATTGGACGATGAAAGCCCCCGGCAAATAATTAAACAAGAAAATGCCAAGGCCAAGGCCTTGGATGTTTTAGATCGGCTGATTCAGGAAGATTTGTCGCACTTAACATTATTGACTGTTTTAAATAAGACCAAGAATGAGGATAAGGAAAATCCGCCTGAACTGGAGAGGTCGGCTAAATTGATTTCTAAGCAGATTTCTGAACACCCGTCTCAGCTATCTGACTATGTCCTGGATCTTCGGTCAGTAAAGAAAAACCTTAAGACACAGACTAAACCGGAACAAATACACAATCGACCGACTGAACAGGAGCACGTCGTTGAGTTAAAGCCAAAAAAAGAAAAACTTAGCAAGAGCACCACTCGTCCCTTATGGCGCGCACCGAAAATCTTATTTCCCAGCTGTCACCTGAACTGGGCGCGTCTAAATTTTTATCAAATAGCGAAAAGGACCATTGCCTTTGCACTGATAACAACATTAGTGTTACTCCCTATTCGGGGCATATTTTTTTATGAGCAGGTTAGTAATGACAAGAGTAGAATTTTTGAATATGGCAGAGACGGCCTACTAAAACTACAGTCCGGCGTTATTTCGGCCTCGGAAAACTCATATGACGCCGCTCAGAGTGATTTTGTGCAGTCTCTACAGAGTTTTGAACAAGCTCAAAGCATAATAAACAACTATCATCGGACCTTGCTGGATGCTTCTGCCTGGTTACCCGGTATCGGCAAACCAATGTCATTCGGCCGCAGTCTCTTGTCAGTGTCAACCAACATTTCTCAGGCCGCTGCCACCCTGAGCAAGCAAGTTCAAGAAGGAGCTAGTCCCACAGAATATTTAGCGGTGATTGATGATAATATAATTAAAACACTACCGTACTTGGAAGAGGCAAATAAGGATCTGTCCGGAAATTCTCTTTCAGCAGTGCCCGACGAGTTAAAACCGCAATTGCGTGCTTTACAACAGCAACTCCCGGAAATAATTACAAATTTAAAAACACTGGATCGCATTTTTTCGGTGCTAAGTAGCTTTCTCGGACAGGATCGTGAAAAAAGGTATTTGCTTTTATTTCAAAACAATAATGAGCTCCGAGCTACCGGCGGGTTTATCGGTAGTATCGCTTTAGTGGATGTCTTCCGTGGTGAGATGGTAAAAATGGAAATACCTCAGGGCGGCACTTACGATTTGTCCGCCGGACAAAAGCAATATATAAAAGCACCAAAGGCACTGTCGGTGATCAATCCACATTTTAATATTTGGGATGCCAATTGGTGGCCGGACTTTCCTACATCCGCCAAAAAAATTAATGATTTCTATGTCCAGATTGGCGAATCTTCACTAGACGGAGTGATTGCTATAAACGCCGATGTTTTAAAGCAACTCCTGACCATTATCGGTCCGATCTATCTGGATAAATATCAGCTGACGGTCACGGCCGATAATCTTTATCAGGTGATTCAACAGGAAGTTGAGGTAAATTATGATAAGCAGGCTAATCAACCCAAGGCGATAATTGCCGACCTGGCCCCTTTAATATTGGAGCGACTTTACGGCGATCGTGATAGACAGCCGGCGTTGTTGACTAATTTTTTTAAGATGCTTTTTGAAAAAAACATTCTGCTTTATAGTAATGATGCTAACGAGGAATCTAGGCTGAAAAATCTGGCCTGGGCCGGGGAGATGGTCAGTAATGATCGGGATTTCCTTGGGGTGGTTAATACCAACATTGCTGGCGGTAAAACCGATAATAATATTTTCCAAACTATAGACCACCAGGCCGAGGTCAGGCCTAACGGTGATATTATAAATACGGTGCGAATAACCAGGACTAATCGCGATGCCGGTAACAACCCCTTTGCTGGTCTGGATGGCGGAAATGTCAGCTATTTACGCCTCTATGTGCCTCTAGGAAGCGAATTTATCGAGGCTATAGGTTTTGATAGCTTGCCTGAAGGTTACTTTCATGCCTCCAGTCCCGGGGTCAGGATTGATCCGCTCATTGCTCAGGAAGAGCAAAATACATTATTGGATCGGACTACCGGCACCGAGGTCTATACTAGCTTAGATAAGACTGTTTTTGCCAACTGGATGACTTTGGCCCCGGGACAGTCCAAGACCGTTTCCGTAAAATATAAACTGCCGTTTAAATTAAAATTGCGGGATAATTTGGTTAATAATTGGTGGAACATCCTGTTAGATAAAGGCTGGCATTTGGACGATTATAGTCTGGTCGCCTGGAAGCAACCTGGATTACAAAATACCAGCTTTAATTCCACGGTGTTGTTGCCGGAAGGTGTGAAGGTTATCTGGGATAATGCAACGGATTCCTCGTCATTAAGTGTTACGAATGCTCTGGTCACTTATACTCAGAATCTTGACCAAGACGCTTACTACGGTTTTATAGCCGCGACCAAGTAGTTGCCATGTGGAAAAAATTGTTACATAAGATAAATAACAGCGTCATGGGCGGCGCGTTTATCATCGGTTTTTTTTCAGTTTTATCAAAAATATTTGGTTTAATTAGGGAAAGATTGATTGCTTATTATTTTGGAGCCAGCCAGCTTTCCGACATATACTATTCAGCTTTTCGTCTGCCAGATTTAATTTATAACACCTTGATTCTCGGTGCGCTGACTCTGGCATTTATTCCCGTATTTCAAAAAGTTTGGCATCTGGATAAAAAAAAGGGTTTGATTTTAGCTAATTCTGTGCTAAATCTTTTTCTTTTGATTATTGGACTTTTAGTGATTGTCGCCGCATTTTTTGCGCCTCAGCTAGTTACCTTTTTTACTCCGGGATTTACCAACTGGCAATTGGCTCAAGCTACGCAGATGACGCGTATAATGCTAATGGCTATAATGTTTTTTGTCGCCTCTAATATTATCGGGGGTGTGCTTAATTCGTGGAAAAAGTTTTTCAGTTTTTCCTTGGCAGCCAGCTTTTATAACCTGGGCATCATCATCGGTATTTTATTCTATCCGCATTTTGGCCTAACATCTTTAGCTATGGGTGTTTGCTTGGGCGCTTTTATGCATTTGCTGGTGCAATTGCCCGAGGCCTATAAAAACGGCTGGCATTACAAACTTGTTTTATCTTTTACGCCGGAGTTAAAGCGGGTGATTAAACTGATGATTCCTCGAACCGTGGGATTGGCCGCTGGCCAAATTAATCTGATTGTGATCACCATGATTGCTTCTACATTGGCGGCCGGGAGCATTGCTGTCTTTAATCTAGCTAACAACCTGCAATCGTTACCGATTAGCATTTTCGCCGTTTCACTGGCCGTGGCGGTCTTTCCCAGTTTTGCCGAAGCGGTAGGCACTAATGACGTTAAGCTTTTTGCGCAAAATTTTTCAACCAGCGTACGGCGCATCCTTTTTTTGCTTATTCCCATCTCGGTACTGATGCTCATCCTTCGCGCCCAGCTAGTGCGGGTAATACTGGGGACGGGAGCTTTTGACTGGCAAGCAACATATTATACCGCTCAAACTGTGGGCTTGTTTGCTCTGTCTATCTTTGCCCAGGGTCTGATACCGGTCCTGGTGCGTTCCTTTCACGCATTTGAGGATAGTATGACCCCCATGGTGGCCAGTATAGTCAGTATTATTTTAAATATTGCCCTCTCTTGGATTTTGGCTAAAAATTTTGGCTTGGGAGTTTTGGGACTGGCTTTGGCCTTTTCTATTTCTAGTATTATTAATATGCTAATCCTCTATATATTTTTAAACTTTCATGCACACCATATTAATCATGGCCAAATTTTAAGCTCGGTGCTAAAAATTTCCATTAACTCATTTATTGCCGGATTTGTGGCTTATACTACCTTGCATCTTTTGGCTAAGATGGTAAATATGCACACTTTTTTCGGCATATTATTACAAGGTGTCGGTGCTGGATTGATGGGCTTGATTAGCTATCTGATATTGGGTATAGTGTTTAGATTGGACGAAGTGTCCATAGTGAAGAGCGGTGTTTTGAAGTTTTGGTTATTTTTGAAAAATGGAAAAAATACGTAATTTTTGCATTATTGCTCATATTGACCACGGTAAATCAACTTTAGCCGACCGCATGCTGGAACTGACGCATACGGTGGCCAAGCGGCAGATGAAAGACCAGATGCTGGATCAGATGGATCTGGAGCGCGAACGTGGTATCACCATCAAACTGCAGCCAGCCCACATGGAGTGGCAGGGTTTTTTGTTAAATTTGATCGATACGCCCGGCCATGTAGATTTTAGTTATGAGGTTTCCCGTTCCTTGGCGGCTGTAGAAGGCGCTATTTTATTGGTGGATGCCACCCAGGGTATTGAGGCGCAGACCTTAGCAAATCTTTATCTGGCCGTTGAACAAAATCTGACCATCATTCCGGTGATAAACAAAATAGATTTGCCCGCGGCCGACATTCCTACGGCTAAACAGGAAATTATAAAATTACTCGGTTGTCAGGAAAAGGATATATTGCTTTGCTCGGCTAAAACCGGTCAGGGCGTGGCTGATATCCTGAGTGAGGTTGTCGAACGTGTGCCCCCGCCCCGTGTCGGCGGAGAAAAGCCTCGCGCGTTGATTTTTGATTCCGCCTACGATGAGTATAAAGGTGTAGTTATTTATGTTCGGGTGTTTGGGGGCCAGTTCAAGATGGGCGACAAAATTACATTTGTCGCGACAAATAAGGATACGGAGGTGCTAGAATTGGGATTTTTCAAGCCGCAGTTAGTGCACGCTGACATACTGCAAAATGGTGAAATCGGTTATTTGATTACCGGTGTTAAAGATCTGGAGAAAGCCAAGGTAGGGGATACGGTAGTTAGTCTGCAGTCGTCTACTCCGGCCTGGCCGGGCTACAAGGAAATAAAGCCTATGGTATATGCCGGTATATTTCCGAAAGAAGGTGATGATTATAATCGCCTACGGGACGCGGTCTTGAAGCTGAAATTAAGCGATGCCAGCCTGCTGTTTGAGCCAACACACTCGCAGGCCTTGGGTTTTGGATTTCGTTGTGGTTTTCTGGGTTTATTACACTTGGAAATTTTTCAGGAAAGGTTGCGCCGAGAATATAATCTGGAATTAGTCGTCACCACGCCCACGGTAGCTTATAAAGTATACCTGACCAAGGGAGAGATGAAACCCATGACTTCTCCCCAGGACATGCCGGATCCCAGCAGTATTGAGCATATTGAGGAGCCATATATGCGCATTGAGGTGGTCACACCCAAAGAATACATGGGCGCATTAATGGACTATATTATCCAGCAAAAGGGAGTTTTAAAAAACACAGAATTTTTGGATGAACAGCGCCTAATTTTGACCTACGACATCCCTTTGGCCAGCATATTAGTAGATTTTTACGACAGCCTAAAAAGCATATCTTCGGGATATGCCTCGCTGAATTATGATTTTGCGGACTATCGTGCTTGTGAATTAGTGAAAATGGACATTTTGGTCGCCGAATATCCGGTAGAAGCCTTGTCTGTCTTAGTATACAAAGAACAAGCCTACCAGGTCGGCAAAAAAATTGTACACAAGCTAAAGAAAATTCTGCCCAAAGCCCAATTCGTAATAAAACTACAGGCGGCAATCGGCGGCAAGATCGTGGCCGCCGAACGGATCTCGGCCATGCGCAAAGATGTAACCGCCAAGCTTTACGGCGGCGACGTTACCCGCAAGCGGAAGCTTTTGGAAAAACAAAAAAAGGGCAAACGCCGTATGGCCGAACAAGGCAAGATTGATATACCTCCGGAGGCCTATCTGGCCGTACTGAAGCGTTAAGCCCATTTTTTCAGAAGGATCCTAATGTCCAGATAACCATGGAAAAGATAATAAACACGGACAAAATAATCCAGATTATTTTTTGAGTTCTCCTTTTCATAACATGGGTAAGTTTAACAAATATTTAGACTCAGGGGAAGAGTTGCTTTTGGAGACAAGAATCCGCCGCAAAGCTTATTTTATTTTCTTGATTTATTTTTTGATAATCCTTGTTTTTTTCGTTCTCTACCCCATGTTTCATCTTGGTCGGCAAAGCACCTGGCTGTGGATCGGCCTGTTATTTATATTGACATTTTTCTTAGCGCGACGACTGGTGGCTGTCTATGACCGCGTCCTACTCACAGATCAGCGGATTATTTTCCTAGAGGCCATCAGCAAAGACTATTTTAAGATAAAAGCTTATTTGCCCTTAGAACACATAAAAAAAATAGTACCCCGTGGCGAGGCGGATTTGTATATTTACACCGAGTTCTCGCATCATCATCTGAAGATTAGTGACCGCAATCATTTTTTAAACCTGTTAAGACAGTAGTTGGATTTACCCTAATCGGTTAAAATTTGCTATAATATAACCATGACCGAAAGTCAATCCAGAGAACATACACCTCAGGCGGGCTCATTTCCTAGCCCGGAAAATATTGGTTTGCCTGAAAAAAAGGCTGAAAATTTTAACGCAGTTTCTGATATTGCGGAGGAAAAACAGCCGGCGTCACCTGTGATTTTACCCAGTTTGCCGGTCAGCGTGCCCAGTACGGGAGGAACGCCTATTTATTTAGAGAAAGTAGAACAGATATTGGCCGAAAACATGGACAGTATTTTTTTGTCTATGGACGCGGCCAGTCAGAACACTTTTAAAATTAAGGGCGAGCAAACTGCTCATAAAATTGTCGGACTTTTGAGCCAGACTAGGGTAAAATTAAAAGATGTTATTAATGTAATTATTGACTGGTTGCGATTAATTCCGCATGTCAACCGATATTATCTAGAGCAGGAAGCCAAGTTAAAGGCTGACGCAATTATGCGTCTTTACAATAAATAAAAATGGCTGACAGCATTATTTTATTGATAATTGCACTATTCGGACTGGCTATCATCAGCGGTATTGTTTTGGTTTTGCTCCGGTATCTGCGCGGCCAGGGCACCAGGGAACTGCGCCAGGATATCATGCAGATCAAAATCCCTAAATATACCAAACGCGAGAAGGAGGAATTGACCAAGCAGTACATCGAGGAATCTCTGGGCAAGATTGAGAATTTTTTTACGGCCCTAGCCGCCCTGAAAGTTGATAAATCTTTTCTTAAACCCCGCATTGATACCTTTTCCATAGAAATCGTGGCTAAGGACAATGTTATTAGCTTTTACGCCGCCGTGCCACACAAATTTCGCGACTTTTTTATTCAACAGATTCAGGCCGTTTACCCCAAAATTTACTTTGAAGATGTCACTGATTATAATATCTTTCAACCGCATAGTCAGCTAGCCGGCGGTTATTTGCGGCTGAGTAACGATTTTTCTCTGCCCATTAAGACCTACAAAACTTTTGAAAACGACCCTTTAGAGAGTATTACAAATAGCCTCAGCAAGTTGCGCGAAGGCGAGTCGGCCGCTGTCCAGTATATCTTTCGATCCGCTCCCAAGAAATGGCACAAACGCGGCCGGAAGATAGCTCAAAATATGTATAAGGGTATGAGCTTTAGCGAGGCCGCCAGCGCCACCGGCGGGGACTCCGCAGGATTTTTAGGCGGTGTAGGAAAAGTCGCCGGCTTTGTCGGTTCATTTATTAAACCCAGCGACAACGTTAAAATCAAAGAAGATAAGATGCAACAGCGTCATGACCTGTCTATGATGGAACAGGAAAGGGCCAAAGGCTTAGAGCAAAAGACGGCCAAACCCGGCGTGGAGGTAAATATTCGCATGGTTGTTTCCACCGGTGAAGCCATCCGCTCAACGGCTTTACTTAAAGATATATTGAACAGTTACACGCAATATAATGTTTATGAATTTGGTAACAGTTTTAAGCCTTTTATACCCAAACGTTATAATGAATTAATTAATAGTTTTATCTATCGTCATTATTTGCCACAGCAAAGAATGTTACTGAATTCAGAAGAAATGGTTTCCGTGATACATTTACCTTTACCCACAACGGACACACCAAATATTTTGTGGCTGGACGCAGTCAAAGCCCCGCCGCCGTCAAATTTGCCGGCGGACGGAATAGTTTTGGGTAAAAACACCTACCGCGGCCGGGAAACAATCATCCACATGAAGGACGACGATCGGCGCCGCCACACATATATCATCGGACAGACCGGCACCGGAAAATCAGTGCTTTTAGAAAATCTGGCTATCCAGGACATCCGAGCCGGCCTCGGCGTTTGCGTCGTAGATCCGCACGGTGATTTGATTGAAAAAATATTAGGTCATGTTCCCAAGGGCCGCGTGGAGGATGTGATTGTTTTTGACCCCTCGGATACTCAGCGCCCGCTGGGTATGAATATGCTGGAGTATGACAACGAGGAGCAAAAAAGTTTTGCGATCAACGAGATGCTGGCAATTTTTGACAAACTCTATGATTTGAGGGCCACCGGTGGGCCGATGTTTGAGCAGTATATGCGCAATGCCATGCTATTGATGATGGATGATCCCGCATCCGGAGCCACACTGGCAGAAATCCCGCGTGTTCTCGCCGATGAGAGTTATCGCAAATACAAACTATCCAAGGTGCGCAACCAATATGTCAATGATTTCTGGACCAAGGAAGCACAAAAAGCCGGCGGCGAGGCCTCGCTGGCTAATATGGTGCCTTATATCACCAGTAAATTAACGCCCTTTATTTCTAATGACCTGATTCGTCCCATTATTTCCCAGGCCAAGAGCGCCATTAATTTTCGTGAGGCCATGGATAATCAAAAAATTGTATTGGTTAATCTGTCCAAGGGAAAAATCGGCGATATGAACAGCAGTCTGCTGGGCATGATCGTCATCGGTAAACTTCTTTTTGCGGCTTTGAGCAGGATCAATGTTCCCGAGGAACAGAGAAAAGATTTTTATCTATACATCGATGAGTTTCAAAATTTTATAACCGATAGTATCTCGGTGATTTTGTCGGAGGCCAGAAAATATAAATTGGATTTGATCATGGCACATCAATTTATCGCCCAACTAACCAAAGGCAACGATACTAGGATTCGCGACGCTATCTTTGGAAATGTCGGCACCTTGGTTTCCTACCGTATCGGCGTGGATGATGCTGAATTGATCGCCAAACAACTGGCTCCGGTAGTCAGTGAATACGATCTGATTAATATGCCGAAATATACTTGCTATATCAAATTATTGATTGATAATGCAAATCCGCCGGCCTTTAATTTTAGCCCGTTGGCTCCGACCAAGGGCAATTTTGAACTAGCCTCGGCTATCAAGGAATATTCGCGTCTAAAACACGGACGTGACCGCCTACAGGTAGAGGAAGAGATCAGACAAAGGACAAAAATACTATAATTTTAGCTAAAATTAGCCAAAAAATAGCCATTGTCAAAGTGGGTATTTTGTGATATTTTTACTCAGAGATAAGTAAAATACTGTTATTGTTAGCTTGGCAAAAACAAATACATAAAAATGGCAAAAAATAAGAAAATTGAAGAGCTGCAAAGCTTGATATATAAATTGGAGGGAGAATTGTCCCGCACCAAGGAGATGCTGGGCGATCTCACCGGTGAATATGGTCTGGTCAGACCCGTTGACCATGGTCAGCGCGCCGCACAGGTTGGTAAGGAAGTGACAAACGAAAACGGACTGATTATCGAGGGAGTATTTAACGGTCAGATTATGATTGGTCCGGACGGGAAAGAATATTCGGTGCCGGCTAATTATGCCTCTAAGTCAAAGCTTGTGGAAGGTGACATCTTGAAGCTGACTATTGATAAAAATGGGAGTTTTATTTACAAACAGATTGCGCCGGCCGAACGCAACCGTCTGATCGGTCATCTGATAAAAAACAAGGATGCAAATGATTATTTGGTACTGGCCGGTGACAAAGTTTACAAAGTGCTTTTAGCTAGTGTGACCTATTTTAAAGGTGCCGAGGGTGATGAAGTAGTCATCCTAGTACCCAAAGACAGCGACAGCACCTGGGCGGCTGTTGAAAACGTGATTAAAAACAAACATTATTTAAACGAATCTAACGATGATCTTAGCCTCAACCTATAAAATAACATGTCATCAGAAGTCATCTATCGTAAATACAGACCGCAAACCTTTAAGGATGTGGTGGGTCAGCGTCCCATCAATATTACTTTACAAAACGAGATAATCTCCGGACAACTTGTCCACGCTTATTTATTTGTCGGCCCACGGGGCACCGGAAAAACAACCTTAGCCAGGTTGTTTACTCGTTCTTTAAATTGTCTAGCGCGTCAAAAGAATCAGGCAGAACCATGCAATCAATGCCAGACCTGCCTGGCCATACTGGAAAATCGCTCGACGGATGTGATTGAGATCGACGCCGCCTCCAACACTGGCGTGGACAATGTCCGAGAAAACATTATTTCTAACGCCCAGATTTATCCCTTTAATCGTGACGGCTACAAAGTATTTATCATCGACGAGGTGCACATGCTGTCCAAATCGGCTTTTAACGCCTTGTTAAAAACTTTGGAGGAGCCCCCTCAGAAAGTAATTTTTATTTTAGCGACAACGGAAATTCACAAGGTTCCCGAAACGATTATTTCCCGCTGTCAGCGTTTTGATTTTAAAAAAATCCCGCAAAAAGAGATTATAAAAAAGTTAACTGAAATCATAGAGTGGGAAAATATCAAAGTTCCGGACAGTATCCTGGCTGAGATTGCCCGCAAGGCCGACGGCAGTCTGCGCGATGCAGAATCATTGCTCGGTCAAATAATTTCCCTTGGTTCGGACAAGATCGACGAGGATCTGGCCTCTTTAGTTTTATCGCGCAGTCATTGGCATGAGATAGACAATCTGATAGAAGCTCTGCGTCTGGGTAATCTGGGTGCCGCTCTCAATCAGATAAATCAATTAGTCGGTGAAGGCTTGGATGTGACGACGTTTATTCTCGACCTGGTGGAATATCTGCGTCAAATAATGCTTTATCAGATTATCGGGCCCGGCTTTACACTGGATTTTGCCGATGATTTAGTGGCCGCCATTAAAAAGCACGCCGAGGATTTTCCCCTGGCGGATTTGAGCGCCCTGATTGCGATAATTCTGGATAAAAATAACATCAAGGATAGTTTGATTGATCAACTGCCTTTGGAACTGGCTTGTGTTGACTATCTGCTGGCAAAGCAAAAAAATGAATCAACAGTTTATGAAAATCTGAGTTCGCCGGCCAAAAACGCGACTCAGTCGGAAATCAAAAAAAACCGGGTTATACCGGGTGATTGCTATCAGACCCTGAAAAGTAGCTGGCCGGCACTTATTGAGAAAACAAAAGTTTTGAATCATTCTATCGCTATCGTACTCAAGTCCAGCCATCCTTTATCGGTTGTGGATGGGGTATTGAGTATCGGTTTGGAGTTTGACTTTTACCTACAGCAACTGAATAAACCAGAAGTAAAAAATCATTTAGTCGCTCTAATAGAGGAGTTGCTCGGCGAAAAATATAAAATAAGCTTTATTATTGATGAAAACTTTGCCGCCAATCACAAGTCATTTAAGGGCCACGGCGAAAAAGAAGTGGATGCGGTCTTGGATACCTTTGGCGGAGATGTGCTATAATTCTTGACAAAACCGTCATGATTAGCAATAATTTGCAATTGTCTGAAATTTAATGTTTTGAAATTTTATGATTCGGGGATCGTCTAGTGGTAGGACACCAGGTTCTGGCCCTGGCAACCGGGGTTCGAATCCCTGTCCCCGAGCCATAAGATTTTAAAGCAATGGATCTAAAATTTATCTTTGCTCTGTGCTATGGTGTTCTTGGTGTAGCTTTTTTTTATCCCTACTTCAGAGATGTTTTGCGCGGCAAAACAAGGCCGCATGCCTATACCTGGCTGATTATGATTTGTCTTCTGAACAGATCAATCGTTACTAAGCCTGTATAAAGACAAGCATATAAATGACGTCCTCCCCGCACTCCGTCGTGGCTCCTAGCCCCGCCGCTCAGTCGTGCGGGGTTTCCTGTAAGGAAGTAAAAAAACACCCTGTACCATGCGGT
>PQAE01000002.1 GCA_003104935.1 Parcubacteria group bacterium | reverse complement strand
AAACCCCCAGCGATTAGCTGGGGGGTATGTTCATTAGCTTTAGATTAAAATCTGCGGCCGAAATTCTTCTTGGGCGGTCTGTTTTTGCGCCAGCAGTCCTTGCAATAAATAGGTCTGGAACCGTCTGGTTCAAAAGGCAGTTCAGTAATGGCGATGTGGCAGTCGGAACATTCCCAATTACCTTGCACCATAGGAGGTTTTTGACCATAATCCCTTTGTTGGTAGCTCATTTATGAGTTTTTCTTCCCGAATTTTGTGAAATTTTAATTGAAATAAAATTTGCTACAAAATATCTTAATTAATTATTGTTTTTATAGTAGCATATATGTATGTATTTGTCAACCCTGGACTAATTTTGATTTTAAGCAATCAGTAGCGGCAAGGAGCAAACAGCGAAGCCGGCTTTTAGCTTTTTTTAGCTTTTTATGCTATTATTATATAAAGGTCTTAGAATATTAATAATTAATTAGGCACAAAATAATATGAAGGGACTACACATGTTGACTTTTGCCTTATTGGTAATCGGCGGTTTAAACTGGTTGCTAGTGGGCTTGTTTAATTGGGATGTCGGACAGATTTTTGGCGGTCAGCAAGCCATGGTTTCTAAGATAATCTATATCTTAGTAGGCCTATCGGCTTTGATTGAGATGTTTAGCCATAAGAAATGTTGTAAGTGCTGTGGCGAGAAGAAAACCGCCGCACCGACAATGTAATTATCGTCGAATAATATTTATTGTTTTGAAAAAGAATCCGGTCACCCAAGGCGGCGGTCGGGTTCTTTTATTTTTGAGCAAAAAATAATAAAAAAGCCTATTCTTTTTTTTCCATAAATATGTTATGATATACCAGTATAATCTCATTTACTTAATTAAATAAAATTTAATATTTATGGTAAAGAAAGTGCTTATTGCCGAGGACGAGGCCTCTATTTCTCATGCGCTAGAGGATAAGCTGTCTTCTGCCGGCTTTAGCGTCAAAGTGGTGCCTAATGGACATGATGTTTTAGAATTATTAAAGACGGAAACTTTTGACGTGTTATTATTGGATCTGATTATGCCACGACTGGATGGTTTTAATACTATGCAGGAGATAAAGAAACAGAATTTACCGATTAAGGTCGCGGTCTTGTCCAATTTAGGCCAGGAAGAAGATATAAAAAAAGTAAAAGAACTGGGTGTTTTGGATTATTTTGTCAAATCAGAAACACCGCTCAGTGAAATTGTCAATTATCTTAAACAACTCTAATTTTTATGGCAGTAAAATATAAGGTGTTGATTGCCGAGGACGAAAAACCCATGGCCAAGGCCTTGCAACTCAAACTAAGTAATGTGGGTTTTGATGTCCGGGTAGCCGGTAACGGCGAAGAAGCTTTAGCCGCCTTGGAAAAGGAGCAGTTTGATATCATGCTCTTAGATCTGGTTATGCCCAAGCTAGACGGCTTCGGGACGCTCCAGGCCATCGCCGCCAAGAAGATTAAAGTGCCGGTGATTATCACTTCTAACCTTAGCCAGGAAGAAGATAAGGCGCGCACGCGGGAGTTGGGAGCAGTAGATTACATCGTCAAATCCGACACGCCAATAAATCAAATAGTAGAAACAGTCAAAAAACATCTAAAAATGTGATCAGCAATGTCTGCGCAAACAAAAACACAAAAAAAACAAAATTCATCACTTCCTACCGGTCCCACAAAAAATAAACCCGACCTCTCCCGATTATTAGTCGAAGCCAACTATGTCAGTCCGGTGGACATGACTCAGGCTTTGGATTATGCTAAAAAAAATAATTCTCCCCTGAAAGATTATTTGATTTCAGCCGGACTGATCAGCGATGATCTATTAGGACAAGCTTTAGCCGAGTATTATAAAGTTCCCTATGCTGATCTTAATACTTATCTGCCCAGCAGAGAACAGGTTTTAAAAATACCCGAGGAACTAGCCAAAAAATGCCGGGTGATTCTATTTTCCGAGGATAAAAATTTGATCACGGTCGCGACCGATGATCCCAGCCAAGCCGGTTTAGCCGCAGTTTTAGGCGAAATTTTCAGAAACAAAAAAGTTCAAATCAGCTATTCTTTGCCGGAAGATATCCAGGCCAACTTTGTTCATTACCGAAAAAACCTGGAGACTCGTTTTATCAAGATCATACAAAAAAGCACCCGCATTGCTCCGGAGATAATCGACGAGATTTTTGACGATGCTCTAATTAACCATGCCTCGGACGTGCACTTCGAGCCGCAGGAAAAAGAAGTGGTCATTCGTTTCCGGGTAGACGGACTGATGAATGAAGTCGGCCGGATTCCTAAAGATAATTATCAGAATATTTTAAATTTGATCAAGGTCAAATCCCGACTGCGCATCGATGAGCATTTCTCCGCCCAGGATGGTGCTATTCGTTATTTGAAAGAAGGGCGCACAGTTGATATGCGCGTTTCCATCACTCCGGTAGTTGACGGCGAAAAAGCGGTGATCCGCATCCTTTCCCAGTATGTGCGCAATTATAGTTTAAGCGACATCGGTTTATCGGTCGGCGATCAGGATCGTTTTCTCAAGGCCGGCAAAAAACCTTTTGGTATGATCATCGTTGCCGGACCGACCGGCTCCGGCAAGACCACCACACTCTATACTTTATTAAAAGTATTAAACCATCCGGAGATAAATGTGACCACTATTGAAGATCCGGTCGAGTTCAAAATCCAGGGCATCAATCAGATTCAGGTTAATTCCCAAACCAATCTCACTTTTGCCAAAGGATTGCGTTCTATCGTTCGACAGGATCCGGACATCATCCTAGTGGGGGAAATCCGGGATCATGAAACTGCGGAAATATCCGTTAACGCCGCTTTGACCGGCCACCTATTGCTTTCTACTTTTCACGCCAATGATGCCGCCACGGTCACGCCGCGGCTCCTAGATATGGGTGTGGAGCCATTTCTCTTATCATCCACTTTGGAACTGGTAGTGGCTCAGCGTCTGGTCAGGGTAATTTGTGAAAAATGCCGTTATAGTTATCAGGAAATCCGTGTTCAAACCAAGAATATATTACCCACCGCCGATGATTTTTTACCTAAAGGAGTTATGACTTTATATCGGGGAAAGGGTTGCGATAACTGTAATCACACCGGCTTTAAGGGGCGGACCGCCATCTTTGAAATGATTTATTTTAGCAAGGAGCTTAAAGACCTGATTTTGAAAAATCCATCGGCTCAGGAAATATGGCAGTTGGCCAGCAGTCAGGGTTCGCGGTCTCTTTTTGAGGACGGCATCGACAAGGTCAAGACAGGAGTAACTACTTTGGAAGAGCTGTTGCGCGTCGCCATGCCCCCGGTCAGAGCCAATACTTATGCCAAAACCAAATAAACAAATAGTTCGTTCTTCTTTTTGGTCGACGTTATCAAATTGGAGAGTGGGCGAAGAAAAGCAATACTTTGTAGAAAATCTCAGCTTGCTGGTGGGATCGGGCATGAATATTTTAGATGCCCTAGAAGCTTTGCAGACCGATATGCGTTCCCAGCGTATGCACCTAGTACTCGGTGAGATTAGAGAAAATATCGAGGCCGGTTCCTCGCTGTGGAGCTCTCTGGAAGCGGCCCGCCTTTTCCCCGAGTATACCATTTCCATCATCAGAGTAGGGGAAGACTCTGGTAATCTGGCGGAAAATCTGCGGGTGGTCAGTCTGGAGCAGGAAAAATCCCGTAATTTTCAGGCCAAGATCCGTTCGGCCATGATGTATCCGGTTTTTGTGCTGGCGCTGACCGTCATTATAGGTATTGGTATTGCCTGGTTTATTTTGCCAAAACTAGCGGTAGTTTTTTCCCAGTTGCGGGTCAAACTGCCTCTTATTACCCAGATAATCATCGGCCTGGGTAAATATCTGGGGCAACACGGAACCGTGGTGGTGCCTATCACCATCGTTGTCTTAGCCCTGCTGATATATTTTATTTTTTATTTTCCCCGAACCAAGGCATTGGGCCAGGGTTTTCTTTTTATCGTACCCGGAGTCGGGCGGCTGGTTCAGGAAGTAGAAATTTCCCGTTTTGGTTTTCTACTGGGTACTCTGCTACAGGCCGGTCTGCCCGTCACCCAGGCGATCAGCTCTTTGTCTCAGGCCACTTCTTTTCCGCCTTATCGCAGGTTTTATGAATTTTTGGTGCGCAATATCGAAGACGGAAATTCTTTTCAAAAAAGTTTCGCCAATTATAAAAATATAAAACGCCTTTTGCCGACACCGATCCAGCAGTTGGTCATCACCGGAGAAAAATCAGGCACTCTGCCGGACACCCTGCTATCTATCAGCCGGGTCTATGAAGGTAAGACCGAGCTAACCACAAAAAATTTGGCGGTAATACTGGAGCCGATTTTACTGGTCATAGTCTGGTTGGGAGTAGTAACGGTAGCTTTGGCGGTTATTCTTCCCATTTACAGTCTGATCGGCGGTTTGCAAACTTCGTAAAAAAATATGGAGCAGAGGGGCTTTACTTTTATCGAAATTTTGTTATCACTAGCGGCCATAGCTATTATCGCCGCTATTTCTCTCCCTGTTTTACAGTCTTTTCAGGTACGCAATGATTTGGATATCGCCGGTGTGACGGCGGTGCAGTCTTTGCGCCGAGCGCAGTTTTTGGCCCAGGCCGGAGACAACGACGCCTCTTGGGGCGTGGTCGTTCAGTCGGGTAGCATCACCCTCTTCAAAGGTTTGAGTTATGCCGGACGCGACGCGACTTATGATGAATTTTTCGCTGTTCCTACCAGCATCACGCCCTCGGGAGTAGGGGAAGTAGTTTTTGCCAAGTTTAGTGGCTTGCCTCAGACTACTGGGGCTATTATTTTTACCTCCAATATTAATGAAACGCGTAATATTGTTATCAATGCTAAAGGCATGGTTGACTATTAATAAACTAGGATTTTCGCTGGTAGAAGTACTTTTAGCCGGCGCGATTTTTGGTCTTTTGATTACGGCGCTGGTCGGGGCTTTTCTCTATGGTCAGGAAGCGACCGCGTTGGCCGGTAATCGAGCGCGGGCATTATTACTGGCCGAGGAGGGTCTGGAAGCCGTGCGCAGTATCCGTGACGCCGGTTATGCTAATCTGGCCGATGGTAATTATGGCCTAGCCGTGACGGGTAATCAATGGACTTTTTCCGGTATTCAGGATGTGAGTGATATTTTTACCAGGCAAGTAAACATCGCTTCCGCGGATAGCAAGAGAAAATCCGTTATCTCCCAGGTTACTTGGCAACAAAATCCCCAGCGTACCGGCTCAGTCACTCTGGTTAGCCGCCTGACAAATTGGATAGCCAGTGCCGGCAATAATTGGGCTACACCTGTTTTGGCCGCCAGCTTGGATCTTACCGGTGCTCAAAATGCCGTCAAAATCCAAGTACAGGGTAATTATGCTTATATTGTGAGAAATAATGCCAGTCCCAGTTTTATTGTAGTTGATATTAGCGTGCCCGCTAGCCCCACGATAGTGGGATCGTTGATTTTAACCGGCACACCGACCAATATATTTGTTTCCGGAAATTATGCCTATATTACCAATACAAGTAATACTGAAGAACTGCAAATTATTAATATATCCAATCCAGCTACACCCAGTCAGGTGAGCGCCTACAATGATGCCGGTAATGAGGATGCTCGGGGGGTGTATGTCGTCGGTAATTATGCCTATCTGGGTCTAAACGGCGGCAATGATTTGGCGGTAGTTAATGTGGCTAATCCGGCGGCGCCAGTCTTGGCCGGCGGCCTGGTGTTAAATGGCGGGGCATACGAGCTAATGGTTCTGGGCAATTATGCTTTTATCGGCTCATCGGACGACACTCAGGATTTACAGGTGGTAAATATTTCTAATCCGGCGGCATTGGTTCTAAGCGGCAGTCTAAATCTGGCTGGCACTAGCGACATCATATCTATTACCGGTTTTAACCAAACTATAATAGCTGGGCGGGCCAGCGGTAGCGTCAATGTGATAGATGTTACGGCTCCGGCCATTCCCAGTTTGACCGGCTTGATTTCTCCGGTTGCCGGCGCCGCCAATGACTTGTCTTTAGGTAGTTCCAATTCTTCGGTGTTCATGGTTAACAGCGACGCGGCAAGTGAGTTTGTGGCGATTGATATTTCTACGCCGGCTACCCCGGCACTAATTGGTTTTTATGATGCGGCTGATACTTTAGAAGGCGTGGTTTATGATTCGGTAAGTGATCGCGTATTTGCCGTGGGAGATGCCAATGCCGCGGAATTTATAGTTTTGGCACCCCAATGATATATAAAAACAAACAATCAGGATTTACTTTGCTAGAACTACTCCTTTACGTGAGTATCAGCGCTCTATTTTTATTTTTTATTTCCATATTTCTTTCTTTTCTCTTGGAGGCGCGGGTAAAAAACCAGGTTATCGCCGAAGTGGAGCAACAGGGCCTGCAAGCGATGCAGACAATTACCCAAACGATACGAAATAGTGCGATCATAAATTCCCCGACTCTGGGGGCTAGTACCGCCTCTTTGTCACTAAACACTTATGTCGTAGTTAATAACCCGACAGTATTTGATCTTAGTGGCACTGCTTTGCGTATCAAGGAGGGATCCGCCGTTGCAATATTTTTGACCAATTCTAGAGTGCAGATCAGCGGACTGAGCTTTCAGAACCTGTCGCGAGCTGGCACGCCCGGAGTTATTGCCGTAACTTTTACCCTAACTTATGTTAATACCAGTGGACGCCAGGAATATAATTATCAGAAAACTTTTAAAACCTCAGCAACCTTGAGGCAACCTTAAAAAATGCTACGTTATAGGTACAAAATATGGTATAATATTAATCGTAACGGCTATGTGACTTTACTAAGTGTCTTGGTAGTGAGCGCCGTGGGCATAGCCATAGTCACTTCGATGATATTATTGGGTTTAGGATCTTCCCGCACTAGTTTTGCCGATGAACAGTCAAATCAGGCCAAGGCTCTGGTCAATGCTTGCGCCGAGGAAGGTCTGCAACAGATTCGCAGTAGCACCGCGTATACCGGTAGCGGTAATCTGTCGCTTGGCCAGGGAACTTGCACTTATACCGTGACTAGCCAGGGTGGATCTAATCGCACCATCGTAGCTTCCAGCACGGTCGGACTGATAATCCGTAAGTCTAAAGTTATTATTAACCAAATCACCCCCTTGATCCAGGTGGTTTCCTGGCAGGAAGCGGGGGAGTTATAAATTTACATAAATAATTAATTAAAAAAATTATGCCTAAATTTTTTAAAAAACGATCCGGATTCACTCTTTTGGAAATCCTATTGGTCGTAGCGGCGATTGGTATTTTGGCCGGCATTGTCATTATTGCTATCAATCCCAGTAAACAGCTGGGAGAAACGCGAAATGCTCAGCGCCGCGCCGATGTCAATACTATTTTAAACGCCATCTATCAGTACTCTATAGATAATAACGGTACTTTGCCCACTATACCGACTGGTTCCTGTGCTTTGGTAGCGGCTAATCAGGTTTGTAAAGGCGCGGCTTCCGGCACCTGTTCGGCCGGGGTGGCGATGACTGTTTTAACGACTAACGAAAAATACTTAACTTCTCTGCCGATTGATCCTACAGTTTCATCAACTGACGGCACTGGTTATTATGTGTCCAAGAGCGCCAATGGCCGAGTAACAGTTTGTGCTCCCTCAGCCGAGCAAGGAGCCACTATCAGCGTTACCAGGTAAAATTTTAATATTTTTAATAAATAAATTTATTTGTAATAAAAAGGGGTTTACTTTGATCGAAGTCCTACTAGTCGTGGCTACTATCGCTATTTTAGCCGGTATCGTTATTTTGGCTATTAATCCCAGTAAACAACTGGGAGAAACGCGTAATGCTCAGCGCCGGGCCGATGTTAATACGATCCTCAACGCGGTTTATCAATATGCTATTGATAACAATGGTGCGCTACCGAGCTCTATCACTACCGGGCTGTTGGAAATATGTAAGACCGGCGGCACTTGTGCTGGGCTGGCCGACCTCTCGGTGCTGACTACAAATGAAAAATATCTAACCGCTATCCCCCATGATCCCGGTGCTACCTGTAACCCTAATGGCACCTGTTATGTGGTCATGAAGACCGCCGGCGGCCGGGTGATGGTGGCTGCGGTCATGGCCGAACTAGGGATCACTATCAGCGTCACTAGATAAAATTTAACAAATACTTAAATAATTTTTAACATTATTTTATGAGAAAATTACTTCAGGGAAAAAAGGGTTTCACTTTGATTGAGATCCTCTTAGTAGTAGCGGCCATTTCTATTTTGGCCGGTATCGTTATCTTAGCTATTAACCCCACCAAGCAATTAGGGGAGACGCGTAATGCTCAGCGCCGGGCCGATGTCAATACTATTCTCAATGCCGTTTATCAATATTCTATAGATAACGGCTCAATACCGGCATCGATTACAAATGCCCAGGTAGAGGTTTGTAAAACCAGTGCTTCTTGTGTGGGTTTGATTGACTTGTCGGTGCTGACACTCAATGAAAAATATATTACTTCTATTCCGTTGGATCCGACCGGCTCTTCCACCAACGGTACCGGCTATAAGATACAAAAATCAGCCAATAACCGGGTAACGGTCCTGGCACCCAGCGCCGAACAAGGAGCGACCATCAGCGCTACTAGATAACTATGCGTGATAAATTATTACCAGTAATTATAATAATTATCGCCATAGCGCTGATAACGGGCGGATTTGTTTATTTTAGACAAAATAAAAACGCCACTAAAAGTCGGCTATTTGAAGGACCTATTACTATCGGTACCGAAACCTGGCCGGGCTACGTCGCTCTTTACGTGGCAGAGAGCCAGGGGTTTTTCCGTGACCAGGGGCTCAATGTAGACGTTAAACTCTACAAAGACCTCAGTCAGTTATCCGGTGATTATCAAGCCGGTAAGATGCAGGGTCGGGCTAATATCAGTCTGGAGGCGGTAAATGAATCGCTAGACGGGTTTAAGCAAAATATCGTGCTGGCCATCGATTATTCAGCCGGCGCTGATGCTATAGTTGCCAGTAAAAAAATCGTTGCTTTGACAGATCTGTCCGGCAAACTAGTAGCTTTCGAAAAAGGGACGCTGGAAGAGTTTTTTATTAGTTGGGCTCTGCAACAAGCTGATCTGACCCTGTCCGACATCACCGCGGTCGAGGCCAATCCCGATGAAGCCGCCCAGATGCTGAAGCGAGGTGAGGTCGACGTGGCTGTTTCCCACGAGCCTTTTCTTTCCGAATTAGCTAGCGATCCTGATCTGCACATCTTAACCTCTTCAAAAGATGCGCCTGGTTTAATCACCGACATTTTGACTTTCCGGCAAGATTTTGTTGAAAACAACCCGCAAACTGTCCAGGCTATAGTGACGGCTTATTTTCAAGCCCTTAATTTTGTTAAAAATAATCCTGACCAGGCGGCCGTTATCTTAGCCAAAGAATTTAAAATTAGCGCCAGCGACATAGAGCGTCAGCTTCAGGGATTAAAATTATTGGATCTCACCGATAACGCCACGATCTTTGCTCCGGGAAATGATCCGCAATCGCTCTATCTCCAGCTGGACAAGATTGGCCGCTTTGTAGCCGAGGAACGTAATAAGGTAGAAGTGATTAATACTGACACTATGGTAGATCCCACGTTTATTAATTATTTAGTTGATCAGAATAATCCGGGCGTAGTTACTCCGTAAGAAGTTAATAGTGGTAAACGTCAAAAATATTTCAGCTAAATATTTTTTATGAAAATCAGAACCCGGTTGATTTTATCCTATCTGTTAGTGGCTATAGTGCCGCTGATATTTTTAGTGTATATAAATTATTCTAATTCCCGCCAGGTTTTGACCAATAAGGTCACCGCCACTCTGGAAACTATCGCCGACACCAAAGTAAATATTACCAAGGAATATTTACAAGATTTGCAGTCGCAGATAGCTATCGTGCAGGATTATTATAATATCAAGGTTAATTTACCCATTATCACCCGCTTAGCTGGTGATCGGTCCGGTGCCGAATATTTGCAGGCCAAGGATATCCTCAACCAACAGCTATCTGCCTGGCATAAAAATCGTAGCGATGTCATGGAAATTATTTTGACTGACCCTAAAGGCCGCATCGTCTATACCACCGACGAAAAGAATAGCAGTGAGCTCTTAGACGGCGTCCTGCCTGATCCGGGAAACCTGACTTTTCAAAATGCTCGAGATAATATCTATATTTCTGACCTTTTTGCCGACGAGGAATATGACCACTCTGTCGTTTTTCTGGTCGGGGCCCCGGTCAAGGACTTTAACGGTGATTTTATAGGCATCGTGGTGATTGAGATAAACGCCAAAGAGCTCTACAGAAAGATTCAAGTTTTTTCCGAGTTGGGGCAAACCGGAGAAATATTTATAGTGCGGAAATTTAATAGTGCCACGGATACTCCCCATGGTTTGGCTAAAGAAGGATTTAGTAACCGGGTTCTGTTTTTGAGCCCCTTGCGTAATAATCCAAACGCCGCTCTAAGCTTTAGCTCCGGAGCGGAAAACAATGCGGCTAAGCCGGCTATGGAAGCGGTGCAGGGTCGGTCGGGAGCAGGTTTGAGTACTGATTATGCCGGTCACGAGGTTTTAGCCGCCTGGAGGTTTATACCTTCGCGTAATTGGGGTTTGGTGGCTAAAATTGATCTTAGTGAGGCCATGTCGCCGTTGGTTGCTCTGGCTCGTATCGATATCATAATTACTTTTATTGCTGTTATTTTTTTGATTTTAGTAGCGATATTTTTTGCCAGTAACATAGCTCGCCCGATTACCGCTCTGACCAAAATTGCGGCGGATATTTCCAAAGGAAATTTAAGGGTAAGTTTTGATAAAAAAATATTAGCTTCGGAGGGGGAGACCGGAATATTAGTGCAGACCTTCGCCGATATGACCGAAAAATTGGAAACCTTGTACCGTGGCTTGGAGAAAAAAGTGCGCGAGCGTACCGCTAAATACGTGGAAGTGGCCAAAGATTTGGAAAAGTTTAAATTAGCGGTAGCAGACGCTTCGGATCATATTGTTATTACAGATGAAGACGGCCTGATTCTTTATGCTAACAAAGCAGTGGAGAGAATCACCGGTTTTAAACCAAATGACGTAATTGGCAAAAAAGCCGGAGCCAAAGATTTGTGGGGCGGATTAATGTCACAGGACTTTTATAAAAAATTATGGCAGACGATCAAGTCTCAGAAGAGGACTTTTAGTGGGGAGATTAACAACCGTCGAAAAAATGGAGAACATTATATTGCCTTAGCCAGTATTTCGCCAGTTTTAGATGAAAAAAAACGGGTAAAATTTTTTGTGGGTATAGAGCAGGATATTACTAGTGAAAAAAAGATCGCCGAAGTAAATGAGCGATTGGCTAGTATTGTGCGGGATACCAGTGAGGCTATTATTACCAAAGATTTTAATGGAAAAATACTTACTTGGAACAAAGGAGCGGAAAATATCTATGGCTATAGCGCTAAAGAGGCAATCGGCAGAGACATCAAAGACATTATCATACCCAAAGAACTTTTTAAGGAACTAGATGAAATATTGGCTAAAGCTAAGCGGAATATTCGTTTGGATAATTTTGATACCAGACGTCTAAAAAAAGATGGTACCGTTATTGACGTTACTCTAACAGTTTCACCGGTTCACGATAAGGGCGGAAAACCAATGTTTATCTCGGTAATTGCCCGCGATGTGACCGTGCTTAAAGCAATTGATAAAGCCAAAACCGAGTTTGTTTCTTTGGCATCACATCAACTGCGGACGCCTTTGTCGGCCATTAATTGGTATGCCGAGATGTTGTTGGCCGGTGATGCCGGCAAAATCAATAAAAACCAAAAAGAATACATGGAAGAAATCTATAAGGGTAACCAGCGTATGGTGGCTTTGGTCAATGCCTTGCTCAATGTTTCCCGTATAGAACTAGGTACCTTAGCCATTGATCCCGAACCCACCAAGCTTTCTGATTTGGCAAAAAGTGTGGTCAATGAAATGAAGCCCAAGGTCGTGGAGAAAAAATTAAATATTACGGAAAAATATGATCCGAAATTGCCCCTGATTAGTCTCGATCCCAAGCTGGCCCGCATAGTTTTGCAAAATTATATCAGCAATGCCGTCAAATACACCCCGGAAAAAGGAAAGATAACAGTTGAAATAAAAAATACCGGTAGCGAGGCGCAGATCGCGGTTTCGGACAATGGTATGGGTATCCCCAAGAGCGACCAGGCCCGGATATTTCAAAAATTGTTTCGGGCGGATAATGCCCGGGTCAAAGAGACAGACGGTACCGGACTGGGTCTCTATATAGTCAAGGCGATCATCGATCAGTTTGGCGGCAAAGTCTGGTTTGAATCCGCCGAAAACAAAGGCAGTATTTTTTATGTGACCGTACCGCTCAAGGGGGTGGCCAAAAAAGAGGGGAGTAAGACTTTAGAATATAAAGGAGAATAGATAATTAATTTATATTATTTTATGTCCGATATCAAAAAAAGCATCTTGATTTTAGAAGACGAGATGGCGCTACAGCGCATCATCAAAGATAAATTTGAACACGAAGGTTTTAATACCGTTACTGCTCGCTCAGCAGGTCAAGCTTGGCAATACCTTGAAACTATAAAAGACATCGCTTGTTTGTGGGTAGATCACTATCTTCTGGGAAAGGAAAGTGGTTTGGATTTTGTCGTAAAAGTCAAGGAAGAAAACAGCTCCTTTAGAAATATTCCGATTTTTGTAGTATCCAATACGGCCAGCGAGCAAAAAGTTTCGGCCTATTTAAATCTTGGTGTCAATAAATATTTTACTAAAGCAAATTATAAGTTAGACGATATTATTTCCGAAATAAAGGGTATTTTATAATATTCATATGGCCAAGACCAAGAATAAAATTTTAATTGTGGAAGACGAGGCTCCTCAACTCATGGCTTTAAAGCATAAGTTTTCTCAAGACTTTAAGGTACTGACGGCACACGATGGCTTAGACGGTCTAAACATTGCTTTGGCCGAACATCCGGATATAATTCTGCTGGATATCATCATGCCCCGGATGGACGGTCTGACCATGCTGGCCAAGCTCCGGGAAGATTCCTGGGGTCAAGAAGCTAAGGTCATTATTTTAACCAATCTCTCCAACGTGCCCCGGGAGTCCACTTTGAGCCAGGACAAAACTTTGGATTATCTGGTTAAGACGGATTGGACACTAGAACAGGTAGTGCAAAAAGTGAAAAGATCCTTAAAGTAGTATCCGAAAAAAGCCGGGAAAAAGGATTTTTTAAGTCCTTTATTTTTTTTGACAAAAGATTAGTTTGCCAGTAAAGTATAGAGACTTTTTGGTACCTTTAAATGATTTTTGAGGAAAACGTCAGGTGTTTTTTCAGTTTTCCGTCTGCTGACGAAGGGAAGGTGTGTGGATGCCCAGAAACGCGATCATCGTGGATAGCAGTGTGCTGATCCACGACCCCGATGCCATCGAGGTTTTGCTGGAAGACGGTCGGAATACTCTGATCGTACCCTGGTCAGTCGTCATTGAGCTGGGTAAGCTCAGAAATAAGCCGGACTTTAGTCTGGATGCTCTGACCGCCATCGAAAAATTGGAGGCTCTCCGAACCAAAAACGACAGTAGCCTGCAAATGGTGAAGAATCCGGACTTTTCCGGTCTGGAATATCTCAACCGAAATGATCCAGCTCACCAGGTCCTAGCGGCCGCCCGATCTCTGAACAGCGAAAAACATAGATACGACAACGTCAAGTTGGTTTCTCGCGACCCAGCTCTCCGTCTGTTGGCCAGGGATTTGGGCTATAATATGGAGGTAGGCGACTATCGCCATAACCAGGTAGGGCCTCTTTTCCATGAGCCGATGAAAGTAGTCAGGGTCTCGATCGACCAGATTTCTGAAGACGGCGAGACATTCCCCTTTGTTTCGGCGGAACATGAGGGTGTCGCGCTCAACGAAGCAGTGATCTGCGAGAGTGACTACGATCCGGAAGTTCAGGAAAGCAGTGTCTGGGGCCAGCGCTTTGTGGCTATCCGTAAGGAAAGGAATTTCCACATCGTGCCCCCGGATATTGACCTGGTCGGTTTGCGGCCGGCTTCCATGAACGGCAATGGGGCCAACTGGACCCAACACGCGGCCATGGGGCTACTCAAGGATCGTGACGTCCAACTAGTCTTCCTGGAAGGGGTGGCCGGGACCGGTAAAACTCTGCTGGCTTTGGCCGCCGGATTGGAGCAGAAGCAACACTACAAACGCATCGTTATCACGCGGCCTATGATTCATCTGGAAGATGTCGATCGGATGGGTTTTCTGCCGGGTGATGAAGAAGCAAAGATGAGCCCCTGGGCTCGGCCGATCGAACAAGCTCTAGTTTTCTTAGGGCAGGTTGACGGCCGGTCCAACCAAAAGACGATCGATCAGATGCGTAACCGGGGCGGTCTGATCCTGGAACCCCTGGATTACATTCGGGGCATGACTTATCATCATGTCTATTTGATTATCGACGAGGCTCAAAACTTGACGCCCCACATGATCAAAACGATCATCACTAGGGCGGGGAGGGATACTAAGATTGTCTTCACGGGCGATTTGGACCAGATTGATCGGTCTCGCGTAGACCGGCGATCCAGCGGTCTGGCCTATGCCATCAAGAAGATGGTCGGCAATCGCATCGTGGGGATTGTTACCTTTCACGACACCGTACGTTCTCCTCTGGCCTCTCTGGGTCAAGAGGTCCTCTAACTAGGGGCTTACAACGGCCCACAAAACCCTGTCGCGTCTGACGCGACAGGGTTTTAAAATCAGTCATTTTTTGCTATACTTTATATCAATTATGCCTAGTATCAAGTTAAAATATAGATACTTTATTTGCGCCATCATCTGGGCGGTTTTGATATTTTATTTATCGTCAATACCGGATCTAAAAAGTAGCCTACCCAGTCTCTATGACCTGATTTCCCGCAAACTGGCCCATATCAGCGAGTATGCTGTTTTAAGCTACTTAATTGCCCGCGGTTTAAACAGCCGCAAAAATGAGGCTGTGGCCGGAGCAGTAGTGCTGGCTATTGCTTATTCTCTATCGGACGAGCAACATCAGGTCTATGTACCCGGCCGGAAGGGCAGTCCGATTGATATCTTTATCGATGCTATCGGCGTCTACCTGGGTATGGTTATTTTTTTGAAACAGGCGCCATTAAGTTTAAAAAGTAAAATAAAAAAAACTGCCCATCGACTTCGCTCAGGACAGATTTTTTAAATAATTTACTACTTTAATTCTTTTACTATAGCCGCAAACACTTTGGGGTTATGCTCGGCTAGTTGGGCAAGCACTTTGCGGTCCAACGCTATTTTATTTTTCTTAAGCTGATCAATAAAAGTAGAGTATTTGGATCCCAATGGCCGCAGAGCGGCATTAAGTTTGGTTTGCCAGAGAGCGCGGTGTACCCTCTTTTTGCGGTGGCGGTCGCGCTGGGCATTGACCCCGGCATGAAGAATGGCTTCCTTAGCGGCGCGGATTTTATTTTTCCGTCCCCATTTAAAGCCCTTGGTTTTTTTTAATATGTTTTTGCGGTGTTTAACATGAGTGGTACCGCGTTTTACTCTAGGCATAATTTGGTATTGTTAATATTAGGAATAAGGCAAAAGCCGACGGATATTGCGGGCATTGACCACGGCAATAGTTTTGTCAGTCCGTTTATTGCGGGTGACCTTGCCGCTTTCGCGGGAATTAAAATGATCCTGTCCACCGGGGCGGATCATAATTTTTTTGCGGCGGGTGATGCGCACTCTCTTGGCAACTAATTTCTTGGTCTTTAATTTCATAAAAGTTTACTTTTTATAAATCAGGATGCTCAGGGTCGGTCCCATAATTTCGATGCTCTTGTCGGCTTTGTAGCCAGTACTAAGTTGATTGATAAAGTTAGTTATAAGCTCTTTGGCCTGATTGCGGAAAGCTTTTTCCCGACCGCGCAGGCGGAGCTCCACCCGCACCTTATGGCCCTTGGATAAAAATTTTTCGGCCTGAGCTTTTCTGATATCCAGGTCATGCTGGCCCATCTTAAAGGTCAAACGCACTCCCTTGGTATCCAGGACCTTATTTTTTTGCTGGCTACGGCGCTGTTGGTAAAGGAATTTACCGTAGTCCATAATCTTGCAGACGGGAGTATCGGACAGGGGAGAGACCTCGACCAGGTCGATATTTTTTTCATAAGCCAGATCAATAGCTTGCCTGGTGGGCAAGATACCGAGCCGGGTGCCGTCTTCGTCGATGACATCGACCTGAGCACTGCGGATCTGCTCGTTGACGCGATATTGGCGTCCGGCAGATTGCCAATTTGGTTTTTTGTTCAGTATAGTTTTTTATTAATTTATTTTTTGGCGTTCTCCCTGTCCTTGTAGGGAGTGGGAGAATATAAATGTTAATTCATTTATCGTCCTTCGCCAGAGGCTTCGGACGACACCATCCTTCTTCGAGCCTGCGGCTCGTTCGGATGGCTCAGCCATCCGAAGCTCGGCTACGCCGAGCGAAGGATGGTGGAGATGAGGGGTATTACACCCCTGTCTGACAAATGTCCTGATTTATTTCTACAAGCTTAGTTAATTTTTTGGTTCTCGATCATCAGCTTAAAAATTAGCAAAACACTGATCATCCAGCCGATCTTAGTTTCGAAATAATCCGGTCGGCGCGAATTATTTCTATCCCGATAAATGACACCCCGTAGCCCGTCTCAGGCGAACCTGGCTAGAGATGGTTTCAGCAAATTTATGCTAAAACTGGGGCCAGTCTCGGAACTGCGAACAGTCCCTGGACTTTGGCAAATAAGTTTTTGGCACTTATTTTGTTAGCCTTTTTAAGGAGATAGCAGACTCCGCTTGCCACAAATCACTTCATCTGACATCGAATAAAGACATCCCCGTAAGCTAAGTATAAAGTAAAAAGTAACAAGTATAAAGCATTATCTTCGGTAGTTACCTTTTAACTTTTGGGCGATGCGACGATCAATTTCTCGTTTTTTGATGTCCGCTCGCTTGTCAAATTTCTTTTTTCCCTTGACTAAGGCCACTTTGACCTTAACAAGTCTGCGCGTAGTATACACGGAAATGGGCATGATTGTCAAGCCCTCAGCCTGGGTTTTAGCCCCTAAATATTGCAGTTCCTTCTGGTGCAAAAGTAATTCCCGATCGCGGTCGGGGTTATAATTTTTCAGATCATGACTAGCCTTATCATAGGCGGTAATATGCATATTTTTCAGCCAGGCCCGGCCGTTTTTTATGGAAACAAAGGCGCCTTTGAGACTGATGTTTCCCTGTTTAGCCGAGCGGACTTCCTGGCCGCTTAAAACCAAACCGGCTTCAAGTTCGTCCAGAATCTTGAAGCTAAAGCCGAGGTCTTTGTTTTTGGCTAAAATAGGCATATATTTCGGGTAAAAACCCATTTTGAATATACCATTATTTGTTTTTTTTGGCAAAAAATGTCGTTTTTTATTATCGGTTTTAATTGACAGGGTATTCATTTTGAGCAATAATTAGTGTTGTTTGTTATTTTCTTAAGTCCTGATTCAGACTGGCTTCAAAACCTGATGGAGGTGCTCACTTGTGTATCCCTGTGTTTGGGATCTATTTTTTCCCCGGCGATGATGAGGAAGACAGCGAGTTGATCCCTCTAGAGATTCCTTCGGTTGACGGCGATGAAGATCCTGTCGACGAAGACCACGAGCTACATGGTTTGAACCTTGGTTGGCCGGAACAAGATGACGACTATCCTGAGGACTGGGACGATTAACAGCGGTCAATCGCTGCTTTTTTAGGGGACTCGCTTTCGGGCGGGTCCCTTTTTGTTTATATTAACCTTGTTAGACGCCAGTGCGTCTAACGGGGTCGCTACGGGGCGACCTGCCCGCCAGTGTCTTGGCATGGCAGGCGGGGACGTGGTTCTATTGACCACTATAGATAATGAATCCCGTAGCGCGGGAGCACTAGGGTATACTTATTTTCTTGACAAAGTAAAAATCCGGTGATAAAGTGCCTAGTCAATGGTAGCTCTGATGCTAACGTTAAGTCTTTGGCCGGCGATGCCCCTCCTTTTTGCCGGGCAGAGTGCAAAACCTCAGTCTCTGATCTTCTGATCAGATTCCGTGGTGCTTATCGTTAGCCTCAGAGCTACTATTTTTTATTGGATTTTATCAGCCCGATATTGTATAATGGAGCTATAAGTATTAATTTTTTTCTATGTTTGGTGTATTGCTTATTGTCCTCGGGGCCTTTTCCATTGCCCAGCAAGCCGGTTGGATCAGCGGCAGTTTTTGGGGTTATTCCTGGGGAGTGCTTCTGATTTTAGTCGGTATTAGCTTGTTGCGTCGGAAAAATAGGATTTAGAACAGCAGACCGGATGTTGAAAATAATCGGTTTGGGCCAAGGACAAATAATAGTAAAAAAGTCCAAGTTTTTGAGCTTGGTTTTTTATATTACTTCAATTGAACAGGCAAAAGCGCAATTGGCTGAATTGGAAAAAAAATACAGTGATGCATCTCATCTTGTTTATGCCTACCGTATTGACGAAGATGGATACATTCGGGAAAAATTTCATAATGACCGCGAACCCGGCGGTTCGGCCGGCCAGCCATTATTATATTTATTGCAGAAAAAAGATATTATGGATTGTCTGTTAGTGGTAGTGCGCTATTTTGGCGGCACTAAACTGGGAGTAGGGGGGCTGATCCGGGCTTACACTCAGGCCGGACAATTAGTTTTACAGGATAATCTGGAAAACCATGGGGCCGGAAATTAAAGAAATCAGTCTGGGCGGGCAAAATATTCATTATCGGATCAAGCGGGTTCGCCGTTTACGCTATATCCGTCTGGCTGTGCGCGCTGATGCCTCGGTGCAGATAACCGTGCCAAAGTTGTATCCACTTTTTTTGATCCAACGCTATTTGCAACAGAAGTGGCAGTGGATTTTGGAAAATGTAACCAGACAAAAACAGCACGCTGGTCTGATGAGTTTACACCATAGTCCGGAACAGATTATAATCTATAAAAAAAGAACAACGGAACTGGTCGAACAGCGTTTGGCGCTTTTTAATCGGACTTATAATTTTACTTTTCGGCGGGTGTCAGTGCGCAATCAGAGTACACGCTGGGGCTCTTGTTCTACCAGAAAAAATCTTAATTTTAATTATCGTCTCTGTTTATTACCCGCAGATTTGGCGGACTACATCATTGTGCATGAGCTTTGTCATCTGGGTGAGATGAATCATTCCCAGCGTTTTTGGAAGCTCGTAGCCCGGACTGTGCCGGACTACAAAAATAAGGTTAAAATACTCAAAAATATTGGCTAAACCCGTAAAAGCCCTCCGGGCTCGCGGGTTAAGCCATAAAAAGTGATTGGGCGCTATGTCGGGAAAAATTATTAAGTTTTTTTGGCTAATGTAAGCCAATTTTTAAGTTTGATTAAAGCAGTCTATTTTGCTAAAATTAGAGAGTTAAATTATAAAAATATGTCTAAGGCCGAAGCCAGAAAAGATTACTTATCATGGGATGAAACTTTTATGTTTATGGCGGATCTGATCGCCCAGAGGTCCAAAGACCCGAGCACCCAGACCGGAGCCGTGATCGTGGATCAAAATCATATCGTTTTGGGCATGGGGTATAATGGCTGGCCGCGCGGCGTGGATCAAGATGCTTTTCCCTGGGATCGTGAAGGCGGCTATGAAAAGAAAGAATTTCTAAACACCAAATATCCCTACATCGTGCATGCCGAGGTAAATGCCATTTTTAATGCCAATAAGTCAGTGAAGGGCAGTGTGCTTTATTGTCATTTGTTTCCCTGCAATGATTGTGCCAAGGCTATAATTCAAAACAGAATCACGGAAGTAGTGTATCAGGATGACAAATATAAGGATGTTGACTTGTGGGTAGCGTCCAAAAAACTGTTAGAGGCCGCAGGAATAAAATATAGGCAGTTTGTGCCGGCTAAGAAACTTACTATTCAATAAATATGAAAACTGATTTAACCATTGGCGCGGTTGTAGTTTTTAATCAGAAAGTATTATTAGTTTTGCATACCAAGTTAAATAAATGGCTGTGTCCCGGTGGTCATATCGAAGCAGATGAGACGCCGGATGAGGCCGTGCTTCGCGAATTACAGGAAGAAGCGGGGATAAGTGCGGAATATGTAAATTATAGTTCTTTGCCGCAGACAGCTGATGAAATCAAAAGTAATCCTTTGCCCTTTCACGCTGATGTCCATAGCGTCGGAGACCATAACCACTATTGTCAGTATTATTTAATGACCGCCAGCACTGATCAAGTAAAAAAAAGCAACGAGAGCCTGGATATCAAATGGTTTGATAAAGAGGAGATTGAAAATTTGGCCAATATGCCGGAGGCCGTCCGCCAGATGTGTCTTTATGCTTTAAACATAATTAGTAATGACTAAAAAAATAATAGTATTAGTAGGATTACTTTCCAGCGGCAAAGGCACGGTGGCTAAATATTTTGTAGAAAAATACGGAGCCCAATCCTTTCGCTTCTCCACTATTATGCGCGATGTCTTGGATCGTTTGTATCTGGAACATTCGCGGGAAAATATGTCTAATCTTTCTACTTTACTCAGAGAAAGATTTGGCGAAGACCTTTTTGCCAAGGTCATGGCCGCGGATGTAGCCAAATCAGATGCTAAAATCGTGGTCGTAGACGGCGCGCGGCGTCAGGCTGACGTAGAACATTTAAAAAAAATAGCAGGTTTCAAGCTGGTATCTATTGAAGCGGATCCCAAAATTAGATATGAAAGATTGACCAGACGTGCGGAAAATCCGGATGACAAAAATAAGACCTGGGAACAGTTTTTGGCCGACCACCAATTAGAAACAGAAGTGAATATTCCGCCTCTGATGAAGTTAGCCGATGTGGTCGTGGATAACAACGGTTCAGCGGAAGAGTTATATCGGCAATTAGATAATTTACTGAAATGAAAATATTAAAAATTTTATTAATAATTATACTGCTTAGCGCTACGGCGTGGCTTTTGTATAATCGTTTTCACAGGCTGGCGGTAGTAGACGATACTAAGGCTGGTCCGGGCACAATCTGTAATTATGTTTTCAAGGGACCTTATGATTTTTCCGATAAAGCGGTTTTTCTGCTAAATGCGCAGGGCAACATAGACGGTTGGTCCAGAAAACTTGGCCCAATACAAAAATTAGAACAAGGTTATTATTTTATGCCGCACTATGATTGCCGGAAGGATTTTTATAAAACAAATGTGCTAGCTAATGTGGCTAGTGAAGATTGGGATAGTCTGAGTCAAAATAAAAATGATTTGATTTTAAAAGATACCTATAGTGAATTTTATTATTGTACTAAAAATGCCGCCACTTTGAAGGCTCATGATTTTAATAATTTTATTGAGAATAATAAGCTTAGTGAATTTTGTGAGCGTCTGAAATAATATGCGGCAATATTTGCGGTTACTAAAGAAAATAATGGATGACCATCCTTCGCCAAGGCTATGGATGGTGCAGGATTAAATTTATGAAACAGTATCTAGATCTATTAAGAAAGATTATAGAAGAAGGGGTTGATAAAGACGACCGCACCGGCGTGGGTACGCGCAGTATTTTTGGCGCCCAGCTTAGATTTGATCTGGCTGATGGTTTTCCACTACTGACCACCAAAAAAATGTTTCTTAAAGCAATTATTCACGAACTGATTTGGTTTATCCACGGCGACACTAATATTAGATATTTAGTAGATAACGGGGTCAGTATTTGGAATGAGTGGCCTTTTCAAAAATATTTGGAGCTCAATAATTTGACCACGGAGTTTCCTAAATACAGTGAGGCCTGGGATAAAAAGTTGGAGGAATATATAAATAATATTAAGGCGGACGAGGAGTTTGCTAAAAAGTGGGGGAGCATCGGACCGGGCTACGGCAAACAGTGGCGAGATTTTGGCGGTGTGGATCAACTCAAAGAAGTTATTGAACGTATAAAAACTAAACCTAATGACCGGCGACTGATTGTGAGCGCCTGGAATCCGCCGGAGGTACCACTGACGGCTTTGCCGCCCTGTCATTGCTTTTTCCAGTTTTATGTCGCCAAGGGCAAGTTATCGGTCCAAATGTATCAGCGCTCTTGTGATACTTTTTTGGGCGTACCTTTTAATATCGCTTCCTATTCGTTACTACTGATGATGGTGGCGCAGGTGACCGGTCTGCAACCGGGTACTTTTGTCCATACCTACGGAGACACTCATATTTATCTTAATCATTTTGATCAGGTCAAAGAACAGTTATCCCGGACACCGCGCGGTTTGCCGACCATGAAAATAAATCCGGATATTAAAAATATTGAAGATTTTATGTACGAAGATTTTACCTTGGAAAATTATGATCCTTATCCCAGTATTAAAGCGCCGATAGCGGTTTAACCCCCTCTCCCTCCCCCTTGGTAAGGTGGAGATGGTGGGGGGGGGTAGAAAGGTTTAAATAAATAATATGAACATACCAACTATCAGCATCATCGCCGCCATTGCCAAAGACCGGGGCATCGGCTACAAAAATAAGCTTTTAGTACACTTGCCTGATGACCTGAAGCATTTTAAAGCAATAACCAGCGGGCACATAGTAATTATGGGGCAGACTACTTTTGAGTCTCTGGGTTCTAAACCCTTACCCAAACGCATTAATGTAATCTTGTCTTTGGATAAAAATTTTGTTGCACCGGTGGATTGTCCGGTTTTTCATTCCATCGAAGAGGCCTTGAACTGGTCTAAAAAATCAGGAGACAGCGAAATATTTTTTATCGGTGGCGCATCCATCTATCGTCAGGCTATAAAATATGCCGACAAATTATATCTGACGATGATTGATGCCGTGTATCCAGCCGACACTTTTTTTCCCGAATACGGAGAGTTTAACCAAGTATTAAAAGAAGAAAAACAGGAGTATAATGGAATCAGATTTAAGTTTGTAGAACTGGTAAAAGATGGAGATAAAAATTAAAAAATTAGACAATCGGGCGACTATGCCGCAAGCTATGCATCCGGGCGACGCCGGTTTTGATGTTAGCTCTTTAGACGATGTCTTATTGCCTGCCGGGCAGAGGACAGTGCTAAAAACGGGCGTGGCTATAGCCATTCCCGAAGGTTACTGGGGCAATGTGCGCGACCGGAGCGGCTTGGCGGTAAAGCATGGCTTACATACTTTGGCCGGCGTGGTCGATTCCAATTATCGCGGTGAATTAGTAGTGGCGATGATTAATTTGTCCGACGAAGATTATCAAATCAAAGCCGGCGACCGTATCGCCCAGCTGATTATAGAAAAACACGAAAGTCCGGTTTTTGCGGAAACAAAAGAGCTGGACCAGACCGTCCGTGGTGCCGGGCGGGAAGGCTCCTCGGGTTACTAATAATTTTAAATAATTAAATTTTTCGGTCATGGAAATTTTTTTAGACAATGCTATGGTCATGTGCCGGGGCGGATTTATCTGGGTGATTACCGGAGCCATGTTTGCCGGCAAAAGCGAAGAGCTCTTAAAACAGCTTAACCGTATTGAGATTACCAATGAAGTCAGAAAAGACGCGGCAAAAAAAATTGCTCTTTTTAAAAGTAAGTTGGACGACCGCTATGATGACGAAAAGGTAGTGACCCACAAAGGCTCTTCTTTCAATGCCCAAAATGTCAGTAGTATGGCGGACATATTTCGATGGCTGGAAAATAATGAGGTAGATATCGTAGCTATTGATGAAGCTCAATTTCTAAAAACAGACGATTTAACCAGAGATATCCGCAAATTAGCCGACAGCGGCAAAGTAGTGATTGTTACTTTCTTAGATCAGGATTACGCCGGTAAGCCTTTTGCCGGAGTCCCTGAGCTCCTGGCCGAAGCCGAGTTTGTAGAAAAATTACATCCGGTCTGCCGTGGTTGCGGCAAACTGGCTTCGCGCAGTCATCGCATCGTCAAGTCAACGGAAAAGATCTTGGTCGGCGGATCAGAGGCTTATATTCCTCTTTGCCGTCACTGTCACATAGAAAAAAATAAGCAGTAAAATGTCATTTTTTGTGTTATTATAATAAGACATGGCCAGTGGAAAATTTATAGTTTTTGAAGGTGGGGATAAGTCCGGTAAGAGCACCCAGATTGAACTGGCCAAGCAGTATTTAATTTCCCAGGGGAAAGATATACTGCTGACCAGAGAGCCGGGAGGGAGCGGGTCAGTTATCGCCGAAAAAATAAGATCAATCATCCTGGATAAAGAACACGGGGCTATGGACAGCCGCACTGAATTATTGCTTTTTTTAGCCTCCCGCGCTCAGCACGTCAAGGAAGTAGTGGAACCGGCTTTATCCCAGAATAAAATTGTACTATGTGATCGTTTTGATGGGTCCACTTTTGCTTATCAAGGTGCGGCGCGGCAGTTAGATTTAGCAGTAATAAGAGAAATGAATCAGTGGGCCAAATACGACCTGGAGCCCGATCTGGTCATATATTTAGACATCACTCCGGAGCAGGCCGACGAGCGTCGGCGGGAGTCCAAACAAGACCGGCTAGATAACGAAGCTAAAGAGTTTCATCTGGCCGTGCGCGAGGGTTATCTGCGGCAAGCAAAGGAAAATAAAAATTGGTCAGTGATTAAGGCTGTGGGTAGTGTGGAAAATATTGCCGCCGAAATCAAAACAGCCATAGATAAAATATTATAATGGGTAAATACGAAACAATTATTGGTTTGGAAATCCACCTACAGCTCAAGACTAAGAGCAAGATGTTTTGTGCTTGCGCGAATCGGGATAATCAGGCACCTAATTCTTTGGTTTGTCCGATTTGTCTGGGTCATCCCGGCACTCTGCCGACGGTTAATCAAGCCGCGGTGCATCAGGGTCTGGCCATGGCTTTGGCACTAAACTGTAAGATAAATCAGCGGTCAAAATTTGACCGGAAAAATTATTTTTATCCGGACTTAGCCAAGGGTTATCAAATCTCCCAATTTGATGAGCCATTGGCCGGTGAAGGGCATTTGATTTTAAATATTGACAGTAGAAGAAAACGTTTTGGTATTGAGCGCTTGCATCTGGAAGAAGATGCCGCTAAAAATATCCACCGAGGCGGAAATACTCTGACTGATTTTAATCGCGGGGGAGCGCCCTTAGCGGAGATAGTAACCAGGCCGGATTTCCGGACACCGTCCGAAGCCAAAGAATTTTTACAGGAATTAAGATTAATAGCGCGTTATCTGGGAGTGAGTGATGCGGACATGGAAAAAGGACAATTACGTTGCGATGCCAATATCTCTCTGCGACCGCAAGGTCAAGCTAAACTTTATCCCAAGATAGAGATAAAAAATCTAAATTCTTTCCGTTCCGTAGAGCGGGCTTTGATATTTGAGATTGATCGTCAAAGCAAACTCTGGGATCAGAAAAAAGCACCAAAGATCACGGAGACCAGAGGTTGGGATGAAAATAAAGGCGTGACAGTTTTACAGCGGACTAAAGAGGGTTCTTCCGATTACCGTTATTTTCCGGAGCCGGATTTACCGCCGCTAATTATTAGCAAAGAATTATTGACCGAGATCAAAGCCAAACAGACTGAATTACCACAGGCCAAAGCTGAGCGCTTTGTCAGAGAGTATCAGTTAAATTATAAAGACGCCCGGGTTTTAATTAACCAAAAAGAATGGGCCGGATATTTTGAAGAAGTGATGTCTGAACTACAGGCCTGGCTTCTGGCCGAGCGTAAAGTAGCCCAGGATAGTCCGGCCGCCGACAAGCTCTGGGCCGAACACCGGGAAAAGCTGGCTAAATTGGCCTATAATTGGATCAGCACCGAGATTTTTGCCCTGATCAAAGGAGATTTTGACTACAAAAATTTTAAAATCAGTGCCGAAAATATGGCCGAATTTTTATCCTTGATTTATCTAAAAAAAATAAACAGTTCAGCCGGGCGGACTATCGTTAGAGAGATGTTCAAGGGTGTGGACGACGATCCTAGCCATATAGCCGAGGATTTAAAATTATTACAGGAGGACGATCAGGCTACCTTGAGCGACTTTGTCATAAAAATCATCATGTCGTATCCAGAACAAGTACGGGCTTATCAGTCCGGCAAAGAGGCCCTGCTAAAATTTTTTATCGGTAAAGTCATGGCCGAAAGCCGTGGCCAAGCTAATCCGCAGATAGTGGAAAGATTGCTTAAAGAAAAATTGAAGAAATAGACATTTGAAAACGCGCCGCGTCAGACGCGGCGCGTTTTAGTTACCTTTTCAAATTAGAATTTTTTTATTTCGCTTTGTATTTTCGGCCAAGACAAATTCCAGTGAATTTTAAAACCTTGTTTTTCCATGCGCCGGAACCAGGTCATCTGCCGTTTGGCATAGTGGCGTGTATTTTGTTGGATTTGACGGACAGCTTCCGGAAAACTAATTTTATTATCCAACCAGGCGATAATTTCTTTGTAGCCGATGCCGGTCAGTGCATTGAGCTTTTTGTCCGGATACTGGCGGTAGATTTTGTCGACTTCTTTGATCAGGCCGTCCTGCAACATGGCTAAGACACGCTGATCAATTTTTTTGTACAGATCGGGGCGATTCGGGCTAAGTCCGAAAATAATAAAATCATAAGGACAGGGACGGCTCTGCTGGGGCATTTTGTAATTTTGCAATACGGAACAGAGATAGAGCCCGGTGCCCCCGCAGAGAATCGGAATTTTTTTGTTTGTAATTATTTTATTTATCGTGACGAAAGCCTTTCTTTGCCAGTTGAAGAGGGTTATTTTTTGATTGGGCCGGGCGATGTCGAGTAGGTGGTGGGGGATACCGGCCATTTCTTTTTGTGTAGTTTTATTGGCGCCGATATCTAGGTCTTTATATATTTGCCGGGAGTCGGCGGAAATTATTTCTCCGTTAAATTTTTTGGCAATTTTAACAGCCAAAGCCGACTTGCCGGAAGCAGTGGGACCGATGACGACGATTAGTTTTGGTTTTATTTTAGGCATAATAGTTTGCCATTCTGGAGCCCCGAGCGCAGACGAGGGGCGATAGAATCTCAAGTTGATTCGTAAGGAGTTTCTATCGCTTCGCTCCAGAAAAGCGGTTCGATTAACTACAAGGTATTATACAAGTCTTTCCATTCGGGATTAAAATTGTTAATTAATTTGATTTTCTTGGTCCGAAGTAAATTTTTTATTTGTTTTTCCCTCTGGTAGGCCTGAAAAATATCTTCCAGCACCTCGTGGTATACCAGTTTATCTATATTATACCTTTTGGTAAATCCTTCCACCAAGCGGTTTTTGTGTTCATAAGTGCGCCGAATCAGATCATTAGTAGCTCCCGTATATAATACGGCATTATTCTTATTCGTCAAAATATAAACAAATCCTTGTGACATCGCTTTTCTTCCTAAATTGTTATTTTTTACTTTACCACTTCCGCCTTGACGCCCCAGGCTTTGGCCTCAACAATTTTTACTTGGGTAAATTCGCCGATAGGTAAGGGTTTTGTTGTGGCTATGTGCACTGAAATATAATTTGATAATTTCCCAATATTATTATAAATATTACCAGTTTTGTCAACGTAATCGATTAGCGCATCTCTGGTTTGGCCGAGCATGGTTTTATTAAAATCTAGGGAATTTTTTGTCAGTATTTTATTGAGTTTGTTCCAGCGTTCCTTTTTCACCGCCTTAGGCACATCATCTTTGTAAAGCTTAGCGGCGGCGGTGCCGGCCCTTTGAGAATATTGGGACAAGTAGGCCATATTAAATTTTAATGTTTTTAACAGACTTGCAGTGGCCTGAAATTCTTTCTCAGTTTCTCCGCAAAATCCGACAATAGTATCTGTAGATATAGCGGTTTGGGGTAAAGATTTTTTTATTTTTCTAATTAATTTTTTGTATTGGGCGATAGAGTAATGACGGTTCATTCTTTTTAGCAGGGCATCAGAACCGGACTGCATCGGTAAATGCAAATAGTCGTTCAAGTTTTTGGTTTTGGTCATTACTTTTATCAGTTTATCGGACATGTCGTAGGGATGGCTGGTTAAGAATTTCAGCCAAAAATTATCACCAAGCTTGTCAATTTTTTGCAACAATTCGGGAAATTTTATTCCCTCCATTTTATCCAGGCCGTAACTATTTACATTTTGGCCGAGCAAAACTATTTCTTTGTAGCCGTGCTCCAGCAAATGCTGAATTTCTTCCAAGATATTGGCCGAAGGCCGGGAAATTTCCTTGCCGCGGGTGTAGGGTACGGCGCAATAAGTACAATATTTATTACAGCCGGTCATGATCGGCACGTAGGCCCGGTAAGCCGAGTAGTAGCTCGGTTCAATATCAAAAAAATCCGGTAGGGCCAGTTTTTCCTCGGGCGCCAAAGCCTGAATCTGCTCCGGCAGAGTGTCTAGTTTTTTAATATCAATAAACAAATCAAATTTGTCGGCCAGCTTTTTGCGGTCAGCGGCCAAGACACAGCCGGAAAGCAGGGTGACCAGCGGACGTTTTTCCTTAACCAGCTGCCAGTTGCGCACTTTGCCATGTATTCGATCGACCGCTTTTTGGCGGACTGCACAGGCCACCACGGCGATCAGGTCGGCCTCAGATTCATTTTTAGTTTGCTCATAACCGATCTGGGTCAATATCTTGGCCAATCGTTCGGCATCCGAAATATTCATCTGACAGCCGAATATCAGCAGATGAAATTTTTTTTTCGGTAATTGTCTAGTTTTTAGCGGTTTGCTTGACGACATAAAAATTCTTTTATGATTTATACTAACTTTTTTTAGGACATTTGACAAGACTTATGGCGAAGAGTAACTTTAAGGGTTAGTTTTGGTTCGTCACAATCTTGATTGCAGCAAAAAATGCGAGGGATAATATGAAAACATCTGGCTTGCCTGACATCCGCCCGCTGGTCAAGTTATGTGGGTTGTACTGTATTCTCTATGTCGCTAATGGCATTTCGGCTAAGTACTTCACCCATAACCTCGGCCTGCCGGAGCTGACCTACACCTATTACAACACTACCGGTAGCGTGATCGTCGCGCTGGCCGTGGTGCTCGTCTGGCGCTGGTACCGCATGCCCGGCAGTGATCGACGCCGGTTCGGTCTGTTCAGCACACCGGTGGAGACTCCTTACATTGTATTGTCTGGGATCTGCGCCGCGGTCATCATTCCCGGCACTACATTGATGTACACGCGCACCGGTTTGTCGGTGATGGTGGCCATGGCCATCATGCGCGGCTGTGTTATTGTTATCAGTCGCCTGGTGGATTGGATCCAAATCAGACAGGGACTGATGCGCAAGCGCGTCTATGCGGAAGAAAGCTGGGCCGTGATTCTGGCCTTGCTGGCGGTGGCCGTGATGATGCTGTACGGGCCTTTAAAAGCGAGGCTTTTCCCGACAGTAGCAGCGGTCGCTACTCCGAAAAACGGGGTCGCTCTGACGACCTCCGGGTTAGACACCTTCCATTACATCGTGCTGGCTGCCTATGTGATCGCCTATGCGATCCGACTGTACTGCATGAACTATTACAAGAACACGCGGCACGGTCGCGAGCAGGACAACAAGGGTTACTTCTCCTATGAGCAGTTCGCGGCCTGGGCCACTCTGATAGTGACCGTGCCGCTACTCTTGTGGGCGACCAGCGTTTTCCACTGGACGGACCCGCGCTTGCTTGATTTGCAGCAAGCGGCTCACCATGCCAATCTATTGGCAAACGCCTCCGGTGTTTTCTACGGCTGTATTGCCTTCACTTCGGTGTTCATCTTCATGTATCGGGGGCGTACGGCGACTTTCGCCGGTGTGGCTAATCGGACCTCCTCGCTGTTGGCCGGGGTGATAGCTACGCTGGGGGCTCATTGGCTCTTGGGGCTGCCTTGGCCAAAGAGTGAAGAGTGGGTAGGCGTCGGTTTGCTGTTAGTTGCCATCATGTTCCTTTACGCTGCGGAGAAAAAGCGGTCGGCTGAAGTTCCCCGTCGGAACAACTAGCTGTGCGCTGTTTTCAAAACGCTCCCGGGTCATAGACTCGGGAGCGTTTTTATGTTAATAAATCTATTTTAGCAAACATAAAAGAGGGAGGAGGTAGGGTTCTTATTCTGGTTCCATCGGCCTGTGAGCCGGAGAACACAATTACCCTTTCACGAGACCCGGGCGGTCTCAACCCCTCTCCCTCTTTACATCTCGCTACTTACTTCGCGAGAGTTTCGTCCAGGACCTCCTGGAACATTTCCCGAAAGAACTGTTCGAGCTCGTCCACCGAGAATCCGGTGAGCTTGGCAAACTCGCCCATCCGACGCCTCATGGCCCGGGGTTTGAAGTTCCGGATGCCTTCGCGTTGCACCTGCAACTTGATGGCAGCGAGAGCGATCTCACCCTTGCGCTGAGAAGTCAGTGTCATTTTATTCACCTCCAAACGCCACGTAGGATGTGAATTCTCCCAGCCGGGAGAGTCTCTTAGGATTTCCTAAGGGACTTTATATACTAACATATTTTAGTAGAATTGTCAATAGTATAATATTATAAAAAAATCTCCGCTTTTGGCGAAGATTAATTTTTATATTTATTGGATATTATAACAATTCATTATCATGCGAACCGGATTCTATTGATCCCGCGGCCGTGATCTGGATAAACTCGGCGTGTTCGCGCAGTTCGGCGATAGTCTGAGCATTGCCATAACTCATACCGGAGCGCAGTCCCCCCATAAATAGGTCAATAATGTTTTGTACCGGTCCGCGATAGGGCACGCGGGCTTCTATACCCTCGGGAGTAATCTGGCTGAGATTTTCTTTGGCATCAGGGCGGGAGAGAGCGGCGGTCAGAGAAGCCATGCCGCGTGATATCTTGTAGCGTCTTCCCTGGTAAGTGATAATCGGTCCGGGAGCTTCATCGGTGCCGGCAAATTGTCCGCCAATCATGACCGTGTCCGCGCCGGCGGCTAAGGCCTTTACAATATCGGCCGGCTTACGAATGCCGCTGTCGGCAATCAGAGGAATATTATGTTTGCGGCAGGACTGGGAGGCGTTCATAATGGCTGTAAGCTGCGGCACACCAAAGCCGGTAGTTGTCCGCGTGGTGCAGATTGAACCCGACCCAATGCCAACTTTGATGGCATCCACTCCGGCCTGAATTAAATCTTCCGCGCCTTCGCGAGTAGCCACATTGCCGCCGACTAGCTCCATTTGAGGATATTTAGTTTTGATTTCTTTGATCGCCTTGATAGCGATTTCGGAATGTCCGTGAGCAATGTCCAAGACTAATAAATCAACCTCGGCCTTGACCAGAGCATCTACCCGTTCCATATAATCACCGCGTACGCCGATGGCCGCTCCGACCAAGAGCCGTCCTTTATTATCTTTGGCCGCTTGATTGTTATTAAAATGATTGAGAAAATCCGCCGCCGTAATCAGTCCTTTAATTTTAAAATTTTCATCTACTAATGGCAGTTTTTCAATTTTATGTTTGGTTAAAAGTTCCTTGGCCGCTTCCGGACTGATACCATCGCGGGCGGTAATCAGCTTTTCTTTTGCTGTCATCATATCTCGGACCAAAGTCTGTTCGTCTTTGACAAATTTTATGTCGCGGTTGGTGAGTATTCCCAAGAGATTATTTTCCCGGTCGCTGACCAAAAAACTTTTGCAATTATGCTCAATAATCTTAGCCTTGACCGCGGCTAGATTTTCTTCCGGGGACACGGTAAAAGGATGATCAATAACAATATTTTGTTTACGTTTAACCCGAGCTACTTCTCGCGCCTGCCTGGTGACATCGCAAAAGCGGTGAATTACACCGAGGCCCCCGGACAGAGCCATGGCTATAGCCATTTGGCTTTCGGTAACGGTGTCCATGTTGGCACTGACCAAGGGAATCTTTAGCCCCAGATTTCGAGATATTTTAGTAGTGGTATTGACCTGACTGCGTGAGCTGATCGTGGATTTTTTCGGGACCAAAAGCACGTCGTCATAGGTCAAGGCCTGAGGAATATTTATCATAATTCTAATTTACGTTGTTTGATGTTTTCGCTTATGTTTCTAATAAAATCATCTTTACTCACTTCCCAGAGCTTTTCTTGCCCACGCACGCGCACGGCTAGTTTGTCTGAAGCCATTTCTTTGTCGCCGATTACCAGCGTATAGGGAATTTTTTCTTTGGCACTCTTACGGATTTTGTTGCCGACAGTCTCGGCACTGAGATCGACTTGGACCCGGATAAAATGTTTCTTCAATTCTTGGCCTAAATTTTGGCAAAACTCGCTGTGTTTGTCCGCCACCGAGTTTATTCTGACTTGCACCGGCGATAACCATAGCGGAAAGTTGGCACCAAAATGTTCGATCAGAAAAGCAATAAACCGTTCATGTACTGATAGAGGAGCGCGGTGGATACAATAGGGCATTACTTCTTTACCAGTCTCATCAGTATATTTTAGCTCAAATTTTTGCGGCTGAGCAAAGTCCAGCTGGACCGTGCCGATAGTGTATTCTTTGCCGATGGCGGAGAAAATCTGCACGTCGATCTTTGGTCCGTAAAAAGAGGCTTCGTTTTCCGCTTCAAAAAAGTCTACTTTCATTTCGGTCAGTACTTCGCGCAGGATCTGTTCATTGTCCGCCCATTCTTGGGGCATATTAACATATTTGCCGCCCAAATCAGCCGGATCATGCTTGGACAAGCGGAAACTGACCTTATCAATGCCAAACAAATTATAATAATACTGGTGCATCTGGATGACCTGTTTGATTTCCTCTTTGACCTGATCCGGTCGGACATAGATGTGAGCGTCATTCATACACATACTACGCACGCGCATCAGTCCCTGCAGCTCGCCGGATTTTTCGTAGCGGTGGCAGAGGCCGTATTCGGCTAGACGCAGAGGCAATTCACGATAACTGCGCATCTTGCTCTGGAAAACGACATGGTGAAAGGGGCAGTTCATCGGCTTGATATAGTAATCCTCGCCGTCAATATCCATCGGCGCATACATACTTTCTTTATAATGAGGCAGATGGCCACTTTTCAGAAACAAGGCTTCTTTGCTAATAACGGGGGTGGAAACGCGCTCATAGCCGCATTGAAATTCGGTTTCTTTGGCCAGTTTTTCCAGCTCATCGCGCAGGACTGTGCCGTGGGGTAGCCAGACCGGTAGACCGCCGCCGATCATATCGGAAAAAGTAAATAAATCCAATTCTTTACCCAGTTTGCGGTGATCGCGTAGCTTGGCTTCCTCCAGCATTTTCAGGTGTTCAGCCAGTTCATTTTTATTGTTAAAAGCCACACCATAAATTCTGGTCAGCATGTCTCTGGTGTCATCGCCGCGCCAATAAGCTCCGGCCAGATGCGTCAGTTTAAAACTCTCCGTATTTATTTCCGAGCTGTTTTCAACATGCGGGCCGGCACAAAGGTCGGTAAAATCGTCGGACTCATAAAAGCTTATTTCCTCATTTTCGGGCAAATCATTGATTAATTCCTCTTTGAAGTTCTGTTTGTTCGCCGACACTTTTTTCAGGGCTTCAGCGCGGGACAAAACGGATTTCTTAAAGTCTATTTTTTGGCCGATGATCTGGCGCATGGATTTTTCCAATTCCGGCAAATCTTCCTCGGACAGTTTATCGGGCAAGAGAAAATCATAATAAAAGCCGTTATCTATAGTCGGCCCAATGCCTAATTTAGCATCGGGAAATTTTTTTAGCACGGCCATGGCCAAGATATGGGAGAGCGAGTGGCGAATGTGGTCCAATTTTGAGTTATTCATAATTTTAATTGATTAAGATAATAGCGTTTTGTGCGCAGTTCGTTTATTTATTTTTTATTAGTCTACACAACCAATTTTTTCTCATGTAAGCAAGTGACAGATCAATCTCAACCATTACTCTTTCGTTTCCGTTTGACCACTCTTTTTTTAAACCATCTAGTATTCTAGCTGAAACACCAAAATAATTTGTGAAGCTTCTTAATTCATAAATTATCGCTATTTGACGATCAAGCTTAATTTTTCTGTCGGGTTGTATTTGTTCGTTTACTAATTCATCAATTAATTTATGGTATGTATTAAAACGTTTGTCTTTTATATGTTCTCTAAATTTTACAATTCCCCATAAACTGCCAAATATCAATGTCACGGCAGTTATTAAACCAGAGTATTTATTTAATAATTCCAAAAAGCTTGTAATTGTGCACATATTTTTAAATTAAAATAACCCAAAGCTAGATTGCTTTGGGACCAATTGGTTCGCCCTGTACCACTCACTTCCCGTAAACCGCTCACTTCGTTCGGGTTTTTAGGGTTGTTCGGGTACAGGGCACCTTTCGGTGGTTCCACCCAAATTCTTTACTCAGCTTCTCGACTCATCGCGCCCAGCGCGATTTCGCTCGAAGAAAAGTAGAGCACTCATTTAGCCAATTTTTCGGCAAATTATCGGAGTTAGTTGGTAGCTAACAGCAGTCACCGGACAGCAATAATTATAGCTCTAAAAACAGGGGAAAGTCAAAATTTTTGGCTATTCTGGAGCCATGAACCGTAAGGTTCAGGGCGATAGAATCCAGTTTCTATCGCTCGTCACGCTGAGCGCGACTTCGTTCCAGAAAAACGAAGGTACATTTAAGCCGCAGCTTTTTGTTTAATATGCAGCTTCGATTTATAGAAAAAATAACCGACCGAGGCAAAGGTTATTAGCGGCGAGGCCCAGCTAGGCAGGTTAAAGCCAAAACTGTCTAAAAGCATAATTATTCCCAGGCAAAGAATAGAATACATGGCCCCGTTTTTGAGGTAGATATATTTTTTTATTTTATCTAGATTACCGACGGTCATTTGCCGAACCACTATAGCTCCGACGCCGTTGCCTAAAAATATTAAGGGCACCGACAAAGTAAAGGCAAAGGCGCCCAGCACGCCGTCAATAGAAAAAGTGGCATCCAAGACCTCTAGGTAAAGGATTTTACTGACATCAGACATGTTTTTGCGCAGTAAATTTTTTTCTCCTACTTCGGCGTTTTGCTTAAAGCCGTGAGTGATAAAGAAGGCTGTAGAACCGACAACGGCGCCAAAAGCCATCAGTGGGTTAATTTGCAGGGCAAACCAGACGATCAGGGTCAGTAGTACAGCCACTATCGCGAAAAACCAGACTGATTGGGCGTGAAAAAATTTTTCTCCACGGAAGCCGTAGTTTTTTGGTTCGATAAATAACCAGTGAAAAAACAAGAATATTAAGAAGGTACCACCGCCGATGAGCAACATAGGTGAGGATAGTTCTACCGCCTCCAGCACTCTGGGATCACTGGTAAAGGTGGCGGTCAGGGCTTGCCAAGCATTTAGTTGGGGGGTAGTGGCCCAGACGATCAACCAGGGTAGGAGGCCACGTACCAGGAAAACAGCAAATAATAGTCCCCAGATTAAAAACCAGCGGCGCGCTTTGGGCCGCATGGTGGTTAAGACCTCGGCGTTGATGATGGCATTATCAATGCTACTGATGATCTCAAATAGACAGAGCCCGGCAATGACAATGATTCCTGAAAGCAGATTCATAATTTAGTAAAACTGAACACAAAATTTATTCAATAATAATATGGTCTTTGAAGCTGGGGATTTTATTTACCCAAAAGGGCCAGAGATTGATTTCTGCACCCTCAATTTTTAATTCATCTTTCAGATAATTTTGGGCTTCACCAATAGACTGTCCGGCCAAGCGATTTTTATCAATGTCAGCCAGGCCGTTATTGCCGTTTACTTTGACGTTAAATTTGACATTGATGACGGCCCGGCCTTTATCAACATCCAGCTCGACAATGGCATATTTCAGATTAGTCAGATCGGCGCTTACTAGGGATTCATTGGCCGGCAGGCTATTTTTAAATTTTACCTGGGTGGCTTTATTCAGATCATCTTTGTTAAAAACTACACCGTAGGCCTTGACCGTCTGTTTAAACTTAAACTCTTTTGTTTCCTGGCCGATGGTCGGGTTGCCGGCCAAGTCCTCATATTTCAGAGAGAGGTTAGTAAGATCTAATTTCAGATTATCCGATACCAGGTCGTTAAATGTCTGTAAAGCTTGCGGTCCGGCGGTCGCCGTTATTTTTTTCTGGGCCTCGGCTAGATCATTTTCCGTAATCACATATTTTGGTATGCTTTGCATCTGCATAGCCTCATCGCTTTGGCCATAGATTTTATCCTGTAGTCCTTCCCAGAGTCCGGGGATAGTAAATTTGGTCGCCTCAGTTAAAAACTGTTCACCGGCCTGGTCGGCCTCGGCCCAAACCTTTACTTTTCCGCCGGCCGGCACCATGATCGATTCACTAAGACGATAAAGTTTATTATCCGGGGTCAGCAGGCGGGTGGTTTTTACCAGGGACTGGTTTTGGGAATAGTTATTATAGATCGTCACATAGCCGGCGGCTTTTTGTCCTACAATCTTGGTCTGGCTGACTTCTTGGCTAACCTCAGCATCAAAAGAGGTGTTGAGGATTTTGCCCAGCACCTGGTCGGAAGATGCTTCGCTACCCTCGGGAAGCACTTCTACCAAGACATCGGCTTCCTGGTCAACTGTATAACCTTTAATTTTAATAGTGGCTTTTGCCAAAGCAAAGTTTAATACTACGCCGATGGCGACAATAGTCAGGATTAGGAAAAAAAAGACAATGCGACTGTAGATTTTGCTGGCACGATTATGGTTATTAGGGGACATAAACTTATTTAATGCTTAATGCAAATAGCTTATAGTTGATGGCGTTAGGGCCACGGGCTAAGAGCTTGTTAATTATAACAAAATAACGACAAAAAGTCAGGTATTCTTTAATAGCTCTCCAACCGCCAGGCCTGCCGCCCGAGAAATTTATCGAGTTGTCCTTGTAGCTCGTCAGTCGGCAGTACTTTGAGATTAGTTTTTATTTTGCGGGCATGGCCGTTGTGCAACTCCAGAAAAACCGGTGTCAGGCCGGGAAATTTTTCCAACAGACTCTTGAGTTCATTCATACGCTCCTTATCAAAATCGGCCGGCAGAGACAGCCAGAGTTTATTGGAAGCCAGTTTCTTATTCTCTAGAGCCGTGATAGTTTCCGCGGTGATAAGCTCGGCGCTTTCTACCAACACTTTCATCTGGCCGTCTTTATCCGAGGCTCGGCCTTGGACCAGAACCATATTTTCGTCGCGCCAAAGGCCAAAGGTTTTTTCCAGAGTTCGGGGAAAAACGATTACCTCAATACTGCTTAGCGAGTCTTCAATAGTGACAAAGAGCATATTTTGTCCCTGATGAGTGATAATTTTATGGACATTGGTTATGACGCCGGCCACCTTGACGGTCTGATTGTTTTTTTGGCGCAAGGCGTTTAAACTGACAACGCTGTCAGGCAATAGTTTGGCGTATTTTTTAAAAGGATGGTCGCTGATATAGAGGCCGAGCAGTTCTTTTTCCCAGGATAGTTTTTTTTCGGCGCTGGCATCGGCATATTCGTCCAGTTTGAGGGACATCACTGTACTGGTCAGAGGCAGATCGGAGAAAAGATTATTTTGTCCGCTCTTATGGTCAGTTTGGATTTTTTTGTGATACTCCAGGATGGTATTGAGGTTACCCAGGGCGGCGCCGCGGCTGATAAACTTATCAAAAGCGCCGGCCTTGATCAGACTTTCCAGGGATTTTTTATTCAGATCTTTATCCTTGATGCGTAGCAAAAAATCTTCCATAGATCGGTATGGTCCGTTGGCTTTGCGTTCGCGGATAATTACTTTGGCGATATTTTTGCCGACATTTTTAATGGCGCAGAGTCCAAAACGGATTTTACTTTTTTGTTTGGGATCGCGGCTTTCCACTACGGCAAAGTTACTAAAGCTCTCATTGACATCCGGCGCCAACACTTCCAATCCCATCTTGCGGCACTCGTTGATTTCGATAGTAACGCGGTCGATGTTGTCCTGGTCGGAAGTGAGTAAGGCGGCCATAAAAGCCTCGGGATAATTACTCTTCAGATAAGCAGTCTGGTAGGCGATCAGAGCATAACAGGTAGCGTGGGAGCGGTTGAAACCATAGCGGGCAAAAGGGATGATAAACTCCCAGATTTTGTTGGCGGTTTTGCGGTCAATGCCGTTTTGGACCATACCGGCTACCATCGCTTCTTCTTGCTCGTCCAATAATTTTTTGATTTTTTTACCCACGGCTTTGCGCAAGACATCGGCCTGACCGTAACTAAAGCCGGCCAGGTCCCGGGCAATGGTCATGATCTGCTCCTGATAAATAGCAATACCGTATGTATGGCTGAGTATCGGCTCTAGTTTGGGATGCAAGTAGGCGATAGTTTTAGTGCCTTGTTTGCCGGCGATGTATTCGGGGATAAACTCTATAGGTCCGGGGCGGTAAAGTGAAACCATAGCGATGATGTCTTCCAGCTCCGTGGGTTTGAGTTGTTTGAGATAACGCTTCATACCGCCCGATTCCAGCTGAAAGACGCCGGTAGTCTCGGCTCTTTGCAAGAGTTCAAATGTTTTTTTATCGTCCAGCGGTATGAGATCAATATCAATTTTAATTTTTTTAGTGGCTTCGATGATTTCAATGGCCTGTTCCAGGATGGTCAGATTTTTTAAGCCCAAAAAATCCATTTTTAACAGTCCCAGATCCTCGATAGGATGCAGAGAATATTGAGAGATGACAGTTTTATCGTCCGAGCTGGCGTATTGCACCGGCACGTAATCAGTCAGCGGATCTCTGGTGATCAGTACGCCACAGGCATGGGTGGAGCTGTGCCGGGCCAGGCCCTCCAGTTTTCTAGCCATATCAACCAGGCGTTGGGCCTCCGCGTCTTCCTCGCAAAGCTGTTTTAATTCTTTAACATTTTTTAGTGCTTCTTCCAGGGAGCTGAACATCGGAATCATCTTGGCGATCTGGTCGCAGTAAGCATAGCTGTAGCCCAGTACCCGTCCGACATCGCGTACCGAGGCCCGGGCGGCCATAGTTCCAAAAGTGATAATCTGGGCGACGTGATCTTTGCCATATTTTTGTTCCACATATTCGATCACTTCATTGCGGCGGTTGTCGGCAAAGTCTAAATCAATATCGGGCATGGAAATACGGTCCGGATTTAAAAATCTTTCAAAGATCAGATTATATTTGAGTGGATCGATATTGGTGATGCCGATCAGATAAGAAACCAAACTGCCGGCGGCCGAACCCCGGCCCGGTCCGACAATTATTTTTTGCTGTTTGGCCCAGTTGACAAAATCCTGCACGATTAAAAAGTAAGCGGCAAAGCCGGTCTTTTCTATGATTGATAATTCATACTCCAGACGTTCGGAGATGTTGGCCGGTATTTCTTTTTCGGTCAGACCAAATCTTTTTTGCAGACCTTCCATAGCCAGGCGGCGCATTTCGGCTTCGGCGGTTACGCCTTCGGGCAAATCGTATTTTGGCAGTTGAATTTTACCCAGCTCTATTTCCAAATTACAGCGGTCGGCTATTTTTTGGGTATTATCTATAGCCTGAGAATAGTCCGGAAGTAGAGAACGCAGTTTAGCGTCAGTCATCATAGAATAATTTTCGCCCAAGTAGGTCAGGCGGTCCTTGTCGGACTGTTTACTTTTTGTCTGAATACAGAGTAAAACATCCTGTGCCTTATCGTCGTCCTGGTGGACATAATGGATATCATTAGTAACAATTAACGGCACTTGGTATTTGTCCGATAATTTTTTTAGCCCCGGATTAATGATCGTTTGTTCGGGCATATTGCGGACATGCAACTCCAAACAGAGATTATCGCGGCCAAAAATGTCTATGAGCAATTCCAAGTTTTGTTCGGCCGACTTTTCCTGGCCGGATATAATATGGCGGTCTAGCGGTCCGCTTAGGCAGGCGGTAGAGGCGATCAGACCTTGGCAATATTGGCGCAATGTTTCCCAGTCCAACCGCGGTTTATAATAAAAACCTTCCAAATGGGCCAGGCTGGTCAGCTTCATCAGATTTTTGTAGCCCTGGTTGTCTTTGGCTAGTAGTATCAGGTGATAAGGTTTTTCCCGGGAGCTCTTATCGTGCAAGGAACCGGGAGCGATATAGGCTTCCATGCCGATGATGGGCTTGATCCCGGCCTCGCGGCATTTTTTATAAAACTCAATAGCGCCGTACATGACGCCATGATCGGTCAGCGCTAGGGCGGTGGCTCCGTCGGCCTTGGCTTTGTTGACCAGTTGGTCGATGGTGCCCAGTCCGTCCAGTAAAGAGTAGTGGGAGTGGGTATGGAGGTGAACCAGCATGGATTTAACAGATAATAAAACCCGATAACCTTTATCTTATGGTTTATGATAGGATAGATTTATCGGGATTTTCCCCGGCAGAGGATTTTTTGTTTTTATTTTTTGGAACGGGATTTATTTTTTTCCCGGCGGTTTTGCAGCGATTTCAATATTTCCAGACCGCCCTTTATAAACAAACTGATATAGGCGGCGGCATGACCGCTTTTATCTTTAAGTTCCTTGACACCCTGGTCGACCGAGTTGGCGATACTCTGGCCTTTCTGGATAATGTTATTTATGCCTTTGATCGAGCGTCCGATCTGGTAGATCACCCAAGAACTAAAACAAGCAATCATGAATATAGATATGCCGAGAAGTAGCCACAATAAATCTTTGGAAGTTTCTAACATATTTTTATTTTAGTTTTTTTTAAATCATCCTTATTATAACATAGCCGGGAGAGAAATGCCATCTTGGTTAATTGGGTTATTTATTGTATAATAAAAGTGACCCCTTTATATTTAGCCGTTTTTTATATGTATGAATGATTACCAACCTTTGACCCCAAAAGAATTAGAGCGTGGTTATTTTTTTCTCAGCCATAAGGAAACCTTCCGGCGGGCAGGCCTGGTTTTATTTGCGGTTGTAATCGTGGTTATCTATGGCCTGGTAGTTTTTAACCTGATTAAACTTTTGCAGAGTCCCGGTTTTAACCAATTAGCCCGTAGTCTAAATCAGAGTTCCTTTGATTGGTCGGCTTACCATAAAAAAATGGCACCGCAAGAGATTGTTTTGTCGGCGCCGCAGTTTGTCAGTTTGGGAAACCGGCGTTATGATCTGGTCGCTTTCGTCAATAATCCGAACCCTGACTGGGCGGTTCCGGAATTTAGCTACAAATTTGTGGCCAATGGTCAGGAATTACCGGAGGAAAAGAGTTTTCTTAATCCCGGAGAAGACCGGGTGGTGATACATACGGCTTATAGCCCCAGCGAAACGTTGGGTGACCTCAAGGTCGTTTTAGGCGATGTCCGCTGGCGGCATTATGATAATGATGCGCCGGTGATTGATTGGGAGCTGAACAATATTATCTATGTGCCGGTTACCCGGGAGACTGTTGATAAAAAGAGTTTTGTGGTTTCGCCGCGGGTGAGTTGGGAAGCCAAAAATATTTCCCTCTATGATTTTTGGAATGTCAGTTGGCAGGTGGTGATACTGAGCGGTGATAAAGTTGTAGGCGTCAAAGAGTATCAAACTCCAAATTTTAACTCTTTACAAAGCCGGTCCATGGAGGTAGTGTGGCTAGGTGACCTGCCACGCGTTTCCAAGGCATTGGTTTATCCGGCGCTCAATTGCCTGGATAAGTCAAATTTTAAAACCGCCGGCCAGTAGGTGACAGTGCTAAAGAGTTAATTTATGAAGAAGTTTTTAGCCAGATGGCAAAAAATGGATTGGCTGTTATTTTTCGCGGTTGTTATTTTATTGGTTTTTAGTTGTAGCATTCTTTATAGCTTAAATCTGAATATCGGCAGTTCAGATTTTTTGGTTTTTAAAAAACAATTATTTTTCGCCGTGACCGGTTTAGTTTTGTACTTCGCCGTAGCCGGCATAAATTACAATGTCTGGTCGACCTACAGCAAATTAATTTTTATCGTCTCGTGCCTAGTGTTGGCGTCCGTACTGATCATCGGCACTACTTTTCGCGGCACCACCGGCTGGTTGACTGTGGCCGGTTTTAATATCCAGCCGGTAGAGTTCGCCAAGCTGGCTTTGATCATCTGGTTGGCTAAATTTTTTTCCGATCATGCCCGGGAGTTTCAGCTTTTTCGTTATCTGTTTATGTCCGCCTTTTTTTCATTTATCTTTATTTTTTTAGTCTTACTTCAGCCGGATTTAGGCTCGGCCATGGTGATGTTCGGCACCTGGGTGATTTTGATTCTATTTACAGGAGTGAAGAGAAAGTATCTGTGGTGGATGTTGACAGTCTTTTGTCTAGTGGCGGTGCTAAGTTGGTTTTTTCTGCTGGCTCCTTATCAAAAGGCCCGCATCACTACTTTTTTTAATCCCGGTTCCGATCCTAAACATAGCGGCTACAATGTCATCCAATCCATGGTGGCGGTAGGTTCCGGTCAAGTATTGGGCCGGGGATTGGCTTTGGGCTCGCAAAGCAGTTTGCGTTTTCTGCCTGAGCCAGGCACAGATTTTATTTATGCCGTTATTGCCGAGGATTTGGGGTTTTTAGGCTCCGCTATTTTCTTACTACTTTTTGTTTTTATTTTTTATCGTCTGTTTCTAATTATTAGAAAAAGCCAGGATGACTTTGGCTCTTACCTGGTTCTGGGTCTGACTAGTATGTTGTTGGTTCAGTTATTTATCAACGTGGGCATGAATATGGGTATTTCGCCGGTGACCGGCATACCATTACCTCTAGTTTCGGCCGGCGGCTCATCATTATGGGCAGTTTTGATGGGCCTAGGCATGGCCCAGAGCGTTCAGATCAGAAATAGCTAGTTTCAGTCTTGACGGGATGGTTTTTTTATGATTAAATAGAGCCACTGTATTTTCAATAAAAGATATGTCCCGTTAGAAATTTACACCACTAGCGCCGACATAAAGCAATAACCATATAAAAAATCGTTAATTACTAACGGCATATGTCTCATTTTACATTAGAAGCCAAAAAACGTGAGATCGGTAAACATAGTCTGCTCACCAATATAATAAAGAATAACCGTGTGGCGGCGGTGGTTTATGGTTTGGACACCGAACCGATTACTATTGATGTTGATTATAATCAGCTATTAAAAGTGATGAAAGGCGCCGGTACCAGCCATATCATTGATCTCAAAGTTGACGGACATAATTTTATGACCATTGTGCGTGGTTATCAACAGGATCCGGTGTCTGATAAATTGCGCCATGTGGATTTTTTAGCGGTATCCAAAGATAAGCCTTTTACCACTATGGTGCCGATCGAACTGGTTGGCGTATCCAAAGCCGTCAAAGAACAAGGCGCTAAGCTAAGCATAAAAAATCAATGGGTCAAAGTAAAATGTCTGCCGGAAAATCTACCCAGTAAATATGTGATTGATTTATCATCCTTAGCCGAGATCGGCCAGGGGGTATTGATCGGCGACATTGAAACCAAACTGGGAGTGCAGGTTTTGAATGACCCGAGAGATCCGGTAGTCAGCGTGGTTGTGCCCAAAGAATTTAAGATTGAGGAACCCACGGCCGCGGCGGCTACTACGGAAGTCGTACCGGGTGCGGACGCCGGCACGGAAGCGGCTCCAGCCGAAGGTGCGGAAGCTCCTAAAGACAGCAAAGCTGAAGCGGCTCCAGCCGACACTAAGAAAAAATAAATATTATTTCATGCTATCGCATAGATCCAAAATCTATGTCGCTATAACTGTCGTACTCGCGGCAGTTATTTTGATTGGCGTAGCGGTTTTTGGCTTTAATAAAAAACCGGCGGCACAGCCGGTAATCAATCATCTGCCGAGTCCGGTGCCGGAGGAGAAAAAAAATCCGTTCAGCGGCCAAGCCGTGGAAAATGAATTTGGTTTTTTCCCGGTGGCAGTAATGGTAGATAATGGTTGGGATGTGCGTCCGCAATATGGTTTGTCCCAAGCGGACATTATCTACGAAGCTTTGGCCGAAAGTAACATCACTCGTTTGATGGCCATTTATTCCAGTAACACCAAGGTAGATAAAGTCGGTCCGGTACGTTCGGCTCGTCCCTATTTTGCTTCCTGGGCTGAGGAATATCACGGTGCCTATCTGCATGTCGGCGGCAGTCCGGATATTTTGGCGCTCTTACCGAAGATGAATCTGGAAAATGTGGATCAGATTGGTGTCAGTGAAATATATTTTTGGCGAGAAAAAAAACTCAAGGCGCCGCATAATGTCCTTACTTCCCAGACCAGTTGGCTACGCCTAGGAGAGGTTCGTGGACTATCAAAAAAAGATCAGATGATAATTTCCTGGCTTTTTGAAGAAGCAACTACTACAGGGCGAGCAAATATCAAAGATGTTACTATAAACTATAACGATATCTATAAAGTGGACTGGAAATACAATGATAAAATAGGAGTTTATCAGCGTTTTCAAGGCGACCAACCGTTTGTCTATGATAGCGGCGACCAGGCCGGAGCGGATAATATCATTGTGCAAATTGTACCCTCAAAAATTGTAGATAATCTCGGCCGGCGGGAGATGAATGTGAAAAAAGGCGGGGCTGTCCTCATCTTTAATAAATTTGGCGTGCAGAGCGGAAGCTGGGAAAATAACGGCCGCACTTTATTCTATAATGATAAAAAAGAGGAATTAAAATTAGTGCCTGGAAAAACTTGGGTGCAGGTGGTGGATAGTTTAGACGAAGTTAAATATTAATTTTTTTACGGAATAAGTTATTTAAAAGCGGCCGCACTCAGTGCGGCCGCTTTATTGACATAAATCCAATTTAGTTTTATCATTCTTTGTTCCTTCTCGGATGAGAAGGATCGTCCACCGTGGTCCCTTGGGCTATGGCGGATAAGGACGCGGTGCCGGCGTCTAATCAGGCACATGTGTTCATCAAAAAGGAGCTAGCCGTATGGCTAAGCCCAATAAGGTTTTGAAGTATCTTCCCATCGTTGATGGGCCTTCGCTGCGCGATTTGGAATTGGCGTTGACTGATCCAGTGCCACTCGGACAGTCACGGGATATTAAGCTCACGGTGCTTGTTCGCGGTAATAAGGTCCAGCTTGACGCCTGGTTGTTTATGATGGCCTTTCATCCCGCTAATGGTGTCAGCACCCTTGACTTTCAAGCGACAATTACTTGGCACTTGGGCTTCACCATCAACGATCAGTTTGATGTTTTCGGCGATTTCTTCTCTAGTGACGAAGCGTACGAGGATTTTTCGTCTCGCAGTGACGTCCCGGTCTATGCACTTTACCGCACTTACAGACGCAAGGGTCGGATCGCCCTCAAAAAATTGTGGTCGTGGTAGAACCATCGGCCACAATCAAAAAGAGCCCTGCACCATACGGTACAGGGCTCTTCAATTTTAATTATATATTTTTACCACTCGATCCCAGCCCGCCAAGTCTTTGATAATTTCTATTTTACTTTTGGGGAGGTTATTTTTTATAATCTCCTTTATTTTTTGGCTTTGATCAGGGTCTATCTCAATCAGTATCAGATATTGAGTAGCCAAATATTTTTTTATATCAGCAAAAAAATTGACATAGTGTTTTAATCCGTCAGCACCACCCACCAGAGCTAAAATCGGCTCTTTTTTGATACTTAATTCTTCTTGGATTAGCGTGGGTTTATGGACTTGCTGAGGAATCAGATAGGGGAGGTTGGCCACGACTACGTTAAATTTTTCGGTCGGGATGTTTTGCAGTAAATCCGATTTGATAAATTTTATATTATTTTTAAGACCGTTTTTGCGGGTATTGGTCTTGGCCACGCGCAGAGCCGCGGCCGAGATATCACCGGCGACAAATATATTGTCCGGAGCATTTTTAGCGATAGCGATGATGATACAGCCCGAGCCGGTCCCGATATCGAGCACTTTTTGTTCTTTTTTACCTTTCAGATACAGTAAAGCCTGGTCAACCAACAGCTCGGTTTCCGGCCGTGGTACCAGAGTCTGAGGACTGACTCTAAATTCTAAACTATAAAAATCCTTGGAGTTTTTTAAGTAAGCCAAGGGATAATTTTCCCGTCGCAAGCGCAGATATTTTTTGAAAGCGTTGATCTGGGAACGACTCATTTTTTTTTCCGGATTTCTGTAAAGATATTCTTTGTTTTTATGCAAAGCCAAAGCCAAGACCGCATCCACTTCGTTGGGGTCAAGTTGCGGCGAGTATTTTTGAATTAATTTTTTGATGGTCATTGACCTTGCTGAGCTTTCCACAGGGCGCTGATGAGCGGCATCAGATCGCCGTCCATCACAGTGTTGATATTATGCAGAGTGAGCTTGATGCGGTGGTCGGTGACGCGGTCCTGAGGCCAGTTATAGGTACGGATTTTTTCACTGCGGTCACCGGTACCGACTTGGTTTTTGCGGTTGGCCGCTTCTTTAGCATCCTTTTCTTCCTGAGCTTTGGCTAAAAGCCGGGAACGCAAGATAGCCAGAGCTTTTTCCTTGTTTTGACCCTGTTGTTTTTCATCCTGACAGGAGACTATAGTGCCGGTCGGCAGGTGAGTGACGCGGACAGCGGAGTAAGTAGTATTGACCGACTGGCCGCCGTGTCCGGAAGCACAAAAAGTATCGATGCGGATGTCTTTGGGATCGATTTTCAAATCGATTTCCTCGGCTTCGGGCATGACCGCCACCGTAGCGGCTGAGGTGTGAATACGTCCGGCTTTTTCCGTTTCCGGCACTCTCTGGACCCGGTGCACGCCGCTTTCAAACTTGAAATGTTTGTAGACTTTTTCACCATGCACCTCGGCGATGATTTCTTTAAAGCCACCCATCTCGGTTTTGCTGACCGAAAGAATTTTCAGTTTAAATCCATTTTTCTCAGCAAAGCGGCTATACATCCGGAAGAGGTCGGCCGCAAAAAGAGAGGATTCGTCACCGCCGGTGCCGGCTCGGATTTCCAGGATAATATCTTTTTCGTCAGCGGGATCTTGGGGACTGACCAGCTCCTGTAATTTTTCACTATCATCATGGATTTTACTTTCCAGCATATTTATTTCTTCCATGGTCAGAGCCAGCATTTCATCATCTCTTTCGCTGCTCATCGATTCCTTGAGGTGCGCCACCTCGGCTTTGGTTTTTTCTAAGTCGCTGGCCAAATCAAAAGTCTGCCGGGCCAGGTTATACTCCTTGCCCAGTCTAGACATAGTCTGATTGTCGGAAACATTGGCCGGATTTTGCATGGCGGATTCCAGTTCGCTGACTTTATTTTTTAGTTGTTCCAGGTTTATTTGATTCATATTTTTTTTGCTTGACACCCCTCGACTGCGCTCGGGGTGACTTTGCCCGCTCCGCTGGCAAAGTCATTATAACAAAAAAGCTCCGGGTTAGACCACTATCAGAGCTTTTTTAAATAGAAATAGGCCAGCTATTTTTTACCTGGTTTTTTGATAATTTTTTTGGCGGGATGCCGCAGGGAAACACTATTGTCGGAAATTTCCGCTTTGACTTTAGCTCTTTCTTTGGCTAGTTTGCGCTCGGCGGATTTTAGTTTTTTTACTGCCTTACCTTTTCTGGTGGCCGAAGCGTGTTTTTGCAGTTCTTTCATTTTCTTAAATCTGTCTACTCGGCCGGCCGTGTCCACTAATTTTTCTTTGCCAGTATAAAAAGGATGGCAGTGGGAACAAATTTCTACGTGAATTTCCTTGACCGTAGAGCCCACTGTCATGACGTGTCCGCAGGCGCAAGTAATCTTGGCATCCGGATAATAGGTAGGGTGGATATTTTTCTTCATAGTTATAGCAAATAAATGCCTCCAGAGGATAACATAAAATATTGTTATCGTCAACCCCTTACCAGGTTATCGTATTTAAAGGACAGACTCCGCCGGCACGTTTCTTGTTGTTTTAAAAACGACACTATTTTTTTAAACGAAAACCGCCCAGAAATTTCTAGGCGGTCATTTGCTTCATCTTTTTGATGTAGCTAAAGGGGTTGAGCACCAAAGTGGCGCGTGAATCATGCTCCCAGCTAAAATACATCCGCCGCATCACATACAAAGGCACCTGGTGCCGACTACGGCTGTGATAGAAGTAGACCGTGGCCATATCCAAACAGGGGATTTCCAGAGTGGTTACAGGCAGATTACCGGCTCGGGCCAGATAGTAAAACTTTGCATAATGCCAGAGCTTACTATTGGTATTGTCCACGATCACGGAATACTGGTGGCTGTCGACAAGCTCAACAAAGCGCTCATAACACTGACGGTGAGCAACGGCCAGTTTTTCCGGGTCAAAACAATATTCTCCTGACTGCTGAAAGTAGTCATCGGCGCTGATGATCACCGTGCGGCCGTGCAAACTACCCTTGAGCTGTCGAGCCAAGGTGCTCTTACCCGAGCCGGACAAACCGCGCAAAATAAAGACCTGGGGAGCGATGGTCAAGGTAATTTCTCCTTTTGGCAGGGTACGAATGAACAGCTATTTATATAGTATTTATGGCTATTTGTCAATGATACTATTTGCTAGGCTAGAAAAGGCCTTGATTTATTCAAAGTTTTCTGCTATACTCTTGCTACTTAGGTTTTATAACCTATTTTTAATCAATCACAAGCGTCCCTTTTCGGCCTAAACCATCCTTCCCGCATCTGACGTGGGCGGTCTGGGGCCAGGACGCAGGTTACCACTCTGCGGTGGTTAGAAAGGAAAAATATGAGCAACATTAATTTGCCCTCTTTAGAGGAGCTGATGAAGAATGGCGTACACTTTGGCCATCAGACAGCCAAGCGTTACCCCAAAGCTTCATCTTACATTTACGCCGAAAAAAACGGTATTCACATTATAGATTTAGAAAAGACTATCCAAGGACTGGAACAAGCCCTGGAGTTTATTGAAAAGATCGTGAAGGCCGGAGGCGTTATTTTATTTATCGGCTCAAAGAAACAAGCCAAGGTAATCGTCAAGGCGGCGGCCGACAAATGCGGTATGCCATACATCATCGGACGTTGGTTGGGCGGAACTTTTACCAATTTTGAAAATATCGTCAAACTGACCAAAAAATTGGAAAAATTGGAAAAAGACCAAGCTGACGGTGCCTGGGAAGTTTATACCAAAAAAGAACAGGTCACTTTTAAAAAAGAAATGGCCAAGCTCAATGACACTGTGGGCGGCATCAAGACGATGAAGCGTTTGCCGCAAGCCATCTTTGTGGTTGATATCAAAAAAGAAAAGACCTCGGTTAGCGAGGCAAATAAAATCGGTTTGCCGGTAATCGCTATGGTAGATACAAATGTCAATCCGGAACAGGTCAACTATCCCATTCCGGCCAATGATGATGCTATCAAATCCATCGATCTAATGGTTAATCTGATCGCCGACTGTATCAATGCCGCCAAGCAGGCGACTGTCAAGTCTTAAATAAAAAATAAAATAAAGTGCAAGAAATATGTCTTTAGAATTGATCAAAGAAATTCGGCAAATTACCGGCGCGGGCATGGTGGATGTCAAGCAGGCTTTAGACGAAGCCGGCGGTGACAAAGACAAGGCTGTAGAAATACTGCGCAAGTCCGGCTCGAAAATTGCCGCCAAAAAATCCGAACGCCAAGTCAAAGAAGGCGTGATTGCTTTAGCGCGCGGTGCCGATAAATTGGCCGTAGTAGAGCTGGCCTGTGAAACTGATTTTGTGGCCCGCAACGAAGATTTTATAGCTACCGTGGATAGCCTCGCTCAAAAATTATTGGCGGATGGTCAGGGTGATTTTGAATCCTGGGCCAACGACCAGATCAAAAATGATCTGATTGTTAAAATCGGCGAAAATCTGCGCTTGGGAAAGTTTAATTTAATCAGCGGTGATATCATCGGCGCTTATTTGCATTCCAATAAAAAAGTAGCCGGTGTAGCAGTGCTGGCCAAAGGCTCGGTGGAGTTAGCCAAAGATATCGCTATGCAGATAGCCGCGGCCGCTCCCAAATATCTGGGGCCTGGAGATGTTCCTCAAGATGTCGTTACAAAGGAACAGGAAATTTACCGAGAGCAATTAAAGAACGAAGGTAAGCCGGAAAATATGTGGGATAAAATTCTGCCTGGAAAGTTGCAAAAATTTTACAGCGAGGTCTGCCTGCTTAAACAGGTTTATATCAAGGATGATAAAAAAACCATCGAAACCTTACTAAAAGAATCCGGCGCCGAGATCAAAGAATTTTACTATTATTCTCTCTAAAATTTAAATCTAAATAAAAGAAGAGCACCCCGGGAAAATCCTAGGGTGCTTCTTTAGAAATGGGCGGCAGAGGCCGCAGGCCAGGTTTTTGGAGCGAATGCCTGCGCTCCAAAAATGGAGACTCCTCAGTCAACCATCTCACCAAGCCGCAGCTTGCCGCCCAACATTAAGAACCATAACAGAAAAATAATATCGCCCGGTTATTTTTTTGTCAACCCTGTTAGATCCTATGGATATTTCACAGGGAAAAGAAAAAAGCGGGGACCGGGTAGTCGCCGCTTTTCGAAATGGTCAGATGGGTGGGGCCACCAAAGGCGTCGAGCAAGCAAGCTACGATTTAAGTACTATTACGCAACCTCTCAAGCTCGTTTGTGCAAACAGCGGTAGCTGGCCACCCACCTGATTAAGAAGGAACTGAATTGATATATACTATAGCGATATTTATTTTGTGTCAACCCTGTTAAATCCCGCGGGCATCTAATGGGGTCAATAAGAAAAGCGACTACTCCGAGAGTAGCCGCTTCAGGGAAAAAGTCTGGTGGACGTTTGCTAACGGCCGCAGGATTCGCGCTAAAGAGCGCGGGCAACCGCAGCAGTGCTGCCCCTAAGCACGCCCACCAGAGTCGAAGAACTTTTATCATCGATATTATATCGCGGGACTGGTGTAATGTCAAAATACCTTGCTAATATCAGCGTTATTTGCCATAATAAGGTCATTAATATATAAAAAATATGCCGAGAAATTCCAGAAGAAAGGTGGTATATGCTTTTATCGACAGCCAGAACCTGCACCTGTCCATAAAAAATTTGGGTTGGAAGCTCGATTTTTATAAATTACAGCGCTATCTGCACGACGAATATAAAGTCAGTAAGGCTTTTATTTTTATCGGACAGATGAGCGGTCAGGACGAGCTCTATGCGCATCTGCAAAATATTGGCTATACAGTAGTGTTCAAACCGACGGTCAGCTATACTCAGGGTACGGTTGAGAAAACTAAGGGCAATGTCGATGCCGAGTTAGTCCTGCACTGCATGATTGAGTATAATAATTATGACAAAGCTATTATTATTAGCGGTGACGGCGACTTTTATTCCTTGGCCAAATATTTGAAGCGAAAAAATAAGTTGCTCAAGATCGGCATACCGAACAGAATAAATTATTCCATCCTGCTCAGGGATTTTGCCAATCAGCATTTTTATATCAGCGGTATGCGTTCCAAACTGGAGTATCATAGCCGTCTGAAACACAAAAGGGGAAAAATTTTTCTTCCGTCCGCCAAGGGACGGGTAAAAGTTTAGTTTATCCATGCCTAACAAAAGAATAGTTATAAAATTTTCCGGAGAAGTCATGGGCCAAGCCAGGACCCAGACTAATTTTGATTTTCAGCAGATAAAGGCTCTGGCGCAAGCTTTAAAAAAACTAGTCGAATCTGATTATCAGATCGGAGTTGTTATCGGTGGCGGCAATATTTTTCGTGGCCGAATGATAAAAAATATGGAGATCGCTGCGGTAACCGCTGATTTTATGGGTATGCTGGCTACGATGATGAATGCCTTGGCTCTGAAAGGAGTTTTGGAAAAGTTAGGGCAAAGAGCCGTAGTGATGTCGCCCTTTGGTTGCACATCCGTTTGGGAACCATATTCTGCCGCTCACGCTAAGAAATTATTGGACTACAAGAATATTTTGATATTTTCCGGCGGTACGGGAAAACCTCACTTTACCACGGACACCGCCTTAGTTTTGCGGGCGATGCAGATCGGCGCCCAGCAAATTTTTAAAGCTACCAATGTCGCCGGAGTATATTCCAGCGATCCGCAGAAAAATAAAAAAGCTAAGTTTTATAAAAATCTGACATATCAGCAGGCTATGAAGAAGCATTTAAAGGTGATGGATGCCAGTGCTTTTAAAATGGCCGCCAAAAATAATTTATCTTTAACTGTCTTTAAATATAGTCCGTCGAATCTGGCCAAAGCCGTTCGTGGTCTAAATTTGGGCACTCAAGTATCCAATGCGCGTCGTCAAAGTTAAATTTCACGAAGCGGACAAAGAATATTTCTTTTTACCGGAGTTCAGCGAAAAGCCGGACAGTCGCTTGGAAGTGGGGGATCGAGTGATTGTCGAGACGACATTGGGTCAGGATTTGGGACAGGTCACAGGCTGGGACGATTGGCAGGCCCGGGAAACGGCGCCTTCAGTTAAAACCAAAAAAAATAGCGAAGAGTCGGGTCAGCAGAGCAAACTGTCCGATGTCAAGCCGATGTTGCGAAAAGCCACTAAAGAAGATTTGGCGCAGCGTCAAGCTCAGCTCAAGAAATATCCGCACTATAAAAAAGAATTTAAGTTTTTGGTCGATAAATATAATTTGTCGGATATGAAACTGGTTGATATTAATCAGTCTCTGGACGGCAACCACCTCACGTTTTACTTTATCGCCAGTAGCCGCATTGATTTCCGGGAATTAGTCAAGGAGCTGGCAAAAAATTACCGACAGAAAATAAGATTGCAGCAAATCGGGGTGCGCGACGCGGCCAAGATCACCGGCGACGTCGGCTCCTGCGGTTTGCCTCTTTGTTGCCACTCTTGGCTGGCCGCTATCGGCAATGTCAGCCCGGATTTTATCAAAGATCAGGAGTTGATGCATCGCGGGGCGGACCGACTCTCCGGCGTCTGCGGCCGGCTAAAGTGTTGCCTGCGTTTTGAAGAAGAAAATTATAAATATAATCTAGACAATCTACCCAAAGAAGGCGATATCATTCGCACCAAGGCCGGGGAAGGCCGGGTGCGGGCCGTGCACGCTCTCAATCACCTGGTGGATTTGGATATTGACGGAGTGATCGTACGTTATCCCTATTTGGAAGGTAATCTTTGTCACGGGCATTGTCATGGCGAATGCCAGTCTTGTCACCCTTCAAAAAAAGAAAAATAAGCCCGATGTTTTTTTTAATTATCAACATAGCATTATTACTGGCGTTGGTTATTTTTTTACTTTCTTTTATTTTCCATTTTCTCAGCATAGTCTTGAAAGGGCAGGCACCCTATATCATGTCCCAGCCGGAAGCGGTCCGGCGGGCCGTGGCTGAATTGGATCTGGTGCAGGAGTCGATATTGGCCTATGAATTAGGCAGTGGCGACGCGCCTTTTTTACGCCGGCTAGTCAAAAAGTTTCCGCAGGCTAGAGCAATGGGTGTAGAACACTCGCTGGTGCCTTATGTTTTGGCTAAGCTGGTTACTTTATTTAACAAAAGAATAGAAATTACCAAGAAAAATTTCTATAAAATAGACTTGAGCCAAGCAGACCTGATTTATTGTTATCTCAATATCGATAGCATGGCGAAACTGGAAAAAAAATTTTTAGCCGAAGCCAAAGACGGCTTGCTGGTAGTCAGCTATAATTTTCCCCTGCCGACCGTGGAACCCTACAAAGTCTTGCGCATCCACAAAATGCCTTTGTATTTTTATAAAATTAGCCAAGATAGGAAATAATCCTATATTTTGCTATAATAAGCTTGCAAATAAATCAAAAAATATGGCAAAAAAAACGAGAGTAGCTATCAACGGTTTTGGTCGTATCGGGCGGTCGGCTTTTAAAATAATGCTGGAGTCTCCGGCCCGTTATCAGGTAGTGGCCATCAATGATCTGGCCCCGGCGGAAAATCTGGCTTATTTATTGAAATATGACACGGTCTATGGCCGCTATGATAAGAAAGTCGGCAGTGCCGGGTCAAACATCGTGGTGAGTGGTCGTAAATATGCCGTGACCGCCGTGCCTGATCCCTTGAAATTACCCTGGAAAAAGATGCGGATAGATGTAGTGTTGGAGTGTACCGGCCTCTTTGTCAAAGACAATAAAGCCGCTGCGCATATTAAGGCCGGCGCTAAACACGTGATTGTATCCGCTCCGGTCAAGGGCGGCGATATTGCTACTTACCTCCTGGGTGTCAACGAAAGAAAACTAAAAAATGACAAAGTAATTTCCAATGCTTCCTGCACAACCAACTGTATTGCGCCGGTAGCCAAAGTAATGGTAGATAAATTTGGCGTGGACAAGGCCATGATGACCACCATCCATAGCTATACCGCCGATCAACGTCTGGTCGATGCGCCGCACAAAGACGCCCGCCGCGGACGCAGTGCCGCCCAAAATATAGTGCCTACGACCACGGGCGCGGCGTCTGCTCTGGGCGCGGTGATTCCGGAACTGCAGGGGTTGTTTGACGGCCTATCGCTTCGCGTGCCGACGGCCGTGGTTTCCCTGGCTGATTTTACTTTTTTACTAAAGAAAAAAGTAACCGTCCGGCAAGTGAATAATGCCTTAATAAGTGCCAGTAATTCCCAGGCGATGAAAGGCATTTTGGGTGTGACTAATGATGCGGTCGTTTCCTCGGATTTTATCGGTGATGCGCGGTCATCGATAGTTGATTTAAGTCTGACCAATGTAGTCGGCGGCAATCTGGTCAAGATCATTGCCTGGTATGACAATGAATGGGGCTATGCCAATCGGCTAGTGGAAATGATCAGAGAATTTGATTAAATATCAAGAGCAAAAAGTCTCCACTATGATTAATAATTCAAGAAACTACTGTCGCGAATATGGCAAATATTAATATTGTGATTTTTATATAATTATTAATTAACAAATTGATATGTTCAGAACAAAAAACTTACTAAAATTTGGAGGTTTGGCCGTATTTTTGGCAGTAGCGGGAATATTTATGACTACAGCCAGATCACAGGCTGTTAATAACTCTAACGCCGTTGTGGAAGACGGCGCTTTGCTCAAAGTCAAGGGGATTAAAGGAGCACCGGTTTATGAGGTCGGGCCGGACGGCAAAAAATATGTCTTTCCCGACCAAAAAACCTATAACACCTGGTACAATAATTTTAGTCAGGTTAAAGAAGTCTCTTTAGCTGAAATTGATAAAATTCCCGTGGGCGGGGCAGTTACTTTTCAACCGGGGGCCAGGTTAATAACCAATCAAAACACCGCCAAAGTCTATGCCGTAGGAAAGGACGGAGAATTATTTTATATTCCTGATGAAACTACGGCGGCGGAGCTTTTTGGTAAAGATTGGGCAAAGCAAGTGGATGATATTGATCCGGGTATTTTTGCCAGCGCCTATAATATTCGGGGCCAAAACATCAGTAGCGATAAATTGCCCGACGGCACTCTAGTGGAAGAAGGGCAGAGCGGCAATTTCTATCTAATTGATAATCAGCAAAAAAGAAAAGTGGACGTGAGCGCCTATGGCATCAATGGTCTGGAGAAAAAGATCGTCGTCCAGATGTCAAAGATACCGGTTATTTATAAGTCTGGGGATGACTTGGAAATTGAAGAAAAACATATTTCGCAGTTTGATCCGGTAAATGATAATCAGAAAGTACTGGTGTGTCATAAGCCCCAAACCAGTAATGAGTCTGAACACACTATTGAGATCTCAAGCCGAGCTTTAGCGGCTCATCTAGCGCATGGCGATAAGCAGGGAGCGTGTTCGGTCAGCACTCCGATCGGTCCACAACCGCCACAAATACTGCCGTGCGAAAATCCGACAGAAGTTACTCGCGGACCCTTCCGCACTACCCACTGGACTGATATAGGATTAGACATGACTCAACATAGCGATATCCAAAAGTACCAAATTCAGTGGTTTGCTGGACATTGGTCGCCGTGGTTTACACCGGGCGTGGATGATGTCGATTGGAATAACCCCACTCGTCGCGTCTGGGCCTTATTTGACGACCACACACACCGCATCCTAACCTGTGACAAAAATAGTTCTGGACCGACTAAGGAGGATTTGACTATTAACAATTTATATCTTTTACCCCCGAAAACTGTTAGTGTCGGCGACACCATCACCATCGTCGCGACCGTAAAAAATTTAGGCAAAGCACTGAAAGCGAGCCCAGTTCTCAAAGAATCTAGCGCGACACCCAGCGGATTTGTCTGGCAAACAGACTTTATTCCTGACCGCCTAATATCGGAAACTCGACCCTTATACCAGAATGAGTCAGTGATTTTTCGGGCAAAAGGATCGTTTACTGGCAATGGTGGAATGAAGAAAATTACGATTCAGGCCGATCCGGGTAGTCTTATTGATGAATTGGACGAAAAAAATAACGAAATGAGTATGGATATCCTAGTTTTAGGCCCCACGACTCATAATATTGATATCAGCGCCCTGTCTCTGTCCAGTGAGCCTGCTCAACCCCAGGCGACCACGACGGCAAATACAGTCGTCAGATTTATAGGGAAAAATAGCGGGGATTCCGTCTTGTCGGATACCAAGGGAATTCTAAATTATTACCGTGGTTTTGGGGATTTTGTACAGACCAATTTATCTTTGCCTACGATTACTACTGGCAGTCCGTTATTACCTGGCCAGACCTTTGAGATTTCTTTTATGGGATATTGGCCCACTGCCGGCACTAAGAATTTATCTATTAAGATTGACAATGCCAATGAATTAGCGGAAAGCAACGAAGATAATAATTGGGCCTATCAATCAATCATCGTGAGTGGCAATGCTACCAGCACTCCGAGTGGCGGCGATAATCAGGTCGACTAATTCAGTCAGGATAAAAAATATAAAAACAATTCCTAAATCAGGAATTGTTTTTATATTAGACAAAAGTCTGTGATATGTTAAAATAAAATAGCTATGACCATACTTTTGTATAACAGCCTGACTCGTAAAAAAGAGGAGTTTAAGCCTATTTCTAAAGATAAGGTCGGTATTTATAGCTGTGGTCCCACGGTCTATGATAATCCCCACTTAGGGAATATGTTGCCCTATATCATTTGGGATGTACTCAAGCGTTATCTGCTTTCCCAAAAGTATCAGGTGGAACATGTCATGAATATCACGGATGTGGGGCATCTGACCTCGGATGCCGATGCCGGCCAGGACAAACTGGTCAAGGCGAGCCAAAAAACCGGTGAATCAGCCTGGGATCTGGCCAAAAAATACAGTGCAGTATTTTTTGAAAACATGAATGAGCTAAATATTTTGCCGTCGATTAAGTATCTGCGCGCTACCGATACGATCAGAGAACAGATTGAGTTTGCCCAGGTTTTGGATAAGAAGGGATATTTGTACCGGATTTCCGATGGCATGTATTTTGATACCTCCAAAGCAAAAAATTACGGCCAGCTGGGCAATCTGAAAAACGTAGATCAGCGCGCTGGCAGTCGGGTGGACGTCAATCCGGACAAAAAACATCCCAGCGATTTTGCCGTGTGGAAGTTTTCTCCGGCGGATGAAAAAAGGGATATGGAGTGGGAATCGCCCTGGGGCAAGGGCTTTCCGGGCTGGCACCTGGAGTGCTCGGTGATGAGCCGGATGACGCTCGGCGATACTTTTGATATCCATACCGGCGGCTTAGACCACCTGACCGTGCACCACCCTAATGAGATGGCCCAGTCCCAAGCCGTGACCGGCAAGCGACAAGCCAATTACTGGCTACACAATGCCTTTATGCGTGTTGACAGTGGCAAGATGTCAAAGTCACTCGGCACCGGCATCACATTACAAGATATCAAAGCTAAAGGATTTTCACCGGCGGCTTTCCGATTATTAGTATTGCAAAATCATTATCGCAAGACTTTAAACTTTACCTGGGAATCTTTGGAGGCCGCACAAAGAGGATTGGTCAATATAATAAAAGAAATTGCATTTTTTGATAAGCCGGCTTTGGGCTGTCCGGACCTAGAGGCGGATTTTTATCTGCAGATGGCTGACGATATCAATAGTGCTAAGGGACTGGCAGTACTACAACAAACCATTGAATCGGAAAATCCTACGCATGCCAAATTATGTGCGGTGTTAAAAATGGATGAAGTCTTAGGTCTCGGCTTAAAGGAGCTCAGGGAGCGGGCCTTAAATCTACCACCCGGAGCTCAAGAATTATTAGAGCAAAGAAAATTAGTCCGGCAAGCCAAAGACTGGACCCAATCCGATAAGTTGCGGGATAAATTATCGGAGTTGGGAGTGGAAATCCGCGATACCGAGCTGGGACAAAATGCGGTGCAGGTAAAGTTATAGTTTTAATTTCTATAAAAAAGTTTTCTAAAAACCACAGTGCTTGGCCTAGGGGTATTTTTGTTTTCTTGACAATAAATCCTTTTCTGCTAATATATCCAACTGTGAGTACATATACCTAAGACTGGCCGGTGTAGCTCAATTGGTAGAGCAGTGGTGGATGACGAAGCCCTGGTTTCGTTTTAAACCATATGTTGGAGGTTCAAGTCCTCTCACCGGCTCCAATTTCTCCCCCGTAGGCATTGCCGCGGGGGAGTTTCATTTTAGCGACTAGGGTTGACCCAAAAGTGGCCTTGTTGAAGGGGCATTTTTTCTTGACAAATTTTATCTAGAGGATTACATTAAAGCTATAAATATTAGACGGCTATTAATTAAGCGACGGCTTTAATATATAGCGTATGACTGGCAGAAGAAAAGTCACAAACAACAGGATTTTTGCTATAATAGTATTATTCCTGTTATTTTTTTTATTTGTACAACCAATCTTTGCGACCGAGTCTGGTCACTATGAAAATGTCACTACCGATCAGACTAAATATATTGATAAGTACTTTGAAATAGATAAAGACGGTAATTTTAAGGTCAATATCTATATTGGTGATCAAAAGATATCCACAGTCAGTAATACTAGCACACAGTATGACATAAACGATCACCTCGGTTCTCCCACCATTATTACCGACAGTCAAGGAAATATACTTGAAACCAATGATTATGACCCCTATGGTCAAGCCAAGACTCTTAACTCCACTATTGATAATACCAAGAAGTTTACCGGTAAAGAATTAGATAAAGAAAACAATCTACAATACTATGGAGCCAGGTATTTAGATAATACTACAGGGAGATTTTATTCTATAGATCCGGCACTTTTTATACTTAATGATGACCAGGATTTTACCAAGGCCTATGGTAGAAGTGTCCAAGAACAACTGGCTAATCCACAAAACCTGAATAGTTATAGTTATGCTGGGGATAATCCGGTAAAATATACGGATCCTGATGGAAAATTTTATGGTCAGTTTGGTGTAGATATGGCTAGTGGTCAGAGAGATATTTCTTCATTCCTACATAATGCGGCTAATTATACTTGTAATCAGGGTGGCACCGTCAGTAAAGCTTCAGGGTTTGTTACAAATAGCTTGGGTGATTTTGTTGATAACGTGGCCAATCTTTATGACCCTGAACAAAAGACAAACACAAGATTATTTTCCTTGTTGTTAACGACTCTTGATACTAGTGTGGGTGGAGAGGAGAAAGTTATTGGGAAAAGTTTAGAAACAGCAGACAAAACATTCATTTCAGCGGCGAGGCACGCATTAGAGCAGGGTCATTTTAAAGGAAAGACAATCGAAGAGGTGACAGATATAACCAAGGATACATTCAAGAATTTTGATATCAAGGCAACTATTAAGGGAGTTAAAAAATATTTTTATAACATTAAAGATAATATTCTATTTATTGACAATCCAAAACAACCTACAGTATTCCAACCAGATAAGGCATATAAATACGTCAAAGAAAATATATTAGGGGATTTTTTTAAAAAATAATAACTATAAAATGACAGAGCAAATACAACATTTTTTAATTTTAAGTAAACAGGAAAAATATATTATAGGCAAGAGCTTAATTGATTCGTGGGGATATCCATATATATTAAAGAAAGTGAAATTTTTATTTGATCGTGAAGTGTACAAGAGGGTTAATGAAAGATTGCAGAAAATGGATTATGTTTTAAAATTTGAAGATTTGTCAATAATAATAAATTCCTTGGACATGCTATATTATGATAACGGGGACTTTGTTGCTCTTTATGACGATATTACCAAGGACGATGTAAATGCACTACGCGATAAGTTAAAAAAATTTATTACTGGGTGGCCGGAGTAATTAATAATGAAATATATGAGAGAAAAAAAATCAACGTGACCTATGATTATGAAGACGGTTTAACTGCGATACCGCTTTCAGAAAATAAAGTAAAAAAAACGGTTTCATTATCTGACGAAGGGTGCCAATATTTAGATTCCTTGGGGGCTGACATAATTTTATCCTTTTCTGAAGGCGGTAAATTAGTACATATTGAATTATCCGGATTTGATCACTAAAATTTAATCGGATTGTGTGATAAAAGACAAAGAATTATTACTTAAGTATCGTTCAAAGAAATCCGTTGATTATTATGATCCTACAGAGCCATGCCCTTGCTGCGGTTACATTACATTGGAAAGTAGGGGTGAAAATTTAGTGTGTCCAGTTTGTTTTTGGGAAGATGAGTTTGCTAATGACTTGGATATTGACAATAGTGAATATTTAGATGGCCCTAATCATATGACTTTACGTGAAGCTAAACTAAACTTTAAAAAGACTGGAGCGATGAGGCATGATTTATTAAGTTATGTTATTCATCCTGAAGACAGAGATAAAATTTTTTTTATCGGAGGCTAGCTGTTACTTTTATCAACTTATTGACTCGACACGCTGTTCCATATCACAGCAGTTTTTTTATTATACATGGCTTACGCATTGAACAAGTATCATAGCATCTCCCTAGCCTATGTGGCGTCTAACGGGGTTGACAAAGCCGGTTTTCATAGTATAGTTATTATAGACGGCTAATAAAAAAAGACGGCTATGAATACCCAAAATATAATTCTTTTGATAGCGGCCAGCATCAACTTATTTATGAGTGTGTTGGTGCTATCGCGCGGCGTCATAAATAATAAGATAAATTTGTATTTTAGTTTACTGACGTTTTTTGATTTTCTATGGTGCATGAATTTATTTTACGCCAGAACATCAGACAGTGCGTTTTGGTTTTTTAATGCCCAGGCCGCATATATATCGGCTTTAGCCATTGCTATGAGTTTATATTTATTTTCCGTACATTATCCTTATAAAATTGTCCAAAACAAATTTGTTAATAAATTATTCGTTCTACTGCTCCTGATGTTTGTTTTTTTTATTTTTGGAAATATGTATATTACTGGATCAGAGAAAGATCTATTAAAAACGGAATACACTTTATTTATTAGGAAAGATCTGTACATTTTATATTCATTTGTTTTTATTTCAATCGTCATATTAGCCATTAAAAATTTTCTGGTGAAATTTCGGCAGGCAGATGGAATTTTAAAAAAACAAATTTTGCTGCTGTTAGTAACCATATCTATAGGGTTAGTCTTTGGCATATATTTCGATTTATTTCTTTGTTATTTTGCTAACTTTAAATTAGTCGGTTTTGGACCTATATTTACATTATTTATGAATTTTATGGTGTTTCGCCTTGCTTTTTTTAAAGAATAAAGTATGAATACGCAAAACATTTGGCTTTTAATCGCGGCGGCAGTAAATTTACTAATGTGTTTGATAATTTTGTCCCGCGGAGTAAAGAATAGTAAGATAAATTTGTATTTTAGCTTGGTTGCTTTTTTTACTTTTTTATGGACCTGTGTGTTGATTATTCCGAACCTAGGAGTTAGTTATGAACTGATTAGGTTTTCCGAAGCCCTTAGTTGCCCAACAGGGCTGTTGATAATTGTTTGTTTGTACATGTTTATTTTAAATTTTCCATATAAATCCTTTGATATTTCAAAGAGAACAAAAATATTTTTAGCGAGCTCTGTTTTATGGACAATAGTATTTTATTTGTTTTTTTATCAGTTTTCTGTCCCTAATATTGAGATAGCGCCAGATCATGTAATTGCCTCTTTTGAGTGGTATTCTTATACTTTATTTACCCTTAATTTTCTTATCTTAGTGTTCATGTCCATTGTTTTATTAGTCAAAAAATATAGAACTACTGATGGAATTTACAAGTCACAATTAAAATTTATATTAGCGGCAGTTATAATCGGAGCTTTAGTCAGCTCTTACGCTAATCTTTTATTGGTTTATGCATATGATGTGAGATATACTCATTTAGGGCCATTATCTACCTTACTGATAAATTTTGTAGTATTTTATTTCATCTTCTCTCCCAAAGAAAAAACCAATGCCTAAAAATAACAAAAAAATATATCTACTTTTAGCCGGTGGCACTGTTTTGATAGACAAACAAGGGCATTTTTATTCCGTACAAAAAAAAGAAGATATTGCTTTATGGCTAGCCCAAATGCCGGAGCTAAATATTTTGGCTGATATGGAAACAGTATTGTTAGCCGGAGAGGATGATGTATTGCAGTTTAGCCATTGGGAAAACATGGCTAGGATTATCAAGGTTAAAGCTGGCCAGGCTGATGGTTTTGTCATAGTAGCTCCGGTAGAGCAATTGGCGCAAACAGGAGCAATACTTGGTTTTTTACTGCAAAATTTTTCTAAAACTATTATTTTAACCGGCGCCAGCATCAGCGGCACGGACTATAATCAGAAAAAGGCCCTAATCAAGGAATTGCGTGACAAGCACAGTGGCTCCGGCCTGAAGTCCAATCTGATCAACGCCATTCAGGTGGCCAGTCAAACTTTGCCCGGACCGGCTATTATGTTTGGCACGCGACTTATTCCGGCGGTTAAGGCGATCCCAGCAAATAGCAATGACCGGGCCAATATGTTTGTCAGCCAGGATAATAATTATTGGGGTCGAGTAGATTTTGGCATTAGTATCAAATCCGGTTTGCAGACGTCTAAGCCCAGAGAAAATATCTATGATAAAATTTCGGCCAAAATATTAACACTTCAGGATGTCCGCGGTGTGGACTGGAATCTGGACAAAAATGATTTATTAAAATATGAAGCTATTATAGTTAAGTTGGCCGGCAATTACCAATTGGAAAAAGAAAAACAGTTGCTTTTGGAAAAAAGCGGCCGATCAGTAATTTTGTATCACCGCGAGTTAAGTGTTGGTAGCGGTTCTCTGGTCTGCCTGGCGGATTGCACCTGGGAAACGGCCGTAGCCAAGACTCTCTGGGCCGTGGCTAATCGTAAGAAATTGCCGGCTTTTGAAAAAGTAATGAAACAAAATATTGCCGGCGAATTTAATAACACCTAAGCTATGAAAATATTTTTTTATAATACTAAAGATTGTGTCTTGGAGGCCCGCAATGCGGAAAAGTATCTGCGTAATCTGGGGGCTACGGTCTGGAATCAAAGTGTTACAGTAAATGGTGATGCCAAGGCGGACAATGTCTTAGGTCAAGTAGAGGCCGTAATCGTCCTGGGTAAAAAACTTGATGCCCAGGCCGGCTATATGATTGCTCTGGGACTATCGCAGAATAAACCGGTTTTGTATTTACTGCCGGAGGGCAGTGAGCTTGATCCGGCTATAAAAAATCTGGGGCCGGATAAAAATGTATCCGGTCGTCTGACTATCAGCCATTTTTTAGTTACTGATTTGGAACAAAAGTTAGCCGACTTTTTGGAAAAACTGGATACCAGCGGCCTAGCCGAGTATTTTAATATCAAATATACTTTACGGGTATCGCGTAAGCTGAGCGATTATCTAAATTGGAAAGCCGAGCATAGCCAGACCAAAAAAGCCGATTGGATCCGCGACTTTATCAAGGAGTTGATGGAAGCGGATGCTGAATATCAGAAATATCTGAAAAATAAATTTAAAGTGAAAAAATAGTGTCAGAATATCCGATTAAAACCTATAAAGCCCTGACTGGAGTGCCGCCCAAAGCCCAGCCGTTTTTTATTACCAGTTGTCCGGACAATGATCAGGTAGTTATTATTATACACGGCGTAAGCAGTACTCCTTATTCACTGCATTTTATAGCCGACATTTTGGCCACCAGCGGTTATGATGTAGACACTATCCTCTTAGCCGGACACGGCACGACTTTGGCAGATTTGCGGCGTAGCACTTTTCATGATTGGGTAGAGTCGGCGGATACGGCTGTGCAGGCAAATCTGGCCCGCTATAAAAAAGTATATATTTTAGGTTATTCTTTTGGCGCCAGCTTGGCTATCCACCTGGGCGTATGTTATCCGCAAATAAAAGGCATTATTTCCCTGGGCATACCGATCACGCTCTATAAAGAAAATACTATTCGCGCCTTATTGCCGCTGGCCAGATTTTTTTTGAGGAATTATAAAAAACACTGGATCACGGCGGAGAAGGCCAAACTGTTGCCCGAGTTGGGACAACATACTCATATACCCGTGCCGACGCTAGTGCAGTTCCGGAGATTTATCAGCCATTGTACCAAGAGAGATATCCCTCATTTGCGGGTACCAATACTGATCGGACACTCCCGCGCGGACCGAGTGGCTGATCCGGTCAGCTCTCAATATTTATTTCAAAATCTGAAAGTAAAGGATAAGAGTCTCTATCTCATTGATCACGGCAATCATCGGGTGGACGAAGTCGTGTCCCGCGATTTTGTGTCCCATAAGATTTTACGGTTTTTGCAGAAACATTAAAATTTACCCAACTCCTACTGGTAAAGCAAGAGAGGGTGAAACAGATAGAAAAAGTCGGCATCCCTCGATCTCGCCAGAGGCGAGAATCGGGGGTCCAGAAAACTATTTTATTTCTAGATCCCCGCGTTCGCGGGGAATGCGAAAGTAAAGATTTTTTCTTTACTAAAAATTTCCTTCCCGTACCACTTGTCCGCCTCTAGTGGAAGGGGGAGAACAGGGGGTCAGAATGTTATTTGACAAATTTTATCTAGAGGATTACATTAAAGCTATAAATATTAGACGGCTATTAATTAAGCGACGGCTTTAATATATAGCGTATGACTGGCAGAAGAAAAGTCACAAACAGAAAGATATTTGCTATAATAAGCTTAGGCTTATTATTTTTTTCCTTTATCAACCCGGTACTCGCTACTAGCTCTGGTCATTATGAAAACATCACCACAGATCAGACAAAGTACATTGATAAATACTTTGAAATAGATAAAGACGGTAATTTTAAGGTTAATATCTATCTAGGCGATCAAAAGATATCCACATTCAGTAATACTAGTACAGAGTATAATCTAACTGACCACCTTGGTTCTCCTACTATCATTACCGATAGGCAGGGAAATATACTGGAAACCAATGATTATGACCCCTATGGCCAAGTCAAGACTCTTAACTCTACTATTGATAATACCAAGAAGTTTACCGGTAAAGAATTAGACCAAGAAAACAATCTACAATACTATGGAGCCAGGTATTTAGATAATACTACGGGGAGGTTTATGAGCGTAGACCCAGCCGTTTTAAAAATCCATGATAGTGATCAATTTGAAGAAGAGTACGATTACTCTGCAGAGTATTATTTATCAAATCCACAGAACCTTAATAGCTATAGCTATGTAGCTAATAATCCAGTAAAGAACACGGATTCCGATGGGCAGATAGTAGATACGGCTATAGATGTCGGTTTTGTTACTTATGATGCTGGTAATACATTGTATAAAGGAGGGCAATTTGTAGGTTCCTTATTTTCTGGAAATCTTCAGCAGGCATCAGATGCATCAAAAGCTTTTCTAGGATCATTTGTCGATTTAAGCGTTGATACAGGAGCTGCATTAATACCATTTGTGCCAGCTGGATTAACTAAAGTTGATGATGTTGCTAAACTTGCTAATAAGGCTAAGAATTTTGATGCAGTAGCCCAGCAGAGCAAAATGTTGAAAGGCATTGAAAATAGTAGGGCTGTTAATACCCTAAAATCCGTATTTAAAACAAGTGATACAATTCCTGGAGGTACGATGGGTGCGCTAAGGAATGAAATAATGACCGGAAATAAGACTAAAGACATATTTCATACTGAAAAAGCTAGGAATGTTATTAATAATATAAGAAATGTATTTAAGAGCGAAAATTTGAATAAGATAGAGAAAAACCGTTTGCAGGGTATTAAAAATAGTCTTCAATCATTAATTAAGCATATTAAATAATAAATATTTTATGAAATTATTTACAGTAACCACAACATTTGCGGATTTTACTTTCGCGGTAGAGCAATACGAAGTTGATTCGCCAGAAGAAGCAGTTGAAAAGCATTTTAAAGAAGCTGGATGTTTCAGTGATTATAATAGAGCGGAACTGTTAGATATTATGATAAAAAGGTTAAAAGATGGAAGCGCTATTATACATACAAAAGGTTCAAGGGGCGTATGGCAAATTAATACAGGCACGGAATTTTTAGATTTCGAAGGAGAACTTGAGGCAATATATGGTGGTTTAATTATACAGACAGATCCTCACGGACCCAGATGGTCTTAGAAATGAGAATCTCTTAGGTAATTTAATTAAAAGTCCTTATTCTGGAGCAGGTGTAGTGCAAATAATCTATACCGGTAAAGAATTAGACCAAGAGAACAATCTACAATACTACGGTGCTAGATACTTAGATAATACTACGGGGAGGTTTAATTCCATAGATCCGGCACTTTTCATAATAAATGATGACCAGGCTTTTACCAAGGCCTATGGTAGAAGTGTTCAAGAACAACTGGCTAACCCACAGAATTTGAACAGTTATAGTTATGCTGGGAATAATCCGGTTAAATATACGGATCCTGATGGAAATAATCCAATATTGTTTGCACTTGGAGTCGCGTTTTCATCGCTTTTTTGGAACATACCAGTCGCCCAAGCACCAGGAAATGATTATAATCCAGCAACTGTAAATTCTAGTGAATCTAGAGATTTTGTGGGGTCAATTTATGAGCCATATAATAATTGGAGTGGTCCTCAGAAATTTGGTGTAATCCTACTATTAGGTGGCATAGAAGAGAGATTAGGTACGGGGCTATCTACAAAATATGCTGCTAGTCAGGCGCAAATTGATCGCGTAATCGGTAGTGCTGAGGGAGCATACAGTAGTTCGTTGGCTAGTGCCGGTAAACACCATAACTGGATGATGCAGTATTTAGATAAATCAGCTGCAGAATTAAAGAAGGGTATGCAGAGTTTTGGAAAACGGATTCAAGAGCATATTGAAAAGTTGCAGAATCCAGCCAAGTATATTAATGATTTCGGAAATGCCAGTGAACAGTACATACAAGGTCAAATTAGACAATGGGAAAAACATTTACAACGCAATCAAGAGCAACAAAACATATTGAAGGGTATATTAAATAATTTAAAGTAATATAAACATGGATAAAGAAAATAATAGTAACAAGTATCTAGGATTTATAGCAGATACCTTTAAACTAATAAAGGAAGACGCTTTAGAGTCTAAAAATAAACTAAAGAAAGAGAGAAATTCTTTCAATGAAGGTAATTTATTAGCTTATTATAGCGTAGTTTCTATTTTGCAACAGCAAGCTGAAGCTTTTGAAATAGATTTGAAAGATATTAGTTTGGATGGAATTGATGCAGAGAAAGATTTAGTATAACTTGATTAACCGGATGTCTTTAGGTCGCCATTGAGCGTATACTTATGATAGATTTCTTATCAAAATGGCAAACATTGATTGGAGCTGCACTTGGTCCTTTTCTTTTAGGTCTCGGTGCTTGGTTTAAGGTAGTAATAAGCAAGAAAGAAGAACGTAAAGAGCATCTGCGGCGAATAGAAATTAGTATAACTAGAAGTTTAGATGATACATATAAAACACGCCAAAAATTACAGGCGTTTGTTTCAAGATTAAGAGCCCTAGTGACTCGAATAAGAGCCACAGCAGGCAAACGTAATTTTTCTCTTGAAACCACAAATTATCCAACTATACGAGATGTTTATCGTGATGTAGAGGTGCCAAATTTTAAGATAAAAAGTTATTATCTACATAATAAGATTTTATGGGCAGATGCTGGCATTAAAGAGACAAATGAGACAGTAGCAGGTCTTAGAAATGATTTTGCAGATTTACTAAGAAAAAACGAACTACATATAGCCTTGATGAGGCAAAATCAAAATCCAGATTCTGCTCGGCAAAGAGAAGACTATGCCTACAATCTTGAAGGATTTGCTAATGCCGTAGATGAGTTTATTGATAAATTTATCAAACAAGGTATAGAAATAATGACACAAGTAAAGATTTATAATAATCATCTGCGTAAAAGGAGTGGAAAATGGTTTTTATGGAAGTGTGAAGGAACTAATTTTAAATATTTTCATAATAAAGCTAAACAAAACGAATTTTCCAGAAACCTTATTTCATTAGAGCGTCTTGATAAGATTATAGAAAAAGAAGTTAAATCAGCTATACAAAGCGCAGAAGATAGAGCCGCTAGGTTATTACATTAAACCCTTAGTCTGTCAAATTCGTTCTTTTACCATTTCTGTTGGCTTTAACACTGTCCTATTTGTCTAATTTTGCTGGAGCGAGTGCAGTATAAGCAACGACCCTGATAAAGATTTAATTTAAACAAAACGTAGGATTTACAATCATATTGACTTTTTCTACTGCTCTATGTTGTAGCAGTTTTTTGTTTGTGGTAAAATTAGCCCATAAACAGCCCAGAGATGAATATAGCAGTAAAATTTGCACAGGTAGCTAATCAATATAACAGCAATACTGCTTTGGCTTTTCTGTCGGCAGGGCGTTACCAAACCATCAGCTATTGGCAATTAGAGCAATATCGTCTGAAATTAGCGGTCTTTTTGAGAAATATCGGCGCTGAAAAGGGAGATAAGATCGCTGTCATGCTGACCAATAGTCCGCAGTGGATCATGAGCGATCTGGCGGCGGCGACCCTTGGTTTGGTAGTAGTGCCGATTCACACGACGTTTAATGCCGAGTATATCAGCCGTATTGTTGAACATAGCGGCTCAAAATTTTTAATAATCTACAAAGAGTATTTTGATAAGTACAAAGAAGTTATCAATAAATTGCCCCTGCAAAAGGTCATCTTAGTGGGCGGACAGATAAATGACGAAAGCAATAAGACATTGATCTGGCCGGACTTAGACCATGTATCCGAGACAAATATCAAAGCGGAACAGATCTTGCCCGATGCGGTACATACTATCGTCTATACTTCGGGCACCACAGGCGACCCCAAGGCCGTGATGTTGACTCACCATAATATTATTAGTGACGTAGAGTCGGCCAAGCGGGTCATACCGATTTACCCCACTGACCGATTTTTTTCTTTTTTGCCCTTGTCGCACGCTTTTGAACGCACCGCCGGTTATTATGTGCCTTTGTCAGCCGGCGCCAGCATATTTTTTGCCCGGAGCAGTAAAACTATTATTGAAGATATCCGCCGGGCGCGCCCGACCATATTGTCCAGCGTACCCAGAATTTTTGAAAAGATTTACGGCACGATCTTTGATAAGGTAGAAGCCGGTAGTAATTCCAAAAAGAAATTGTTTTTTAATAGTCTACAGCTGGCTGTGGCCAAACGGGCCAGAAAATTAAACAGGTGGGGAATGATCAAATGGAGTTTTTTGGATCTGATCGTCCTGCGCAAAATTCGGGCAATTTTTGGAGCTAAATTAAGATTGGCTATTTCCGGGGGCGCTTCGTTGGACACAAAAATAATCCGTTTTTTTGATGACCTAGGCATTATTATATTGGAAGGTTATGGCATGACTGAGACCAGTCCGATTATCTCGGTGAACCACCAGGGGTTTAGGCGTTTTGGCACCGTGGGCCAGGCCATTGATTGTAATCAGGTTAAAATCAGCGTTGATAAGGAAATACTAGTCAAGGGTGAAAATGTCATGGCCGGATATTATAAAAATGAAACCCAGACAGCGGAAATCATTGATGCCGAGGGTTGGCTCCATACCGGTGACCTGGGTTTTATGGATAAAGAGGGCTTTATCACCATTATCGGCCGGGCCAAAGATGTGATAGTATTATCTACGGGCAAAAATATTTTTCCCGAGCCCATAGAAAATACTCTCAATGAGAGCCGCTATATCAGTCAGAGCATGGTTTATGGTGATAGAGACAAACATATTTCCGCGCTGATTGTGCCAAATTTTGAGCAGTTAAAGATCTGGTGCCGGAAAAATAATGTGGCTTTCAATCTAGGCGAACAAAAAATATTAGATTTTTATCAGGAAAAAATAAATGAAAAAATAACGCATTTGTCCGAGGTAGAGCAGATCAGTAATTTTAAATTGTTAGCCGAGGAGTTTACGCAAGAAAATGGATCACTGACGCCGACGCTGAAGTTGAGGAGAAATCGAGTCTTGGAAAGAATAAAATATATATAATAAAATGATAATAATACTATGAGTAAGTTACAAGGAAAAAAAATATTAGTTGGTATCTCTGGGGGCATTGCAGCATACAAGATTGCTACTTTGATTAATCAGTTATTGAAGAATGGCGCGGAGGTTAGAGTAATAATGACTGAAGCGGCTACTAAATTTGTTACTCCCATAACGTTCCAGGCTCTAACGAATAGGGCTGTATACACTGACATGTTTTCATCAATCAACGCTGAAGAAGTGGAACATATTTCTCTCGCTAAATGGTGTGACATATTTGTATTGGCACCAGCAACCGCTAATACTATCGGCAAGTTGGCGAATGGTATAGCAGACAACATGTTAACTACTGTAATTATGGCGCTACCACAAAATAAGAAGGTGGTCATCGCACCAGCTATGAATACCGAGATGTGGCTCAACAGGATAACTCAGGACAATGTAGATTATTTAAAAAAAATAGATAATAAATACATATTTGAAGATCCACAGCCAGGACTTTTAGCATGCAGAGACGAAGGAATAGGCAAAGTAGCGGAGACAGAAAACATTATTAAAACAATCGAAAAAAATATTTAAATCAATGAAAAAACTAAAAGTTTTAATTACCGCGGGTAGCACATATATACCTATTGATAGTGTTAGGGTCATAACAAATATATTTAAAGGTAGGTTGGGCATTGAAATAGCTAAAGAGTTTGTCGAATCGGGAGCGGAAGTAAAGTTATTATTGGGTAATTCTGATATCGAAATAGAGGAATCTTTTAAGAAAGGTCTTAATATTGTTAGATATAAATATTACGATGACTTGTACAGCTTAGTTTTAAGAGAGATTAAGAATGATTATGATGTTGTGATTCATTCTTCCGCAGTTTCGGACTATAAATTAGCTGATTACAAGGAGGGTAAAATAAAATCAGGACAACCTGAATTAGTATTGCATCTAGTGCCCACAGAAAAAATTGTGGATTTGTTTAAAAAAGCAGACGCTAGCATTTTTTTAATAATGTTTAAATTAGAAGTTGACAAGAATAGGGAAGAACTACTAGAGGTTGCAAAAAAGAGTAAGGACAGAGCAAACGCGGATGTGATAGTGGCTAACGATTTTAGAGAAATGAAAAATAATCATAGAGTTTATATAGTTTACGAAAGAGGTGTTAAAGAAGTCGCGGGGAAAACTAATATTGCAAAGGAGCTTATAAAAATCGTCTATGATAAGTTTGGCGAATAGACTAGAAGGCATAATAAAACTACACAGGGGTGAAGACTTAGTAGAAAAATTATTTTTATTTGTAAAAGATAATGTAAATTACAAATTTGGGGATTGGACTCTAGAACCTCAAAAAGTTTTACGTGTTAGAAATGGGATGTGCACTACCAAAAGCCGTCTCCTTCATAAGTTGTTATCAGATAACGGTTTTGAAACGTACTACAAGATTTTAAGGATAAATGCTAGGAGAATATTCGGACGTTTCACCATAACAGAGATAGCAAATTATTTATCAGAGAATTCTGTTCATTTTTTTGTTGTTGTTAAATACAATAGTACGACGACAGAACTTGACTGCTCGATAGACAGAGACCTAGAGAAAAAGATTAAGCTATTTGGATATGAATATGATCATAATTGGAGTATGCCGAATGACTATATTAATTTTATTGATAAGAAATATTTAATAGATGAAAGCGGGCTAGTAAAAAATATTGATAGTTATACTAGCAGAAAAATTTCTTATAAGAACAGGCTTAAATTTTTTATTTCAAATGTTTGTCTGGATTATATTAGAAACTGCAACCCAGAAGATTTTCATGGAGGGAGGATATCAAAGGAAATTTTTTTTTCGTGGCTTAAGAAAAAAAACTTTTTTTATTATTTAATTTTTTTAGTATTGGTTTACCTTAAAAAATGAACTTTTTTGCAATTTCTTGTTTAACAACAGCGATCCTCACCTTTATATTAGGAATTTTTGTGTTAACAAGGAAAGGAGTTATTAATAAACTATGGTTTTTAAACAGTTTGGCTATTTTTTTATGGACCATTGGATTGTTTGGTAGCGTTGTGTCGCAACATGAAGGCTCTGCCCTTTTTTCTCAAAGAGTTTTGTATATAGGGACAATATTGTTACCAGCTTTTTTCTTTCATTATACATTATATTTGACTAACTATTATGATACAAATAGGATAAAGTTGAAAATTGTCTATTTGGCTACTTTATTTTTCTTGATATTTAGTTTTTCTAGTTTGTTTTTAAAAAACATATTACCAAGGAATAGTTTTGGATATTGGCCAGTAGCAACAGGAGGGATGTACGCATATTTTGTGATTTTTTTTGTTGCAGTTCTTGCCTATAGTTTATTTCTTTTGTATAGCTCTACAAGAATTAATGTTGGGTACAAAAAGAAAAGATTACAATACATGCTTTATGCCTCGTTAGTGGGAATTATAGGTGGGTCAACTAATTTTTTACTGGATTTCGATGTGGATTTTTATCCGGCAGGTAATTTTTTTGTTTCACTGTACGCCATATTAATGGCGTATGCAATTGTAAAATACCGATTAATGAACATAAGACTGATAGTAACTCGTAGTATTCTTTACACGGTATTAGTAGGTGCTGTTGCAAGTTTCTTTTCTTTATCAGTATTTTTGGCTAGCACGTATTTAGGTGCAAATACACAGGTAAGCAAAATATTTGTCTATATTGTCGCGGCTACTATTGTGGTGTTCGCGCTTGATCCAGTAAAACGAGTCTGGGCTAGAATCACCGACTCCATTTTTTATAAGGATAAAATCGATTATCAAAAAGTTTTGCAGAGAGTGGGTCTGGTGCTGGCCCGGGAAATAGATCTACAGGACTTACTTCAGAAATTTGTCGACAGCTTAGTCAAAGAATTAAAAATAAAAAAAGTTTCTTTTTGGCTGGCTACCAACGACCATTATGAACTAACTGCTAAAAGCGGTGTAGATATTGCCACCAGTCTTAGTGTGGATTTCATAAATTTTGTCAAAAAACACCGCAAGCTAATAGTCTTGGACGAGTTTTTACGCGACAAGGAAAATTTTAAGGAAAACACCGCTGATTATCAAGCTATCGACTATTTTATTCAAGAAGCCGAGACCAAGAAGATTGAAATGGTTCTGCCTATTGTGGAGACCGAGCGCCTGACGGCCATCATGTTTTTTGGTGCCAAGCAGTCCGGTGATCTCTACAGTAGTGAGGAAATAAACTTTTTTGAGGTGCTGATGCCCCAGATCGCCACGGCTTTGGAAAAATCAAAACTTTATGAAGACGTGGAAGAACTAAACCGCAGTTTGCAGGTCAAGGTAGAAGAGCGGACCAAGAGTTTGAGCGTGGCCAATCTTAGCCTGGAAGAGCGCAATAAGTTTTTGACTACGATGCAGGGGGTCAGTACTTTGATTAGTCGCAGTTTGGATCTGAATAAAGTCAATCAGGCCATCGCCAACAGTATCGCCTCAGAGCTGGGTTATGTCGGCGGCTTACTTAGCTTTGTAGATAAAGAAAGTAACTCACTAAAGATGGCGGCCATTACTCAAAATGAATTTACCGCCCAGGTGCTAAAGATGTTGCCTCAGGATCCGTTTAATTATCGTTCGCTTCTGCAAGAGGGCTATAATCTGGGCGTGCAGACTTTTATGTCCGGCAAGATAAATATGTCCGCCAAGATCTCGGATTTTTTGTCGCCGCCGGTTAGTAAAGCAATCATTGATACTATCCAAAAGGTTTTGGGGGTAAAGAGTGTGGTTTGTATTCCGGTCTATTCTGAGGGAGGTATCATCGGCGTGGTTCAGTTTTTTCTGAAAATAGAACAAACCAAGATATCCTCGATGGACATCGAGACCATGACCGCTTTGACCAACCAGGTCGGTATAGTTTCCAGTAATCTTAAATTATATAATAATCTCCAAAAAGCCAATCGCGATTTGCAGGAAGCCAATATGCATTTGCGCGACCTGGACAAAGCCAAGTCCGAGTTCTTGTCCATCGCCTCGCACCAATTGCGCACCCCGATCTCGGCCATCAAAGGGTATTTGTCCATGTTGATGGACGGGGATTTTGGCAAGGTTACCAGTCCGCGGATCAAGGAAGTGCTGGCCGGAGTTTATGAAAGCTCTAACCGGTTAGCCCGCCAGGTGGATATTTTTTTGGATGTCTCCCGCATTGAGTCCGGTCATCTCAAGCTGGACAAGCATCCTATCCAAATAAATAATCTGATTGATTCGGTGGTCGCGGAATTGCAGAATCAGGTAATTAAAAAAGGCCTGAAGTTAAATTTCAAGGCCGATAAATCTACACCGATGATCGTAGCTGACCCGGACAAGATTCGCAATGTTATTATCAATCTGGTGGATAATGCCGTCAAATATACTCCCCAGGGTGCGGTTATTGTATCCACTAAATATGATCAGGACTTTCTGACCTTCATGGTCAAAGACACCGGTATTGGCATCGATCCGGCTGAAGTCGGCGGTTTGTTTCGGAAGTTTGTGCGCGGATCGGGCGTAGCCCAGATCCATACCGGCGGCTCCGGACTGGGTTTGTTTATAGCGCAAAAAATGATCAAAGAGCATGGCGGTCAGATTTGGGCCGAGAGCGAAGGCAAGGGGCTAGGCAGTACTTTCCAGTTTACCCTGCCCTTTAAGGACGGATTAAAATTAGCTACAGAAGAGATTAAAAAAGCTTGAGGTAGATTTCTTCGGTCCGGTGCAGAGTTTTAGTCAGACTAAAATTAGTCAAAATATTTTGGTAATTATTTTTAGCCAGAGTGTCGGCTAATTTTTTATTTTCCGCAAATTTATTCATAGCGTCAATTAAAGAGAGGGGATTGGCGGCGGTGGTCAGCAGTCCAGTCTGGCCATCAATGATGATTTCCGGTATGCCTCCGACATGACTGGCTATGCTCGGTACCTGCGCCAGTCCCGCCTCCAGCAGGACATAGGGCAATCCTTCCTTGACCGAGGGCAAAATCAGAAAATCAAAAGCAGGCAGATATTTCCAGTCGTCGTTTTTGGGGGCTACTATCGTTATCAAATCATTTAATTTGTTGTCGTTGATCTGTTTACTGATGCGTTCCAACTCCGGACCTTCACCGATAAATATCCAGCGATGATCTGAAATTAATGGAGAATTATTATCCCGTAATTGTCCGATAGCTTCCACCAAATAATTATATCCTTTGACATTGTAAAAGCTGGCGATAGTGCCGAAATATTTTTTATCGGATGATAGTCCCAATTCTTGCCGTGCTTGTTCCGGGCTTAGAAAAATATAATCCTTAGGATCCACGCCGTTGTGCACGGTAAATATCTTTCCGGCCGGCACTACCTTGAAATCAATCGCGCTTTGGCGGTCATAGTCCGAGACGGCGATAATCACGCTTTGCAAAGTGGTGGAAATTGTTTCCGACGTCTTATATAGAAATTTTTGGAATTTAGAACCCGGTTCGTTAAAAACAAAACCGTGGGCAGTATAGACTATGCGCAGTCGGGTGTTCATAGGATTTAAGCCATAGAGCAATCCGGCCAGCGCTCCGATCGCTCCGGCTTTGGAACTATTGAGATGTATGAGCTGATAATTTTCTTTGCTCAAAACTTTTTGTAATTCCAGGGCGGCCAGAAAATCTTTGCCCAGATCTATGTTTCTGGCCAGAGACGGCAGAGGAATTGTCTTGATTTCCAGTTTTTGGCAGAGCTCTATAAACTTGGGGTTAAGCTCCTTGGTCTGGCCGTAGGCAATGTGCACCTCGTTGTGCTGTTTAAAGTACTGGGCCAGCTCTAAAACATACTTTTGGGCACCGCCCCATTTGGTCTGGGTAACCACAAAAAGGATTTTTTTGTCTTTTAGCTCCGTGGGCCTTTGTTCGTTTTGGCTAATATTAGGCATAATTTATATTGATTTATATCGTCAATCCTGTTATAATTTTATTTGATTTATGCCGATAAAGCAAGTCAGAGTATGAATCCCGTTATAAATTTTACATATTTATAAATTTTAGTAGGCAATAAATCAATTGAGATAGAAGGTCTTATTTTTTTAAAAATGTTTAATATATTGATAAATTTCTAACGGGATGAAGAAAATATTGATTTTTTCATATTCTTTAGCCCAAACCACAGAAACGGCTTTGCGGGAGACCTGCTCTCGTTTGCCGGATTTTGATTTTTATCTGATTACTGATAGATTTGATAAAAATAGCCCAAAACAGGGCAAATTGGGGCCTATTAATGTCTATTTTGTCGGAAATGGTAGTAGGATTGACAAATATATGTTTACCTGGCGTGCTATAGCTATGGCGGCTAATTTACATAAAGCAATCAAGTTTGATTTTGCCTGGTGCTTGGACACCCTGAGCTCGGGATTGGCTACTTTATTATTTCGAAATCGCAGTAAAGTGCCTTATCTTTTAACCGAACAAAGTACGGCCACCAGTGAGGAGCTGAAAAAGAAAATCCAATTATGGGGATTTTATTTCAAACGCATTTACCGCAAAGCCAAATGTATCCAAGTGGTAAATAAATTTTTAGGCCAACGTTGCCGCAAGTTCGGCGCCAAGGCGGAAATTTTTTTAATTCCGTCCGGAATGGATCAAAGTATTTTTCAGCCGCGGCTGACGACAGAGGAGAAAATTAATTTTCGGCGCGAGTTAGGTATAGAACCAGACGATCTGGTTTTGATCAGTTGCGGAGACCTGAACCAGACAAACGGCCAGGCGGATTTGATCAAGGCATTAAACTTTATAATTTATAAAAGCGGTTTGCCGGCAGTTTTGATCTTGGTGGGTGACGGTGCTGGAGCTATGAAGCTCAGCCAGTTGGCCGCTGATTTTTCCGTCGGTGATTATGTGCTCTTGGCGGGTCAGCAGGAGCCCGGCGAAGTCGCCCGTTATCTGGAAATAGCCGATATTTTTATCAAACCCACGACAATACCCACATTGGGCAGGTCGTTTTTAGAATCCATGGCCATGGGTGTGCCCACGATTGGTCCGTCTATCGGATCTCTGTCGGATTTTATAATCGAGGGAGAGACCGGTTTATTTTGTCAGCTAAAGCATCCGGCGAGTATTGCTTTGGCTGTAGAAAAATACGTTCATGATCACGAATTATATCGGAAAGTAAAAGAGCAGGCGCAAAGATTGGTCAGAGAAAAATATAATTGTGACGTAATTGCCCGGAAAATCGGTTTAATATTTCAGGAAAAAATGATTTAATTTATGAAAGTATTGATTGCGACAGGAATATATCCTCCTGATATTGGCGGTCCGGCCACTATCATCAATTCATTGGTGCATTCTTTGGAACAGCGCGGTTTCAGAATCGAGGTTATCACTTACGCTGATAAAAATGTCAGCGGCGATAAAGTGCACCGGATTTTAAAAAATAGGCCGTTCAAATTTTTGCGTTACTTCGTAAAGATGCTAATATTAGCCAAAAAAACAGATATTATTTACGTTACTGATGTATACAGTGTGGGTTATTTCGCTTATTTACTAAAGAGATTTCTGGGCAAAAAATATGTAATACGTTTTGCTGGCGATGCCGCCTGGGAAACCGCTACGGCTAGGAGTTGGACCACGGATTATATTTTAGATTTTGAAAAAAAAGTCTATGGCCAAAAAATAGAAAAATTAAAAGAACGCCGCCGCCTGATTTTACTGCAAGCCGACGGCGTTATCGCGGTCAGTAATTTTTTGTCGACTGTAGCCGAAAAAATCGGTGTGGCAAAAAATAAAATAAAGCTGATTTACAATTCGGTCGATTGGCTAGAGGAACAGATTGATCCTCGGGCTGTGGAGGATATCCAGAAACATTTTACACCCGGATCTAAGGTAATCGTAACCGCTTGCCGTCTGATGCCCTGGAAAGGTATAGACGGAATAATTAGGATATTAAAACCTTTACAGAGGAAATTCGGCGTTGTGCAGTTATTGGTTTTAGGCGCGGGCCCGGAATTAATGAAACTACAGCGGCTGACCGCGCAACTGGCTTTAAATGAACAAGTGAAATTTATCGGTAAGGTGCAACAACAGCAAGTAATAAATTATCTGCGGGCGGCCAATCTATTTATTTTGAATACCAATTACGAGGGTCTGTCACATACTTTGCTTGAGGCCATGAAGGCCGAGGTGCCGATCATCACTACTAATGTCGGCGGCAATCCGGAAGTTATAGAACACAATCAGGAGGGTTTATTGGTTGAGTATAATAATACGGAGCAGTTGCTGGCGGCAACGGAAAATATTTTTAGTAATCCCGACCTAGCTACTCGACTGGTCAAAAACGCCAAAACAAAATTAGCAAAATTTAACTGGCAGGAAAACATAAATCAAACTGCCCGGTTATTGGAGGAATTAAAATGAGAAAAATATTATTAATTAATCCGCCTTTTAATATCGCCAAGGAAAACTACGACAGCTCCATTTCCGTGGGATTATTAAGCATCGCTACCTATCTGGACAGTAAAGGCGTGCCGGTGGAGATCGTAGACGGCGCCCGGCAGAAAAATTATTTGGATCTGATCAAAGAAAAAATCAAGGACTTTGATTATGTCGGCATCTCGGTTATGACCACTCAGTTACCGCACGCTTTGGAAATCAGCCAGCTGATTAGGGAACTCAATCCAGGTTGCAAGATTATCTGGGGCGGCACTCATCCCACTTTTTTCAAGGACCAGACTATCACCGAGCCGGTGATTGACATCGTCTGTGTAGGGGAAGGCGAACTAACTGCTTATGATATTGTTAGCGGCCGACCCTGGGAGGAAATAGACGGCATAGTCTATAAACAAGGCGAAAATATAAAGATTAATAAACCTCGGGAGCTACACGTTGTTTCGGAAACGCCGCTATTTAAGTGGGAATTGATGCCGGATAGTGTTTTAAAAAATTTAGCTTTAGTGCCATCACTGACCTCCCGTGGCTGTCCGCACCGTTGTACTTTTTGCATCAATGCTATTTTGCGCAATCGCTGGCGAGCCCGGACCGTGGAACAAGTTTTAAGTGATGTGGACATCATCAAGCACAAGCCATATTTTACCGGTAAGGGCGTGCGTTTTTGGGACGAGAATTTTTTTGTGGATATTAACCGGGCCAAAGCCATCATTGATGGTATGATCGAGCGCGGCTTGCAAATACCTTGGGAAACTACGGTGCGCGCCGCTTATGTCAAAGAAGGCGTAATCGGTCAGGATTTTTTGCACAAGCTCAAGGCCTCGGGTTGTTATTTGCTTTCTTTCGGCGCCGAGTCAGGCAGTCCCATTATTTTAAGCAAGATAAAGAAAGATATGACCGCGGCTGATGTTATCCGTTCGGCTGAGATGTGTTTGCGGAGCGGGATCATCCCTCAATATTCTTTCATGATCGGTCTGCCCGGAGAAACTAAGTCAGATATGATGCAGACTCTGGATTTGATTGACAAGTTGGTTAAACTCTCGGATAAAATTCAGATTTTAGGACCGCAGGCATTCCGCCCCTATCCCGGGTCGGAGCTATACGAAGAGTGTATCCAGTCGGGCTGGCGCGCGCCGCAAACCACACAGGAGTGGTCGCACTTGATCTCCAATGAACTTAGCTATCTGACGGTGCAAAATTTTCCCTGGGTAAAAGATAAGGATTTTGTGGAATCTATGGAGGCTTATGTCCGCTTTGGGGCACACAGCGTCAAAAATGCCATGGGATCAAGCATCAAAGCCAATCACTGGCTGAAATTGGGCTTTGTGCTCTTATGCAAATTGCGATGGAAATTGAAATTTTTTGCTTTCCCAATAGAATTCAAATTAGCTAAAAAATTCGTTACCCGATAATATGAAGCCCTTAGCTGAAATATCCATTTTAATGATCAGTACCGACCCCGGCCTGTTAAAGCACGGGGATGAAATAGATGTGGCGCAAAGACATCGGGCTTATGCCGGCCATTTAAAAAGGCTAGACATCATCGTCATCGGCAACGGGGCCGTGGGGATCAGCGATCTGGCGGATAATTGTCGGGCCTATGGTCTGGGTAATAATATTTTTTCTATGGTCCGCGCTTTTTCTTGGGGCAAGAAATTATTTGCTAAATATAAATATGATTTGATTGATTGTCAGGATCCGCACGCCACCGGACTAGTGGGTTCTTGGCTGGCGAGGCGTTTTCAAAAACCACTGGAAGTGCATTTTCACGGGGATTTCTGGGACAATGATTATTGGCTGAGAGAATCCTGGAAAAATCCCATTTATAATATTATTCAGAAAAAAGTAGTGCGCCAGGCACAGGGCATCAGAGTGGTTAGTCAAAAAATAAAAGATAAATTAGTTGCTTCCGGAATGGTGTCCGATAAAATAGAAGTAATCAACACACCCATAAACGAAAAAATATTTGCGCTCAGTCCCGCTGGAGATAAGGTGCGGGAAATCCAAAACAAATACGGGAAAAAGATTTTGCTTTTTGTCGGACGCTTGGTCGCGGCGAAAAATCTGCTTTTTATGGTGCAAACAATTAAAGAATTAAAAAAACGCCGCGACGATTTTGTTTTGCTGATTATCGGTGAAGGAAACCAGCGCGGCCATATCCATACTTTAATCGATCAAAATTATTTGCCGGAGCAAGTATATTTGCTGGGCGAAAAAGAACAGCAACTTTTAGTAGATTATTATCAGGCCGCTTATTTACTCTTACTTTTATCAACCAATGAAAGTTTCGGCAAAGTTATTATCGAAGCCGGTTTGCGAGGCACACCGACATTGGCTTCACACACTTTGGGGGCCTCGACTATTATAGATGATGAGCAGACCGGTTGGCTGGTGGGCGTGAATAATTTGAAACAGACTGTGGATAAATTAGATTTGTTACTAAGCGAACATGACTTGGTCAAACTGACGGGATCGGCCGCTCAGAAAAAGTATGCGGCCAGTTATAGTCAGGCCTTGGCCGAGCGGAAGATTTTTGACTTTTGGCAAAGACTAGCCGGTTAGTATGAAAATATTATTTATCACACGCAAAGTAGATAAAGACGACGGCTTAGCCGGCTTTACTTATTATTGGATAAAAAAAATGGCCGGTCAGGTCAGCCAACTGGCGGTAATTTGTCTGGAAAAAGGAAATACCTTTGGTTTGCCTGAAAATGTAAATATTCATTCCCTGGGCAAGGAAAAAGGCAAAAATCGTCTGCGGGAGTTTTTTGTCTTTCAAAAGCTGGCCTGGCAGCTGGTGCCGAAAGTGGATGGCATCTTCAGCCATCAAAATCCTGAATACGGCATTTTGATCAGCCCCTACGCCAAAATATTTCATAAAAAACTAATCGCCTGGTATGCCCACGGAGCCGTTTCCTTCAAAGTGCGCCTGTTAAATATGTTGGTTGACAAGATAGTGACCTCCACCGAAGCGGGATTTAAACTAAACAGCAAGAAAAAAATAGTTTTACATCAGGGCATAGACGGGGATATTTTTGTTTGTAAAAAACGGCCGGCTCATCGGGAATTAAGATTACTCAGCGTCAGCCGTATTTCGCCGGTGAAAAATATAGATAAGATGATAGTCCTGGCGGCCGAGCTCAAATCTAGAGGCCAAGAAGTGGTTTTAAAGATCGCAGGCCAGGCCAGCTTGCCCCAAGACCATCAATGTCTGGATAGTTTAAAACAACTGGTGCGAGAAAGAAATCTGTCCAGTCAGGTGGAGTTTTTAGGCAGTGTGCCAAATTATCAAACGCCTTTTCTTTACGAATGGGCCGATGTTTTTTTAAATTTTAGTCAGACGGCCAGTCTGGACAAGACTATTTTGGAAGCTATGAGTTGCGGCTCACTGGTTTTTTCATCCAATGAATCAGCCATAAAAATATTAAACACCTTAGAGCCGCAGATGGCGGTTAATAATTTTGATCATCTAAGCGCAGATATTTTGTCTTTAGTGCAAAAAGATAACGAAGCTTTGCGGCAGAGGATTCATCAATATGTCGTCGATAATCACGAGCTGGGTGATTTGTTTAAAGAGGTGCTAAAATTATTTTAGTATGCGGTTGTGTTTTTTAACTCACAATTTAGATTTTAAAAACGGCGGTGGCCGCCTGAGCAACGATTTATTGACCCAGTTGCATATTGCCCGGCCGGACATAACTATCGATGTTTTGACTATGGCCAAAAGTGGTGACCCACGCGAGCAGGCCATTCTTTGTACAAATAAAATAAAATTATTATTTTCTTTTTTTAAAATCAGAAAAATGTTGAGAGAGGCGGATATTGTCCAGGCCATGGACATTATGCCCTTGGGGATTATAGCCTATCTGTTTAGCCGGGGTTTGAAGAAGAAGATTATTATTACCGTCATCGGTAGCGGATCCATCCAGCCTCTTCATAGGTGGTTCTGGCGATCACTGTGCGCTTATATCTATCGACGAGTTTCAAAAGTCACGGCTATCAGTTCCTACTCGGCCGGAGAGATAAAAAAAATAATTCCCGATTTATCCGTAGAAATTATCAATCCGGGCATTAATTATCATTATTTTGTCCAGCAACAATCTTCATATATTGTTCTTGACGAGCCGTTTATCTTATCAGTCGGGCGACTGAAGCCGCGCAAGGGCTATGAGTTTAGCATCCGGGCTTTTGCTAAGATCGCCGCCCAGTATCCCGCCCTAAAGTATATTATCGTCGGCTCTGGTCAGGGTGAATATTATCATAAAATAAATAAATTGATCAGTGATTTAAATTTGGCTAGTCGCATAATTATCAAACAGGGCATCGCTGACGCCGAATTAGTATCTTTGTATAAAAGCGCGGAGTTATTTTGTCTGCTACCGCAAAACGTGGATTTTGACATCGAAGGGTTTGGTCTGGTATTTGTGGAAGCGGCCGCACTGGGCCTGCCGGTCGTCGGCACTAAAGATAGCGGCGCCGAGGACGCCGTGCAGGACGGACAAAACGGATTTTTAGCCAAGGCAAATAACTTTGATTCGGCAGCGCAAGCTCTGGACAAGATACTGGGCGACAAGGGCTTACGGCAGAGATTTAGCCAAAATTCTTTAGAGTTTGCCAAGAAATTTGATTGGTCTGTAATAATCAAGAAATATATAAATTTGTATGAGCTACTACTCTAACCACCAGTATAAGTCCAAGGAAAACCTCTGGTTTGAAAATTTTTATTTTGACCGTTGGTTTAAAAATAATCCCGGTCCGATTTTGGATATGGGTTGCGCCACCGGAAATTTCATCGCCACCCATCCCGATATTATCGAAGGCATAGAAAAAGACAATGATTCTCTGAAAATTTGCTGGGAGCGCGGCCTGAAAGTAAAGAAGATTGATATACCGGCAGAATTGGATCAATTGCCGGGAGATTATTATCAGGGGATTTATGCTAAACAGCTCATTGAGCATCTCGGTAATCCCTTGGTTTTTATGAAGCAGATACATCGTTTACTAAAAGCTGGCGGCCGAGCAGTGATTCTGACGCCAAATTGCCCTTATGCTTTAAACAGGTTTTTCTGGGATGATTACACCCATTTGCGACCTTTTACAAAGGAAAGTTTAAAAAGAGTGGCCTTGGATGCCGGTTTTAAAAAAATTAAGATTTCTACCGATTTTCGCTGTCACACCGGTCTGGGCAGATTAATCCGAATGTTTAATCTATCGCCGGATTTTATATCTAAAGTGCAAAGAATATTTTTTATCCAAGGATTAACCTTAATTTTGGAAGCGGAGAAATAGTTTCATGGGTTTGCGTTATGTAGAAAATCAGGCTGATTTGGGCCGTAGGGCAACAACTTGGCGCTCGGCGTTCCGGGTGGTTTATACTAATTATTTTCGGCGATATTTGGCTTATTTTTATGATAAATATCTTCGCGGCCCGAGATATTTTACATACGGCGGCGAACAGTATAGATATTTTTATCACCGCTATAATTTTACTAATCTCAATGAGCGCTCGGTTGAAATAGCAATCATGCAGGATATTATTTCTAAAAATAAAGACCGGCACATCCTGGAAGTGGGCAATGTTTTGTCGCACTATTTTAAGTTTCCTGGAGATATTTTAGATAAATATGAAAAATATCCCGGAGTGATCAATCAGGATGCAGCCGATTTTAAGGCGGTTGAAAAATATGATTTGATAGTAAGCGTCTCTACCCTGGAACATATCGGGCGGGACGACGGCAGTCGTGATCCCGATAAGATCATAGCTGTGCTCGAAAATTTGCGGAGTTGTCTGGCGGTCGGAGGCCAACTGATCTTTACCATACCCATCGGCTATAACCATAGCTTAGACGATTATATTCGTCGGGGCAAAATAAGTCCGGACGAGCAATATTTTATGCAACGTAAAACTAAGGACAATCAGTGGTCGGAAATAACAGCCGCCGAGGCCTGGGTTTGTCGCTATGATTTTCCTTATCGGGCCGGCAACGCTATCTTGATTGCTTATTTTAAAAATGACTAAAAACAATCCAAAAATTTTATATTTATTTTCCGGCCGGAGGAGTCAGGTTTATTCCGGGGAAATTCACCGAGATTTTCCGGATACTCCTTTTTATGGTTTGAATTACCTGAAAGAGTTTGGTCTGGACGCCGAATATAAAGACATCCATGATGTTTTTCGGTCAAATAAAATTATTTCCAAACTGCCTTTTATCTGGAAACACATTTTACTGACTAAGTTTATTAAAGATTACGACTTGGTTTTTGGATCTTCTCTGCTTTATAACATTATTTTTAAAAAAATATTTAGGTTAAAAACCAAGTTTGTTTTATTAAATATCAGTCTCAACCGCACCCTGCACAAAAATAGGCCCAGCTTTTTAAAATACAAATTTATCCGATACTGGGCCGGACAATTTGACGCCATCGTCTGTCTGTCTCATTTTCAGATCGACGATTTAGTTAATAATCATCAGCTGGACCGAAATAAACTACATTTCGTTCCTCTAGGAGCGGATGAACAGTTTTGGTCGCCTCTGGACTTTATGAATAATAAAGATATTTTAGCGGTGGGCAAGGATAACGGCCGGGATTATCAGACTTTATTCCAAGTGGCCAGAAAAATGCCCCAGGAGCGTTTTGCAGTAGTCTGCGGCCGCTGGAATATCGCCGGTTTGGACGTACCGGATAATGTCCGGGTGACCTACGGTCTGCCCATAAAAGAGTTGAAAATACTGTATAAATCTGCTAAAATGCTTCTACTTATCACCCATGACGATCAGTATCAGGACGGCTCGGATTGCTCCGGCCAGACCGTTTTGTTGGATGCTATGTCCTCGGGCTTGCCCATTATCGCCAGCCGTAAGAAATATTTGGCGGACTATGCCGGTGATAACGAGGAATTATTAACCGTAAATTTTTACGATGCCGCTGATATCACCGCGAAAATTAAAATTTTAAACAAGGTCAGTTTTGCTCAAACTTTGGCCTGGGCGGCGCGGAGCAGAGTCGTCAGCCATTTTACTAGCAAAAAAATGGCGGAAAACCTGAACATTGTGTTTAGAAAATTACTATAGTGACATGAAATTAATATACGTCATTAACTCTCCGTTGCCGAACCGGATGGCGCACGGGAGTCATGTGGTCCAGATGTGCGGAGCTTTGGCAAAAAGCGGAGCCGAGGTGACCTTAGTGTTGCCGCCTAAGCCAGGCAAAGCCAACGAGGATATTTTTTCTTATTATGATATAGAGAGAAATTTTACGGTAAAGAGATTACCTGCTCTGGCTTTTTTGCCCTATGGATTTCCCTTTCGTTTTGCTTTAGCGGCTCTGAGTTTTGGTTTGTTTTTGCTTATTTATTTATTATCACAGCCAGGTCAGGTGATTATTTATTGTCGGGGAGAGATGGCTTTATTTTTAAAACTACTGCCTAACCGCTTTAGTTTTTTTTGGGAAACCCATATCAAGCCGGCTAAGATTGGTTCTTATAAAAAAGTGTTTACTCGTAGCCGCGGTCTGGTGGTAATCACAAAATATTATCAGACAGAATTAGCCGATAAGTTTGCTGTGCCGCGCGAAAAAATACTGTATTTCCCCGATGCCGTGGATTTATCTTTATTTAAAAATGTTAATTTAACTAAAGAACAATTGCGCCGGGAGTTGGGTCTGCCTTTGGATAAAAAGATTATTGCTTACGCCGGAAAATTTACTACGATGAGCCAGAGCAAAGGAATTGAAAATATTCTCATCAGCTTTAAAAATCTACGACAAAAATATCCGGATATTTATTTACTCTTAGTCGGCTTAGAGCCAGGGCAAGTGCCCGGCATGAAAAAGCTCTTGGGCGAGACCAGCGGCTATCAGTTGGTGGAGTATGTGCCACTAGCTCAGCTGGCCAAATATGAATTGGCGGCGGATATTTTGGTGATGAATTATCCTGATGATTTCCATTACCGCTATTATATGTCACCCTTAAAAATGTTTGAGTATATGGCCACGGCTAATCCTATAGTTACTACTGATTTACCATCTATCCGCGATATTTTAAACGAGCGTAGCGCGGTCTTAGTGGCTCCGGATAATTTGGCCAGTCTTAGTCAAGGTCTGGAATCATTAATTAACAATCCAAAACTGGGACAGGACCTAGCCCGGCAAGCCAGACAGGATGTGGAAAAATATACTTGGGATCAGCGGGCCAAAGCGATTATTGGTTTTATTAAAGAAAGAGTCGCTAATGAAATGTAAAATGAAAGACATTATTCTTTTACCTACTTATAATGAAAGAGAAAATGTAGCTTGGATAATACCGGAGATATTTTCCTTAGTGCCGGACATCCATGTTTTAGTGATTGACGACAATTCACCTGATCAGACCGCGGAGGTAGTCCGGGGTCTTGCAAGCCGCTATCCAAATTTATCCCTTATCGTCCGGGAGAAGAAAACCGGCTTGGGTAACGCTTATAAAGATACTATGCGGCAGTTAATACATGATCAGGATATCCGTTCTTTACTGACCATGGACGCCGACGGCTCACATTCTCCCGAGTATTTAAAAGAACTTTTGACTGACATTTCTGATTATGATTTAGTAATCGGTTCGCGTTATGTGGCCGGCGGCGGCGTCGAGGACTGGGAGCCTTGGCGGAAGTTTCTCAGCCGTTTCGGCAACATGTACAGCAAATTTTTTACCGGCTTGAAGATCAATGACTTTACGGCCGGCTTTATGTGCATCCGGCGGGAATTTCTGGAGCGCCTGGCTTTTGAAAAAATCGGCTCATCCGGCTATTCTTTTTTGATTGAATTAAAGTTTTATTTGATTCATGATTTTAAAGCTCGCGTCAAGGAAGTGCCGATTATTTTTAAGAGTCGTCGGGAAGGGGAGTCCAAGATTTCCCATCAGATAATCCGGGAGGGCATCAAGGCTCCATTGCGTTTATTTTTGCGGAGAATATGGAAAAAATAATTTGTCCCATCTGTAAGTCCATTGAGATAAAGTTGGCTTTTAAAAAAGGCAGTTATGATTTGTATAGTTGTGTCCACTGTCAATTGCTGTTTGTTTGGCCCACGCCGCGGGATTTGAAAAATATTTATAGTAGTGAGTATTTTAATAATCAAGGAGTCAAACATAATTTTGGTTACGTCAGCTATGACCAGGATAAGCTGGCTATGGCCGAAACTTTTGAAAAGTATCTGGATAAAATAGAGCGGTCGGTCTCCGGGCGAAATATTTTCGATGTCGGCGCGGCCACCGGTTACTTTTTGGACCTGGCCAAAGCCCGCGGCTGGCAGACTTTTGGAGTGGATATTTCCGATTATGCCGCCCAAGAAGCTTCCCAGCGGGGTCATCAGGTCGTAGCGGCGGCGGATATCAGTAATCTTGGACTAGGAGATAAATTTTCGGCCGTGACTATGTGGGATGTTATGGAGCATCTGCCAAATCCTGTAGCTTATTTAAGCCAGCTGAACCGCATTATGGAAACTGGAGCGGTGTTGGCCGCTAATACTATCAATAAGAGCAGCTGGTGGGCCAAACTGCTGGGCCGCCGCTGGCACGCTATCATACCGCCCGAACACTTATTTTTTTATTCGTCCCAAAGTTTAAATAAATTATTCAGCCGCACCGGCTTTGAGGTTCTGGAAATAAAGGTTATCGGCAAGAAGTTTTCCCTGGCCTATGTCTTTAATATTTTACACCACTGGCTAAAATTTGGTTTTTTCGAAAAACTGGCGATTCATTTCAACCGGGGATTTTTTAGAAAATTATCATTATATATTAATCTGCGGGATAATATTTTTATTATGGCAAAGAAGGTAAAAAATGTTTAATTTTATCAAAAAACACTATCTAGCGTTGGCCTTGGCCTTATTGGTAGGCCTGCTTACTTGTGTTCCCCAATATATTGCCATCCAAAAAATGGGGACTAAATTCCAGGGTATTTATCCCGTCAGCAACGACGACGAAGTTTATTATTTGGCGCGAGCCAAAGATGTTAGTGACGGGCACACTTTTTTAGCCAATCCGTATCTCTGGGAACATAAAAACGGCGATGCTATGCAAGTCTGGTTGCCGGATTATCTTTTAGCCAAGCCACTGAGTTTCTTTCATATCAGCATTGAACGAGGTTTTACGATATACGATTTTATATTTCCTTTAATTTTGACCGGGCTGAGCTATTTTATAATTTACGCCTTAACCAGGGACAAAATTTTGTCTCTGGGCGGAGCGATATTTCTGCACTTGGGCTATCTTTTATATTTTTTTAGTCGTCCGACCAGTCCGCAGTTTATTTTTATTTTTTGGTTACTGACGCTCTTATTTTTTATAAAATATATAAAGTTGAAAGAAAAAAAATTTCTAATCGCTACCATTTTCACCTTTGGTCTTTTGTTTCATTTTTATCCATATTTTTGGACTTTTTATGTGGTACTAACAGCGGTTTTTATTTTATTGGGATTGATCCAGACTAGAAAATTTAATTTTAAACCCTTCCTGTATATTATCCTAGGGGCGGCGGTGATCGGTATTCCTTATTTTGTATCGTTGTACCACAGTATGCAGAATCCCGCTTATCAGGAGTCTCTTTACAGATTGGGCATGATCAATACGCACTTTCCCTCGGGTGTTAGCTTAGTGGCATTGTCGGGGATATTTTTACTGGTATGGTTTATTTGCCTTCGGCGAAAAATAATTACCGGCAGTAAAACCTCTTTGCTACTAGCCAGCGGACTGATTGCCGTAGTGATCTGTGTTAATCAGCATATTGTTACCGGGAAAAATCTGGAATTTTCCAGCCACTATCTCTATCTGGCGATAGTTTGGTATGTCTATACCGCCGCCTATTTATTGCACAAGATATTTGCTAATACCAAACTAAGCCGATATAGAGCGTCTGTCCTTACAGTATTATTTATTCTGGTATCGGCCTGGTCAGTTATTAAGGCCGGTCAGCTAGTCAGCAAGACCGCTCGGGCTTATGATTGGGAGCTGGATCAGCAGCGATATGCGGCGGTCTTTGACTGGCTAAATAAAAATACTTCCCCCGACAGCGTGATTTATGCCAATCAGGCTATGAGCGGATTGGTGCCGCTCTATACGGCGGACAATGTTTTTTATGCCCGGGAAGCCAATCTGTTTTTTTTATCGGATCAAGAAGTAGCGGAAAGACTAATTATCAATAATTATTATAACAATATTACCTTGGATTTTGTAAAAGCCAACGAGCGGTTTATCTGGGGAGCGCATTATCGGGACGAGTATAACCATAATCAGAGCAAAAATAAATTAAGGAAGTTGCTATTTTTACCCACCCAAGACTACGAACCAATTCCGGCTAATAAGATTGAAGATTTTTTGGCCTTAGCCACCAAAATTAAAGCGCAAACATTTTTAAAAAATTTGGCCAAGTACCGGGTTGATTATCTTGTCTTTGACAGTCGGTCGGATCTATGGAAACAGGAGGATATGGGTTTTGCCCAACTAGTGGCTAATATTGACGACTTCTTTATTTATAAAGTTAATAGATAGAATAATCTTTATTATGTCAGCTGTAAAAAAAATTATTTCCTCTAGTCTTTATAGGCTTTCTCCTGATTTATGGTATCTGATGTTATACCGCCGCACGGCCCGGAAATTGCCTTACAAGAATAAGGAAAAAGAGAGGGCTTTTAACGAGCTACTGGCGGCCGGGGAAAACAAGAGTTGCCTGCAGATAGGAGTGCGTAAGAAAAAATTTGGGTCCCACTGGGTTAGCGTGGACCTATTTGATAAATCTCCTTATATCGATTATAACTATGATATCCATGATTTAAAATTTGAGGATAATAAGTTTGACGTGGCGGTTTGTAATGCCGTCCTGGAGCACGTCGAAAACCCCCTCAAAGCCATCAGCGAGCTAACACGGGTCTTAAAAAGCGGCGGCCTGATCTGGGTAGAAATACCGTTTAATCAGCATTACCATCCCTCGCCGACCGATTATTGGCGCGTGACTTTGCCGGGCTTGAAACTATGGCTCAAGGATTTTCAGGAAATATCAGCCGGATATTTTGCGCCCTCGGGCAGTGCCATCCACAACGGAGTTTATTTTTGTGGTAGAAAAAGTAAATAATATAATTTTATGAAAAAAGCATTAATCACGGGCATCACCGGGCAAGACGGAGCCTATCTGGCCAAATTGCTTCTGTCCAAAGGTTATGAAGTTTACGGCTTGGTGAGAAGAATAGTTAATCGGTCTTTTTCCAATTTAACCTATTTGGGAGTGGAAAAAAATATTGAATATGTGGACGGTGACCTGACCGATGAAGCTTCGCTCACCCACGTTGTCCGGACTATTAAGCCGGATGAAGTCTATCATCTGGCCGCCCAGTCATTTGTCGGCACCTCCTGGGATCAGCCCATCGTCACCTCCGAGATCAATGCTATGGGCACATTAAAATTGCTCAACGCCGTGAAAAATCATTGCCCTGCGGCCAAGTTTTATCACGCCGCTACCAGTGAAATGTTTGGTAATAGTAATATTGACGGCTTGCAGACGGAAGATACACCTTTTCATCCCCGCAGTCCCTATGCTATTTCCAAACTTTTTGCCTATTGGATGACCGTAAATTTTAAGGAGAGTTTTAGCATGTTTTGCGTCAACGGCATATTGTTTAACCACGAATCTCCGATCAGAGGACTGGAATTTGTCTCACGAAAGATTAGCGACGGCGTGGCCCGGATCAAATTGGGTTTAGCCAAAGAAATTAAATTGGGTAACTTGGACAGTAAAAGGGATTGGGGTTTTGCCGGAGATTATGTGGAAGCCATGTGGTTGATGATGCAAGAGCCGGAAGCGGACAATTATATTATTTCTACCGGCCAGACTCACAGCATTAGGGATTTTTTGGATATTGCTTTTGAGCGCGTCGGCATCAATAATTGGTCCAGCTATGTACAGATCGACCCGCGTTTTAAACGCCCGGCCGAGCTGTTTACTCTGCAGGGCAAAAGCGATAAAGCCCAGGCGAAATTAAATTGGAAACCCCAGGTGAACTTTACTCAGCTAGTGCAGATGATGGTTGACGCCGATTTGGAAAGATTAAAAAAATAAAATGCAGTTAACGGTTATCACCAGCAATATCAATAAGCAGTCCGGTTGGGGACGGTACTCTTCGGCGATTATCAGCGAGTATCCAAATTTTAGTATTGATTGTCGCGTGATCACCGATAAGGGTTATGGAAAATGTGGGAACGAAGATAATATTTTATTGTCTCTGGATAATGTGGCGAATTTTTTCCGCAATCTTTTCAGAGTTAGAAAGCTGGCCCGCTCCAGTGATATCGTGCACGCATTTGACGGCTGGCCATATGCTGTTTATGGTTACGCGGCGGTCTGGGGGACCAAAAAAAAGTTGTTTATCAACGGAGTGGGCACGTATTCGGTTGAGCCGTTTAATAATTTAGCAAAGGCTTTTTTATTATCACTGGCTTATCGCCGGGCCAAAAACATTTTTTGCATTAGCAATTATACAAAAAAGAAAATCCTTGGGAAGATCAAATTAAATAATATTTTGACAGTTTTTCTAGGGGTACCCGATTTACCATTAATATCAGATTTGGAAATTGGACAGTATAAAATAAAATATAAAATTAATGATGAATATCCGATTTTTTTAACCGTCGGTTCTTTAAAAAACAGAAAAGGCCAATACGACAGTCTTCAGGCCATCAGCAAATTAAAAAGAGAGTACCCTAAATTTAAATATTTTATGATTGGTTCCGATGTGGATAAAAATTATATCAGATTAATTAAAGATTTTGCCGCTACAGAAAATATTGCGGATAAAATAGAAATTATCGGCGCCGCCGATGATAAAATATTATCTTTTTTTTACCAGATTAGCGATATTTTTTTATTAAACTCCAATAACACCGGGGATTCTTTTGAAGGTTTTGGTTTAGTATTATTAGAAGCGGCTTGCTTTGGACTGCCGGTCATCGCCAGCCGTGATTGTGGCATCGAGGATGCTTTGCGCGACGGTTACAACGGTTATCTGGTTGGACAGCACGATCACGATGATGTGGCTGACAGAATAAAATTGTTGTTAAAACAAGATAAAAAAAAGTTAGCAGAAAATTCAAGAAATTTCGCCGGTGAATTTTCTTGGCGTCAGACCGTAAGTAAATATTATGAATATTATCAAAAAAATTAAATTCTTTTTTTATAAGCTTCGGGGCGACCTGAAAGCACTCAATGCTTATCCGTCGGTTGATTTGTCGCAGGGTTATCGCCTTAATTATGATGAGTATTGGAAAAAACGTCGCGGTCAGGATTACCACGCGGCTCTGACCAGCTGGCAAAAGGAAAGGGCTGATTACGTCGCACAGTTTTTAAAACCCGGCGAGGTGATAGTGGATCTGGGCGGCGGAGACGGCGAAGTCTTAAAATACATTAAGAGTAAAGTTGACATCAGAGGAATTTGCGTGGATTTTAATGATTTAGTTTTAGCGGCCGCCAAAAAAAACGGGTTGGAAACGGTAAATGTTGATTTGGCCGATTTGTCACAACTGGCGAAAATTCCGTCCGGTGCCTATATCTTAGGGTTTGAAATATTGGAACATTTGCCCAATCCCGAGGAATTTATCATGGCCGTCAAAGGTAAGGCTACTCGGGCAATGATTTTCTCTTTTCCCAATACCGGCTATTATTTACATCGTCTGCGCCTGCTCGGCGGTAAATTTCCCCTGCAGTGGGTCAGTCATCCCGGCGAACACTTGCGTTTTTGGACGGCCGCCGATGCCCGCTGGTGGGTAAGAAATCTGGGTCTGCAGTTGGATCAGCTCAAATTATACCAGGGTCTGCCTCTGCTTAGTAGGGTATTTCCAAAATTATTTGCACAGGGTATAATCATTAAGATTAGCCAATCTCAGAGCAATTTACTTGATAATAGCAAGAATATTAATCAGGATAATTAATTATTTATGGACAAGAAAGTCAATATCGCTTTAGTGGGTGTGGGTTATTGGGGGCCGAATCTACTGAGAAATTTTTTTCAACTGGACAGCGTCAGCGTCCTGGCTGTTTGTGATCTAAAGCAGGAGAATCTGGATAAGATGAAGAAATTTTATCCGGCCGTTAATTTTACCAAAAATTATGAAGATCTGATAAATAATCCCGAGATTGAGGCTATTGTCATCGCTACGCCGGTGCACAGTCACTTTGCTCTGGCCAGTAAGGCGCTGGAAAATAATAAACATGTGCTGCTGGAGAAACCTATGACCAGCACGGCTCAAGAAGCACAGCGGTTAATTGACTTGGCTAAAGCAAAAAATAAAATTTTGATGGTTGACCACACCTTTCTCTATACCGGCGCAATAAAAAAAATCAAGGAAATGATTGTTAATAATGAATTGGGCGATTTGTATTATTTTAGTTCGCAAAGGATAAATTTGGGTCTGATCCAGGAAGACGTCAATGTGGCCTGGGATCTGGCGGTTCATGACTTGTCCATCATGGATTATCTGATCGGAGAAGTGCCGGACCGGGTATCAGCTATCGGCACCGCACACCTGGGCAAGAATAAGGAAGAAATGATGCATATTATGCTCCGTTTCAATCACAGATTTTCGGTCTACATATTTGTCAGCTGGCTATCTCCGCTGAAAATCCGTCAGATGATGATCGGCGGTAGTAAAAAGATGATTTTATACGACGATATTGAGCCCGTAGAAAAAGTAAAAATTTATGATAAGAGCGTTACTCTGAATTATGATACAAATAATATGTTTTGGCCCTTATATCGGGAAGGAGATACCTACATTCCAAAATTAGACCAAAAAGAAGCCCTCAAAACAGAGTGTGAACATTTTATTGATTGTATTATTAACAATAAACAGCCGCTGACTGACGGAGCCGCCGGGCTGAAAATAGTCAAGATTCTGGAAGCCATTAATTTATCGTTGGAGAAAAACGGGGCGGAGGTCAATATATGAAGAACATCCTTTTTTTAGGCACCAAGCCCATCGGCTACAAATGCCTGGAGATACTGATAAAAAACAAAGAACGCCTGGGTATCAACATCCGGAGCGTTTTGACCGTGGAAGACAAAAATTTTGACAGCAGTCTAAATATAGAAACTTTGTCAAAAAATAATAACCTTCCCGTTATCAGTAATCTGGATGACATCATCGGACTAAAGGATGTAGATATCTTGATTTCCGTCCAATATCACTTGATTTTAAAACAGGAGCATATTGACGTCGCCAAACAGATTGCTATAAATCTGCACATGGCTCCTTTGCCGGAGTACCGGGGCTGTAACCAATTTTCTTTTGCCATCATAAATGACGACAAAGTTTTTGGCACTACGCTCCATCGCCTAGAGGCGGGGATTGATAGCGGCGATATCATCGCCGAAAAAAGATTTGCCATTCCCGAAAATTGTTACGTGAGCGAGCTTTATGATCTTACTTTTGATAATTCGCTGGAGTTATTTGAGGCCGAGATCGGCAACATAGTTAGCGCTAATTATAAATTAACGCCGCAAAAGGATTATTATCAGACCAGAAAACATTCCATACATTACCGGAAGGAAATTACGGACATAAAAAAAATTGATGTCAGCTGGCCGGCCGAAAAAATATTTCGTTATGTCCGGGCGACCTCGATGCCAAATTTTGAACCGCCTTATTTCACGGTGGGGGAGGAAAGAGTATATTTAATACCTAATAAAATTTACAAGAAATAATACTATGAAAGTTCCTTTTGTTGATCTGCGCGCCCAATACTTAAAGATTAAGCCAGAGATTGACGCCGCTATCCAAGCGGTGATAGACAACACGGCTTTTGTTTCGGGCAAATATGTGGAAAGTTTTGAGAAAAATTTTGCGGAGTATAACGGCGTCAAATACGCTATCGGAGTAGAGTCCGGAACCGCGGCGCTTTATCTCGCTCTGTTGGCCGCGGGCATCAAGGCCGGTGATGAAGTGATTACCGTCCCGAATACCTTTATTGCCACAGCCAGCAGTATCGCCCTGCTGGGTGCTATACCTGTTTTTGTGGATATTGACGAACAAACAAATAATATTGATGTCAGTAAAATAGAAGCCAAAATCACTCCCAAAACTAAAGCCATTATCCCGGTGCATTTATATGGTCAGACCGCGGATATGGATCCGATCATGTCCCTGGCGGAAAAAAACCATCTCTTAGTGATCGAAGACGCCTGCCAGGCCCACGGCGCCAAATATAAAGGAAAAAAGGCAGGTTCTATCGGCTTACTGGGATGTTTTAGTTTTTATCCCGGTAAAAACCTCGGGGCTTATGGCGAGGGCGGCGCTGTCATTACCAACGACGGCGTTCTGGCTGATAAACTATATAAACTCAGAGACCACGGATCTATAAAAAAATATCATCATGAGATGATAGGCGGAAATTTTCGCATGGACGGTATTCAGGGCGCGGTGTTAGACGTTAAATTAAAGTATTTAGATTCCTGGAACGACTTGCGTCGCGGACACGCTCAGTGCTATAGTGATTTGTTAAAAAATGTACAGGAAGTTATTTTGCCTGGCGAACCGGAATATTCGCGTGGAAATTATCACCTTTATATTATTCGTACCAAAAAGCGTGACGAACTGCAGCAGTATCTGCAAACCAAGGACATCGCCACCGGCATACATTATCCCATTCCCATTCATTTACAGCCGGCCTTTGCCCACCTAAATTTGCCCGCCGGTTCATATCCGGTAGCGGAAAAGGTTGTGCCGGAGATTTTATCCTTGCCGATGTACGCCGAGCTGACCGAGGAGCAGTGTACTTATGTCGCCGGAGCCATCGCAGATTTTTTTAGCCATAAAGATTAGAAAATAGCTGATCTCATGAATACGGACGAAAAAAAAATAACCTTGTCGGTTTATAATATTGTGAAGAACGAAGAAAAACAGATAGCGGGTTATCTGTCTGACTTGGTTGATTTTGCAGACGAAATAGTAGTGGTCGATACTGGCTCTTCCGATAAGACTCTGGAGATTGTCGATAGTTTTGTAAAAAAATATAATAACATCAAGCTTTATCACTACCAAGCTCCGGGTGCTTTTCATTACGGCCAAGCCTGGAATTTTGCCATTAGAAACTCCACCCGGGGATATCTCGTTCTTTTGGCGACTGACGAAAGACTGGCCGAAGATTTTAAAAATAATGTGCGCAAATTTTTAGTAGAAAAGAATCCCGACGTCGTCAAAATAAAAAGAGTAGATGAATCTTTGCCGCATCTGATAGATTATCCAGAGAGAATCATCAGAAATAATTTGGGTATTTATTATCGGTCTGATGAAGGGGGCAGAGTTCATGAACAGTTAGTACACGACAGGAAAGCGGATGTTTTTGAGGGTATTATCTGGCATCAGCAACGCTGGAATCATTATATCTACCGTCCCCAGAGGATCTTATTTCAGCTGGAACTACAGATAGAGCGGGTTCCTAAAACAAAGAGTTTTTTGGGACATTTTTTGCGCGGTATTTGGTATTTTGGTTATCGTTTTAGAAAATTATACTTCAGGGGAAAATTATATAAGGACGGCAAGCTGGGGTTTAAGTATGCTTATATGCGCGCCCTGGATGCTTTTTTAGTGGAGTTTTTTGTGGGTTTAAAACCAAATAAATATCCGGAGTTTTGGGAGCAAAAACAATCCCGTACCGCTGATGATAAAAATGTATGAGCGGACAAAACCTGACAATTTTAGCCAATATCAGAGTTAACAGCCGACAGCGCCTGGAGCACCTCAAGGATTCCTTTTTTTCATTCAATACCGTGAGCGATAATTGGCTAGTCAATGTGCGGGGCGACCTGCGTCTGGAAACCATAGATTTTTTGCGGGAAAATCTCGGCGACCAGATGATTCTTTTTGAATTATTGGACGATAAGCGGAAGGGCGGGGGGTGGCTCCGCAACGCTTTGGAGATGCTAGAGCAGGCCAAGCATAAATATATTTTGGTTTGGAACGAAGATCATCTCAATATCGCCCCTCAGGAAACTATCACCAGAGTGGTGTCCGAGATGGCCGAGCAGGACGCGGATTATATGCTTTATACCTATCTGCCGCACTGGCGCGACAGATTTAAGGCGATTAGCCAACCGGGCATAATCCGGTCCTATAATGATATTGACCTGGCCGATGTGACCAGAGAAAATCTGGATTTATTTTTCCCCTTACAACAGCGTTTGTGCATAGTATCGGCCGCGGCTATATTTAAAAAAGATTTTTTACTAAAAGTCATCGAAGCCGAAAGAATAAAGTTGCCTATATTTTTTACCCATCTGCTCTATAGTTTTATGACTCTGCTCAACAGATTGGGCATGGCCTTTAACAAAAAGAAAGGCTGGGATGCCATCAACAAAATATTTTTTTATCGGTTACGAAGATTTCCCCTGGAAACTCCCTTTGAATTGGAAATCAGCCAGGACCGGAAATATATTTTGCCGATCAAGGTAGCCGTTCCCAAAACCGAGCTCTTTGTCTGCCTTGATGACGACATAAATTATCCCGGTTCACAGCTCATCAAAAGAGGTTTGTATCCGCTCCAGGGCATCACTATGGCGCCAGACGGTCAGGTAGAGCCGGGCAGAGTGCTACTCGAAAATAATGACTATTATGACGTATTAAAGGTTGATTTGGGCAAAAATAAAGAGTATACTCAGAGGTATTATCAGGATGAGATTAGAATTAATGTTTTGCTTAAAGAAACCATCTTTTTGATAAAAGGTTCGCTGTCGGTCTCAGTCGGATCCAGCCAGAAACAGCTGGCGGCCGGCCAAAGCCTGAGTTATTATCCCAATATCCGGCATACAGTGCGGGCCACCGAAGATAGTGTTTTTATACTCATCAGAGCCGGTTTACAAAATAAAAAAATTAAATTTGCCACTGATTAAAAAACATGGACGATACTAAAACCAATAATATCAAACATATAGGAAAACCCTGGGGTTACGAGGATATTTTAGAGACCAACGAAAAATATACGGTCAAGCGGTTGCTGATGAAACAGGGGCACCAGTGCTCATATCAATATCATGAGCGTAAGATGGAGACCGTTCTGGCCCTATCCGGCCGTTTAATTATTTTGCTCGATGATGGTGAGATTTTTTTAGAACCCGGCGAGGTTATTACCATAAAACCGGGGCAAAAGCACCGGATGATTGCGCGCGAGGCGGATGCACTCTATCTGGAGTGCTCCACTTCCGAGTTGGATGACGTTGTTAGAATCAGCGATGATTATGGCAGAAAATAAGGCTTACAAGGTTTTAATACCGGCGGCTAGCGTCAGCAGCCAATTAGGCGAGTTAGTCCAGTATACTAACCATGCTTTGATTCGGGTCGGAAAAAAACCGACCCTGTCTCATATCATTGAAGCCTATGCGCCGGATGTTCCGATAGTGATTTTGATCGGGCATTTTGGGGAGCAGGTCAGGGATTTTGTAAAATTGGCTTATCCGGAACGGCCGGTGACTTTTGTGGAAGTGGATAATTATGACGGGCCGGGGAGCAGTCTGGGATATTCCATGTTGCAGGCCAAGGATTTTTTGCAGTGCCCGTTTATTTACCACGCCGGCGACACGATAGTGGAAGATAAAATAGCCGAGCCGCTGGGTAACTGGGTGGCGTGTTTTCAGAGCAGCGATACCTCCGACTATGCTTCGATCAATGTTGTTGGGGATCGGGTGATGCATATTGATAACAAGGGCGCGACCAATTATGGTTATACTCACAATCTTCACATCGGCCTGGTCGGCATCAAACAATATGATATTTTTTGGCAGAGTCTAGAGTCTCTGTATCAGGCCAATAAATTGGATCCGACCCTGGGAGATATGGCCGTGATCAATGATATGATCAGCAGCCGCCAGAGTTTTTTTAAGTCTCTTCCGGTTACCAGCTGGTTTGATGTGGGCCATCTGCGGGGTATCGACCAGGCTCGCCAAAAAATCAAAGACCCTTTGCATATTTTAGACAAAATTAACGAATCCATTTTTATTTTCCGGGATTTTGTTATAAAGTTTTTTTACGACAAAAAAAATATCGATGACCGGGTAGCCCGGGCCAAAATTTTATCTGGTTTGGTGCCAAGGGTCTCGGGCGCGGTCGGTAATTTCTACCGCTACGAATTTGTAGAGGGCGATCTCTACTCCCGGGTGGTTTCGCCTCATGATTTTTTACATTTTTTAGAGTGGGCCGAGACAAATCTCTGGACCAAACCCAAGGAAACCACCGAGCTGGGCGGACGCGATTTTAAGGATATTTGTCACGATTTCTATTATACCAAGACCGTAGAGCGCACCGACAAGCTGAGGTCACTGGCTGGTTTAAAAGACCAAGAGGATATTATCAATGAGGAGAAAATCCCGAGCTTGGGCAAGATGTTGGAGATGATTGACTTTAAGTGGCTGTGTGATAGTCAGCCCAGCAATTTTCACGGTGATTTCATATTGGACAATATCCTGAAGACCAAACACGGCTATTGTCTTTTGGACTGGCGCCAAAATTTTGGCGGGTTGCTGGCGGCCGGAGATAAATATTATGATTTGGCCAAGTTAAATCACAATTTGACGGTCAACCACGATATCGTCAATCAAAATTTATTTAGCATAGAAAAGAGAGACGACGGGCACGTCCACGTCGATATACTGCGCAAAGATAATTTAGTACATTGTCAGGAGACTCTCTATTCGTTTTTGTCCCGGGGTCAATATGATATTAGGAAAGTCCGGGTACTGACCGCGCTGATCTGGCTAAACATGTCGCCCTTGCATCACGAACCTTTTAATTTATTTTTATACTATTTTGGTAAATTACACCTATGGAGAAACCTGCAACGGGAAAATTAGTCAAAACACCAAAGTATTTTATTTTGGATGTGGACGGCGTTCTGACAGATGGCTCCTATTATTATACAGTGGATGGTAAGATAGCCAAGCTATTTGGCCCGGACGATAATGATGCCCTAGGACTCTTAAAAAAATACCTGATTGTTCATCTGATCAGTGGTGATAAGCGCGGTTTTGCCATTACAAAAAAAAGAGTAGTAGAAGATATGAAATTGCCGCTGGATTTGGTTAGTACTTTTGAGCGGGTAGAATGGATCAAGAAAAATTATGATTTATCTCAAACCATCTATATGGGCGACGGCATCTTTGACGCTATGGTTTTTGCCAAAGTGGCCTATGCCATTGCTCCGGCTAATGCCATCCACACCGCCAAGCAACACGCTCATTTTGTAACACCCTCGCGCGGGGGAGACAGCGCCGTGGCCGAGGCCTGCATCCATATCATGGAAAAGTTTTTTGAGCCCTTTGACCCTTTGAATCCGGATTTGGCCAATCATCAGAGCATCTGGAAGGAAAGCAGATAGAATCAGTTATTATGACCAGAAGCAGAATCAACAATTATTTGGCCAAGATCCCGCTTTTTTTTAATTTACATAATTTAGTCTATAAACCCTTGGATCTGATTTACAAACCGGCCGATCTCAATTGGAATTATTACCATAAAATTAAGGAGGTCGAAGTGGAGCTAGAGCATCAGATTGGCCGTCTGACAAATTTTAAGGAAATCATAGAATCTATCGACAGGGATAAATTACCCGGAGACGTGGTGGAATTTGGCTGCTGGAAAGGATTTTCTGTGCTGTGGCTGGCTTATCTACTGGAAAGAACCGGCATTTTTGATAAAAATATTATCGGTCTGGACAGTTTTGCCGGTTTGCCCGAGGCGGACGGGGTTTTTAAAAAAGTCCAGTTTAGTGACGCCAGTCTCAAGGATTGCCGCCGCAGTATTTATTACAGTCGAGACCTTTATAGCCCTACCAAAAAGAAAGTTGTATTTTATAAAAATAATTTTTCAGAAACCAAAGACATTGTTACTAAGCTTAAGAGCCGGAAGTTTTGTCTGGTTCACATAGACTGCGATATCGCTTCCAGCGCTCAAGAGATATTTAAGATTTTGCTGGAGGGTGATCTGATGGCGGAGAGATGTTATGTAGTTTTTGACGATTATGGCTGCCAGTCAGGATTAAAAGAAGCGGTTGATAATATTATCAGTGGTTTATCAGACAGGTGGGAGATCACGCCCGCGGTCAAAACTAAGCTGACCAAGAACTACTTTTTTAACCGCAAAAGATGAAAAATTTGATTAGTCAACTAGGCATCGGACCAATGAGCTCTGAAATTATTGAGGCAGTTTTTCGTTGTTCCCAGCAGGAACTAAAGCCACTTATGTTAATCGCCTCCAAAAACCAGATTGACTGGGACCGGGGCTATGTCAATACCTGGAATACCGAGGAATATATGGTCTATATCCGTCAGCTCCGGGAAAAATATCCGCAGGCCAAAGTGTATATCTGCCGTGACCATTGCGGTCCGGGTTTTAAAAATAATGATTTGGCTGATGTCTATCAAACTATTGATAGCGACATCACCAATGGTTTTGACTTGATCCACGTGGATTTTTGCCATTGGCCGGGAAATCATAGCCAGATTTTGGTGGAGTCAAAAAAAGCGATCGAATACATTCACAAAAAAAATTCGGAAATGATGATCGAGATCGGCACCGATGAAAACACCGGTCAGTTGTCAAAAGATATTTCCGATATTGAAGCTGACATGGATTTTTTTTCTCAATTTAAAAATATCGTCTTTTTTGTCTGCCAAACCGGAAGCTTAATTAAGGAAATCAATCAGGCCGGCAGTTTTAATCTGGATTATGTCAAACAAATCAAGGCCTTGGCCGGTAAGTATAATCTAAATATCAAGGAACATAATGCCGATTACCTGGATGACTCGGCTATCAGATTGCGTCGGGGCATAGTCGACGCTATGAATATTGCCCCGCAGTATGGGGTCCTGCAAACTATAATTACCCTGGAGCGGGCCTTTGTTTACGGTGTCGATGTCAGCGAGTGGCTAAAGCTGGTTTATCAGAGCGGCCGCTGGGGCAAATGGCTACTTAATAATAATAAGGACAATAGGTTGCTCTGTTCTGTTATTGCCGGGCACTACAATTTTTCTACTCCCCAGTATGATAAAATATACCGACAAATCAGCCAGCACGAAGATCTGCGGGAAATTATTATTTCCAGCGCGGCCAAAAATTTTACTTTATATTTAAACAACCTTTAGTTAGATGAAAAATAGCGATTACAAAGTATTAATTACCACCTCGGGTACTGGCTCGCGCTTAGGAGACCTAACAAAAAATACTAACAAGGTCTTGGTATTAATAAATAATAAACCGATTATTTATTATTTATTAAAATCTTATCCGATCGATGTAAGCGTGGTTATTACCTTGGGATATTTGGGCAGTCAGGTCAAAGAATTTCTGGTGAAAAATTTTCCAAAGAGAAAATTTGAGTTTGCCATTGTAGACAATTATGAAGGGCCGGGCAGTAGTTTGGGGTATTCCCTGTTGCAGGCCAAAGAGCATTTGCAGTGTCCTTTTATTTATCAGGCCTGCGATACCATTGTCGTCGACCCTATACCACAGCCGGACCACAACTGGATAGGCGGCTACGTGGCAGATTGGCCTAAATCGGATCTCATCTTGGACCAATATCGCACGCACACCGTCAATAATGGCAAAATAGTAATATTAAATGAAAAGGGGATTAAAGCTTTTGATTCTGTTCATATCGGCTTGGACGGAATTCATGATTATCAATCCTTTTGGAAAAACCTGGAAGATATTTATAAAGCCGACTGGCTCAATTCCGGATTGTCGGAAGTTCATGTTTTAGAAAATATGATAAAGCAGGGTACTGATTTTCAGTGGATGCCATTTCCGGTCTGGCTGGATACGGGCAATCCGTCCGCTCTGGAGAAAACCAGAAATTTTTTAAAAGCAGTTGAATTATGAATTATATAGTCCGGGAACATAGTTTATTGACCGGAAAAAAAAATTTAGAGCATTTATACACTCTAAAGAATTTTCCGGTTTTTATGGGTTGTGTGGATACTCCGGCCGAGCAGGATTTGCGGGCGGATATGATCTGGGATATTTGCCGCGACACGGGTTTGATCCAGCTCAAAAAATTAATTCCTTTGGAAAAATTATATCTCAATCAGCACAATGACGGCGTGGGTCAGGTCTGGCAGGACCACTACCGGGCCTTTGCTGAATTTTTACATCAAAACAAACCCGGAAAGAATATTCTGGAGATTGGCGGGGCGCATGATATTATCGCCGAACAGTATTTCAGATTGGATTCTGATGTTCGATGGATAAGTGTAGAACCAAATCCCGAGTATATAAAAAATCCGAAAATTCAGGTCATCCAGGATTGGTTTGATGAAAATTTTTTCAGCGCTGAACCGGTGGACACTGTTATTCACTCCCATGTTCTGGAGCATACCTATAATCCCTTAAAATTTATTGAGCATATCGCCAAATTTCTCCAGCCGGGGCAAAAGCATATTTTTACCTTCCCAAATTTGGAAGCCATGCTGAGAAATAATTTTACCAACTGCCTGAATTTTGAACATACAGTTTTTTTGACCGAACCGATTGTTGAATTTATTTTAGAAAAATACGGTTTTAAAATTTTAGCGAAGCAGTACTATGGAAATCCCCACAGCATTTTTTACGCCACAAATAGGGTGGCAACACCAGAAAACATCGCTCGGTTAGAAAATAAGTATGCCGAATATAAGCAAATTTTCAATAATTTTGTAAACTACCACTTGGGAATAGTCGCTGACCTAAACAAAAAAATAGAGAAATCCAGTGAGCCAGTCTATCTGTTTGGCGCCCATATTTTTTCCCAATATCTGATTGGTTTTGGACTAAGAACTGATAAAATAATTCGGATTTTGGACAATAGCCTAATCAAAAAAGACAAACGTTTGTACGGTACTTCTTTAATCGTTGATTCGCCAAAAATTTTGGCTGGCCTAGGCAAGGTCAATGTTATTCTCAAAGCCGGCATCTATAATGAGGAAATAAAAAAAGATATTTTGGAAAATATCAACAACCAAGTAGTTTTTTGGTAAAGAAAGCTAGGCGCCAGGGGTGGGGGAGCTTTCAGTCAGGGGCTTGTTTTTAGCCTCTATTTTTTTTATTTTTTCCCAAAAAATAAAAGTCAGTATCAGGGAAGTCAAACCGCCGATCACTTGGCTTATAATAACGCCGATAACACCCAGGGGTTTTATAGTGATAATAATAGATAAAACTAGCACTATGGCGGGCAAATTCCACAAGTAAAGCATCCTTTTGGGTATAATATTAAGCCGTGAGTTTACCAGCGGGCTGAGTATAGCGAGAGCCAGATTAAAAATAATAGTCAGAGCATAGATTTGCGAGGGCCAGACACTATCCATATATTTCGGGAAAAAAGTTTTAAAAACAACCGGAGCAATAAATACGTAGAAAGCCGTTAAACCAACTCCGATCATTGTCAGCAAGAAAAACCTTTTCCAAAATTGCTGGTTTATTTCCCAGATAGTTCGGGTAGCAAATTTAGGCATGGCTAGCGTCGGTATTTTATTAAACAATCTCTTAAATTGGGAAACTGGAGCCATAGCAAAAGCATAGACGGCTACTCCGGCGGCGCCGAAGTAATGAAACAATAGGATGGTATCCAAGGAAGCGATCAGGCTGGCAGTCACGTTTATCAGACTGGAGTGTCTAGCAAAGGCGACGACCGACGGATCGGATTGGCTATTGGGAGGAAATTTATGTATGGTGCGCTGAAAAGTGATCAGTCGCAGGATAATCCATGAGCAAAAATATATGCAGACAATAATAAAAATGTTTTTGGTTAAAAGCAAACCTAAAAACAAAATGATGCTAGCTATGATCCTGTTGCTGGTCAGGTAGATGGTGGAGTTTTTGAAAAGTTTTTTTCCCTCCAAATAAGCCACATAAACGGTATAGGAGTCCATAAAAGGGACAAAAGCGGCAATGATCAAAAAAGCCAGGGCCAGAGTAGTGTTGTGTTGAAAATAATAATAACCAGCGACGCCTAAACTGGCCACACTGCCGATAGTCCCGTATAGCATTTTTTTTCTTAGGGCGACCATAACTGTTCCTTCCAAACCACGGGCTACGGCCTGGCTGACGGCAATGTTCATGCCGGTCAGTGTGCTGATGGTCAAAATCCCGAAGATAGATAAAATATATTTGTAGGTACCGTAAGTTTCTTTAGGCAGTAGATTGGCAAAGGCTATCGCCAATAAAAATGTTGAGGTCGCGGAAACAACTTCCCCGGCCGTCAACCAAAACTGACCATGAGCCAGATAGACCATATCAGTTTTGGTATATTTTTCGCTGCGGCGCAAGAGTTTGAATATTTTTGATTTTAATTTATCAAACATTTATTTGGTAATAATTTTTATACCATTGAATAAAATTACTAATTCCTTTTTCTATTGAGACGCGCGGTCGAAAATTTAGTTTGGTTTTGGCCAGGTCTATATTAGCAAAGGTTTTAGCCACATCGCCGGGTTGCATCGCCAGCATATTTTGCTGGGCGTTTTTACCCAGGTTGTTTTCTATGCATTTGATAAAGTCCGTCAGTTTTACAGCCTGATTGTTACCCAAATTAAAAATTTCATAGGGATAGGCATGAGCCAGACTACTAATGATGCCTTCGACGATATCATCTATATATGTAAAATCTCTTTCCATTTTGCCGGAATTATAGACATCGATGGGCCGGTTTTCTAAGATGGCTTTGGTAAATAAAAATAGCGCCATATCAGGGCGTCCGTAAGGTCCATAGACCGTAAAAAAGCGCAGTCCGGTGCAATGTAACCCGTAGAGGTGATGGTAAGTATAAGCGATCAGCTCGTTGCTTTTTTTGGTGGCGGCATAGAGAGAAATCGGTTGATCAACATTATCTTGTTCGCTAAAAGGAATAAGGTCATTTTTTCCATATACTGAGCTGGAGGAGGCATAAATAAAATCATAAACCTTATTATTTTTTGCTTCTTCAAGTAGATTTACAAAACCGACTATATTTGACCGGACGTAAGCATGTGGATTAGTCATGCTGTAGCGAACACCAGCTTGCGCGGCTAGGTGGCAAATCTTATCTATCTTATTTTCCCGAAATATTTTTTTTATCAAACTAAGATCTTCCAGGTTTCCACGATAAAGATGAAAATTTTTATTTGTTTCTAAAATTTTATTACGATCTTCTTTGAGCCGAGGATCATAATAATCGTTAAAATTATCTAAACCAATAACTTTTTGGCCGTCATCCAGCAGCCGCCGGGCAGTATGAAAACCGATAAAGCCGGCGCTGCCGGTTACTAGTATGGTTTGATTGGGCAAAAGTCCTTGCATTTATCCTTAATTATAGATTATTTCGTAGTCAGCTTTTATGTCTTTAAAAATGTCATGGCGTACCGCCTTGATGACAAAAGCATAATCTTTAATTTTTTCCGGGGAAACATTAACGCAGTCAAAAAGATTATCATTTACAAAGGGTTCGCAAATATTAACTTGGTAGCCCTGTTTTTTTAAAATACCGATCACGTCAGCTACCTTAGAGTTTCTAGTATCAGCCACATTAGGTTTGAACGTGCCGCCTAAAATTAGCAATCTAGCATTAGCTGGCACGCCTTTCGTTTGCATATATTTAAGGAGTCGTTGAGCCTCATAAATAGCCATTTGATCGTTGATTTTGCGCCCGGACAGAATAACCTCGGGATCATGGCCCAGACGTTTGGCTTCGGCAGCTAGATAGTAGGGATCGACGCCGATGCAGTGTCCGCCTACCAGTCCGGGGGTAAAGGGCATAAAGTTCCATTTAGTGGAAGCCGCGGCAATCACTTCTTGCCAATCGATGCTGGCTTTATCAAAGATCATTTTGAGTTCATTCATCAGGGCGATATTGATATCCCGTTGGGTGTTTTCAATTATCTTAGCGGCTTCGGCGACGATAATGCTAGGCGCTTGATGCAATCCCGCTCTAATAATCATTCCATAAACTGCCGTGATGATCTTCAGACTTTCTTGGTCGCAAGCGGAAACTATTTTTACTATTTTATCCACCGTATGCAATTTGTCTCCGGGATTGATTCTTTCCGGCGAATAACCCACTTTAAAATCCTTGATATATTGTAGTCTTGATTCCTGTGCCAAAATTGGTACACAATCTCTCTCCGTACAGCCAGGATAAACCGTTGATTCATAGACGACGATCGCGCCCGGCTGCATATTTTGCCCCACTAGACGACAAGCTTGTAGGAGTAGGGTGATGTCCGGCTGATTGTTTTTATCGATCGGGGTCGGCACGGCCACAATAATAAAATCAGCCTGTCGGATGATATTTGGGTCGCTGTCTAAAACCAAGCGGGCCTTTTTTATGTCCTCGGCGCTTGTTTCGCCGCGAGAATCAAAATTGTTTTTCAGTTCTGATATCCTGGCAGTGCTGATATCAAAACCAAAGACCTCTTGTTTTTGCCCCAGGGCCACGGCTAGCGGCAGGCCGACATAGCCCAGACCGACTACGCAAATTTTTCGGGTATTAGTGGTTTGCATCTTAGCGGCCGAGAGTAACATTGAAGACTGTATTGATGGTTTTTAAAATTATGGAGATATCCAAAGCCGTGGACTGATTTTTAATATAAAATAGATCAAAGGAAAGTTTTTGTTTGGCGTCTTCCACCGATGAGCCATAGGGGAAATTAATCTGCGCCCAGCCGGTCAGACCAGGTTTGACCAAGTGGCGTTCATTGTAAAAGGTGATTGACTTTTTTAGTTCTTCCACAAATTCGGGGCGTTCCGGCCGGGGACCGACAAAACTCATATCACCCTTAAGAATATTAAAAAATTGAGGAGCCTCGTCAATGCGGGATTTGCGGATAAAGCGGCCGATGTGGGTTACTCGGCTATCGCCGTGCTCGGCCCATTTGGCGCCGTCTTTTTCGGCGTTTTGGACCATGGACCGCAGTTTATACACGGTAAATATCTTTCCTCCCAGACCTACTCTTTTTTGGGTGTAAATTATCGGACCGGGAGATTCCAACTTGATCAGCAGGGCGATTAGGGGCAGGAAAATCAGATAAATTAGGCCAAAAAACAGAGAGAAAAAAATATCTATTATTCTTTTGACTAGTAAAAACCAACTACTATTTTTCTTGCTGATGTTGTCTAAAAACCAATGCCTTTCCAGAGCGGTTAGTGGTATTTTGCCGGTAATCTTTTCGTAAAAATCAGTCAGGTTAAAATATTTTATTTTAAGATCAATGCTTTCAAATAGATAGCGGGCCACTTCCGGTCCGTACTTGGGGTTGTTGGTGGTGACGACGGTATTGATTTTGTATTTGATCAGCTGATCTTTGAGATTAGCGATGTCCCGGCTGATCGGCACCAGTTGATATTTCTGAGGAACTTCGCTGTAATCCGGATTGATGATCAGCTTCAGCTTATAGCCCAGTTGGGGTTTGGTGGAGACCTCCTCGATTAATAAAAGCGATTCGTGGTTAATGCCGATGAGCGCCAGGTTATTACTGAGCGTAGAACTGGAAATAAGATTGTAAAAAATCTTGCGCCAGATCAAAAACAAAATTGCAAAGATCACGATTAAGATTAATAAGACAGTTTGGGGCCGTAGTTGTCCCAGCCGACCCAAAATCAGATAAAAGAAAATCATGGATAAAAGTCCGTTGGTGATCAGGTTTTGGATCAGGTTCCCGTAAAATTTGAAGTCGTTGGTGACCTTGCTTATTTCATAAAGTCCGTTTATAAAAAAAACAATCAGCCAAATGCTGAATACGATGGTAAAAGGCACCAGGTGTTTTTGCCACAATTCGTGGCTTAGCTCTCCATACCTAATCCACAGGGTCAGGGCTAAGCTGGCGTAGAGCAGGGCAATATCGCCTATTAATAGAATAAATTTTTTCATCTCAATTGCTTTTAATATTGCTAATTATAGTAATAATAGCCCATTTTTGTCAACCCGGTTAAATGAAGGGGCGAACGCCTATTTAACGGGGTCAACCCGGAAACAGAGTGGGTAGGTTAGCTAGTATTGTCTTGGTCAGGCAAATTTATCATTAGGGGACATTTTGTTTATTGAGCGGAAATATGTTATAATAGAGCCAAGATACAAACAAAAAAATAAAAATAAATCTTCCAGTGAGGATCACTGAAACAAAAATTTACATTCGTTTTATTTTGTGGTTTTTTTTAGTATCAATAGTGCCCTTGGCGGTACTGTTTTTTACCATCTCCTTATTTTTTCCCAAATTGAATATTTTGGAGATTTACGGCTTGGCGCAGTCGGTTATCGCCGGGTTGCTGATTTCCCTGGCCTTTGTATTTGGTCTGTCTCTACTAGCCACCAGGTTGCTTTCCCGGTCTATCACTAAACCCATTTCTATCTCGGTAGATAGATTAAGCAAGGTTACTCCTTCTTTATTAAAGTCGGTGCAGACGCTTTCAGGAATTACTAAAAAAGACAGGGAAATATCACAGTTTTTACTTTCCAACAGTAAAGCTCAGGAGCAGGGGCTAAAAGTGGGGACCAATTCTGTCGGCGATATGGTTAAGTCTTTTCACAGTATTGTGGATGAAACCAGAGTGTCAGTCGCTGATCTGAAAGATATTGATAAATTAGCCATACAGGGCACGGAAAAGTCAGAAGTGGCTTTAAAAAGTCTGGTGATCATAAAGCAATTGGCGACGACCAACCAGACGCTTAATCAGGCCTTGGATACCTATGCTGACCGGGTTAAAGATATTGCTAAAAGAGTGGAAGTACTTTCGGAAACTACAAAGTTTTTGAGTCTCAACGTCAGTATAGAAACCAATAAAAGCTCATTTAGCGAGGATTTTTCCAATTTAGTTTCTCAAATCAGAGAGTTAAATATTACCACCGAGCAGGCCGCCGCCGGTATCCAGTCATTGGCCACTAATATGCAGGAGCAGATCGGCCAGATCGGCCAATCTTCTTTGCATCAAAAGGAGGAAAGCTCAAAGACCATTTCCATTCTATCCCAGACCATAAAATTTTTGAATAAAATTATCGCTAATGTCGGCAATATTTCCGAAAATGTCCAAAGTATCAGTCAGGAAAATGAGCGCACTCAACTCAAAGCAGACAGCATCAAACAGATGATCGGCGGTTTAAACAAGCAGTCGCGGGATTTGGTCAAGCGGGCCGATAACATCGCGGTGATTATTAACGAACAGATGGTGGTGAGTCGTTCTTTGGAGCGGTCTTCCAAAGATCTGGATCAGGTCGTCAATACCTTGGATGATCTAGTGGGGCGGCATTAAATATGGAAAAAAAGAATTACAAATTTATTTTATTTTCTGTGGCGGGCGAGCAGTGGGCCATGCCGCTTTATGATAATAGTCAGTTTTTCACCTGCGGAGATTTAGTTGCTTTGCCGCAGAGCGATCTCAGTATTGCCGGATTGACCTACCATAGCGGGCAGATCATCACGTTGCTTAACAGTCGCAATTTATTGTCCCTGGGTTTAGCCGGGGCGCCGACGAAACGCCATGGTCTGCTGTTCAGTTTTAACGGTGACTACTACGGTTTGCTGGTGGATGAACCAGGGGAGACAATCAAGGCCGAACATATTTTTACTGACCGTAGCCGGAAAATTTTTGCTAAATATTTAAAGATCAATAAGCAGAAAGTTTATATCATCGAGGTCAGCGATATTTTTGAAAAAATTCATTTGTATGATTAGCCGAAAATATACCAGTTTGTATATCGCCAGTAATAAGAAACAACTCAAAAAGCTAAATGAGATTATTTTATCTTTGGTAAAAAAACCGGACAGCAATATCTTGATTGAAAACATGTTCCGTCTGATTCATTCCATGAAGGGTGGAGCGGCGACCATGTCCTTTAAGAAAACCGTGGAGTTCTTGCACACCTTGGAGGATATCGTGGAAGCGGTTTACAACGGCAGTTTAAAATTAAATAGAAAGATTTTAGACACGTTTTTTGATACCGTTGAGGTGTTGCGAAGAAACCTGGAGTCTATCGGTAAAAACGGTCGACAGATTGCTCTGGACAAACAGATGGCCGTGCTACGCACATGCTTTCGCGGTCAGCGAAAAAACGCCTCGGTCAGGCAAAAGGCCAATCTCAGCCAGAAGAAGACCATCCTCAACGATCTGCATATTGACGCCGAAATAGCGGTTTCCACTGATCATCTAAATACTTTACAAAACCTTTGCGATGACCTATTGATCGGTGTGATGCAGACCAAAAATTTGGCCAAAAAACAGGGTTTGGCCGACATATTGTCGCTATCCGTGGAGACTGATACCACGGTCAATAATCTGCGCCGCGAGCTGGAAAAGCTCCGCATAGTGCCGCTGTCGGATATATTTTCTTCTCTGCCTTACTTAGTCCGGGATATTGCCCGGGAACAGGGCAAAACCGTAGCCCTGGATCTGGAGGACAATGATTTATCGCTAGACAAAGCGATCCTGGATGAGCTGATTGAAATAATTATTCAGTTATTAAAAAATGCCGTCAGCCACGGCATCGGTTTGAACCAGAAAAACGGACGTATTACCTTAAGGGCCGCTTTGGTCGACGATAGTATGGAGTTACTTATTTCCGACAATGGCCGGGGCATAAATTGGAGGGATATAGTTGCCAAGGCCGTGAACAATAAAATTATTAGTGCGGCCCGCAGTAAGAAAATATCCCGAAAAGAGTTGGACGATCTGATTTTTATGTCCGGAATTTCCGCTACGGAGAATACTGATTTTGTTTCCGGCCGCGGTATCGGGTTAAGTCTGGTCAAGGACCGGGTACAGGCTTTGGGCGGCAAAATCAAGGTCACCAGTCTGCCCGGCAAAGGCACCACTTTTGTCGTCACTATTCCCTTACCACTGTCTATTTTCCGGAGTTTAGTTTTGCGCCTGGGCCCTTATCAATTGGCTATGCCCTTGTTTCACGTGACGTCGGTAGTCCGCCCGGATAAGTTAATAAATTTAGAGGAGCAAAAATGGTTCACTTCCGGCTATCATAAATATCGGATACTGTCTTTAACTAAAAAATTATCTTTACGGTCGCTAAAACCTCTGAGCAAATATGTGGCTCTGATGGATTATAATGGTAAACATTTGGCTCTGCCCATAGCCAGTAACATCCAGGAAAGAGAATTGGTGATGAAAAAAACGCCGGCGGCGCTGAAACGGTTGGATTATATCAAAGGCGTAGGGGTGACCTCCGACGGTCAGCCCATTTTGATTTTAGATATTAGCCAATTATCCCAATAATATGTTAGGCGGTAAAGCAAAAATATTATTTATCGACGATGATAATTTTTTGCGCAAGGTCTATAAAGCCGAGCTGAGCGAGAACGGCTATGAGGTACTGCTGGCCGCGCACGGGGAAGAGGGCTTAGTGCTGGCCAAAGGCGAAAAGCCGGATTTGATAATTCTGGACATGATCATGCCCCAGAAAAATGGTTTTGAAGTCTTAGCGGAATTAAAAAAAGACTCCAACACTAAAAATATACCGGTAATTATTTTATCTAATCTTGGCCAAGAAAAAGACATTGAGCGGGGATTGAGTATGGGCGCGGTTGAATATTTAGTAAAGGATAATATGAGCTTGGAAGCGGTCATCACTAAGTTAAAAAGACAGCTTAATCAGGAGTAATAATTTTTTCCCTAATTTTTAAAATCATATGCCAGTTATTTCCGACGAAAAAGTTTATAAGATTATCAGCAAGATCGGTCTGGTCGATCAGGCCGTGTTGGATACCGCCTGGAAGACCGCCCAGGAGCAGGAAAAAGATCTGGTCAGTTTTCTGATAACCGGGGATGTCATCAAGGCAGAGGAGATCGGTCAGCTGATCGCCCATGAATTGCGTTCGCGTTTTGTTTATTTGGCAAAAGAAAAGATTAAGCCCGATGTTTTGGCGCTCATTCCCGAGATTGTTTCCCGCCATCAAAAAGTGATTGCTTTCCGGCGTGATCAGGAGGGGTTGAAGGTAGCGACGGCTAATCCTTTTGATTATGATTTTCTTAAAGCTCTAGAGAAGAAGACTGGAGATACGGTCGTGCCTTTTTATGCCACCGAGTATGACATTAACAATACCTTCGGCCTTTATAAAAAATCTATTCAGCAGGAATATGCTTCCAGCATCCAGAAACATGCCATCCAGGCGCAGGGCTCCAAGGCCGAGGATATACCGGTTGTCCGTCTGGTTGACGATCTTTTAAACTACGGCTACACCAATCATGCATCCGATATCCATATTGAGCCGGGGGAAAAAGAAATTAAAGTTAGGTTTAGGATTGACGGCATTCTCTATGATGTCTTGAGTTTGCCGAAAAGTATCTTAGACATCATTATTGCCAGGATAAAAATATTGTCAAAATTGCGCACAGACGAGACCCGTAGCGCTCAGGACGGCAAGATCGTAACGGTGGTAGAAGGTAATAAATTGGACATTAGGGTCTCGGTCATACCGATGACTCAGGGGGAAAAGGTGGTGATGCGGTTATTGTCCTCCAAAGGAAATTCTTTCAGTCTGGAGGATTTGGGCATGGAATCCCGTGACCTTTCTATCCTAAATCGGGCTATAAAAAAACCCTATGGCATGATTCTCTCCACCGGTCCCACCGGTTCCGGCAAGACCACCACGCTTTATGCCGTGATCAAGATTTTGAACAAGCGGGATGTAAATATCTGCACTATCGAGGATCCGGTGGAGTATGACGTGGCCGGCATTAACCAGATTCAGGTGGACGTCAAGACCAACCTGACTTTCGCTGAGGGATTGCGTTCTTTGCTCCGGCAGGATCCGGACATCATCATGGTCGGTGAAATCAGAGACAAGGAAACCGCCCAGATAGCAATCAATGCCGCTATGACCGGACACCTGGTCTTATCTACTTTACATACCAATGATGCGGCGACTTCTTTACCGCGCTTGTTGGATATGAAAATAGAGCCGTTTTTAGCGGCTTCTACTGTGACCGTCATCATCGGCCAGCGTCTGGTCCGCCGGATCTGTATGAAATGCATCGCCAGTTATACTCTAGAGCCCGCCGACGTGGAGCTATTAAAAAAAGATATTGATATCAGCAAATTTTTAGAAACGGAAAAAATCAGCGAAATCCGTCTGTATAAAGGACGAGGATGTGATAGCTGTAATCAGACCGGATATGAGGGGCGCATCGGCATTTTTGAACTTTTAGAAATCGTGGACAATATCAAACCCTTGATTTTGGAACGGGCGGATTCGGATACCATAAAAAAACAAGCCGTGGCCAATGGTATGGTCACGATGATGGAAGACGGTTTTGCCAAGGTAATCTCCGGCAAGACTACTTTAGAGGAAATATTAAGAGTGACTAAACAATAATATGCAATTTGCTTATAAAATTGTCAGTGCTGGCGGTCAAATAAAAGAGGGGCGTCTAGAAGCGGTTAATATCCACGAAGCGCAGTTTAAATTGGCTTTGCAGGAGGCGTCCATTATCCGTCTGCAGCCGATTTCAAAGAGCCATATCTTGTCCAGGTTTTCCCCACAAAACATTACTCTCGGCCATATTTCTTTGCTTGACAAGGTGATGTTGGCCAGGCATTTGTCGACTATGATCAGAGCCGGCATGAATATAGACGAAGCTCTGGACACCATCGCCTCCAGTTCGTCCGCGGTTATGAAAAAACGCTTAGGAGAAGTATTGGCTGAGGTCAAATCCGGAAATCGTCTGGCCGATGCCCTAGCTAAACACCCCCGGGATTTTGATACCATGTTTGTCAATATGGTGGCTATCGGCGAAGCCAGCGGCCGCTTGTCTGAAAATCTAAATATTTTGGCTACTCAGCAACAGAAATCATACGAACTCAAGGCTAAAATCAGGTCAGCCTCGATCTATCCGATAGTGATACTTTTAGCAGTTTTTGTTTTGGTGATCATAGTATCCATTTTTGTCCTGCCGAAAATAATCGGTTTTTTCACTTCCTTAGAATTGGAATTACCCTTGGCCACCAAGATACTGATCAACACCTCTTCTTTCATAATAAATTTTTGGCCCTATTTAGTTGGTCTAGTGGCGTTGATTTTCATCGCGGCCAGGATGTTACTGAGCTGGAGTTCCAGCCGTTTGATTCTTCACCGGATGATGTTACATATTCCGGTGGCTGGAAAAATAATCCGAGAGGTAAACATGGCGTTATTTGCCCGGACTTTGGGGTCGCTCCTGGGAAGCGGTGTCACTATTGATAAGAGTCTGGAGATCGTGTCGCGCACTCTATCTAATGAAGCTTATAGAAAGGCCACAATTAATATTTATCATAAAGTATTAAAAGGCGTGGCGCTGTCCGAAGCTCTGGCCGGCAATAATTATTTCCCCCGGTTATTTAATAGTATGTGCAAAGTAGGAGAGCGTTCCGGTAACTTGAGTGAAATTTTGAGCTCCGTAGCGGAGTTTTATGAAAGTGAAGTGGATAATATTACTAAAAATCTGGCCACTATCTTGGAGCCGGCCCTACTTGTTTTCATTGGGTTAGTAGTTGCTTTTGTAGCAATTTCTATTATCAATCCGATTTACGATTTAACCAGTAAAGTAGAACAGCAGTGATTTGGCGTCAGCGTGGACAACGTAATGGTCTGACTTTGATTGAGGTAGCGCTGGTCGTAGCGATGGCGGCGGTTTTATTTTCTTCGGCTTCGGCTCTGTTTACGGCCACGAGCACCCGCGAAGGCATCAAAGCCAAGGCCGCCGAAGTCGCGGCTCTGATCGATCAGGCCCGAAATAATGCCATTGCCGGCTTTCAGAGCGATACCTGGGGCATCAGAGTTTTAGATAATGATCCGGTAAACGGCGACTGTGTAGTGCTCTATAAGGGTTCAAACTATAGTACGCGGTCTACTAGTTATGATCGGATGGTGCAGATTAATAATGGTTTTTATCTGGAATCAACGCAACAAAACGACTTTTATTTTACCTATAACTCCGGCTGGCTGGCCAGCACTACTTATGCCAATCTGCCGGAACAAGCGATCGCTATCAAGAGTACCAGCGGGGCCATGAAAAATGTATCAACTACCCCCTTCGGACTGGTTTATTACGGCGATTGATATGCAGATTTTTAGTAATAAAAAAGGTTTTAGTATCATTGAGCTGGTCGTGGCAATAGCCTTGTTTGCTATTTTAGCCGCCGGAGTTATGAATGTGGCTATAAATAATTATCGGACTTATTATGGCGTCGGTGATAAGCAAGTGCTGATGCAATTCGCCCAAGAGGGCGTAGAAGCGGCTCGAGCCATTGCCGATTACAGCTGGGTAACTTTTAAAAATGGCGTTGGCGGTAATCACGGTGTCACTAAAACCTCCGGCATCTGGGGGTTTAGCGGTACCTCGGACCGACTAAGCGCTTTTACCAGAGTAGTGACAGTGGCCAATGTACAGCGTGACAGCAACGGCAATATCGTCAGCTCTAACGGTAGCGATGATCCGCAAACCAAAAAAGTGACCGTCACCGTTTCCGGATCGGGCATGCAGGATTATATCTTAACCGCCTATATCACTGATGCCGGGTCCCGCACCTGGGAGCAAACCGATTGGTCCGGGGCTTCGGGAAAAACTTACTGGCATGATATCAGTCGGACTTCATCACTAAGCACTGCTTATTCCAGCCAAAGCAACTTTACTACCAGCGTGGCCGGTCAGCTGACCGTCGCCGGCGCCGCCGCTGCAACCATGACTTCCTCGATCTACACCATAGGTTCGGCCGCTAAAGAATTACGCTCAGTGACCGTTGAGCAGAGTCTGGTGCCGGCGGCCTGCTCCCTGGTGATAACTCTGGAAACATCACAAACCAGTGCCTTTAGCAGTCCAGCGAGCCAGACAATCAGCGATGCCAGCGGCATCAAATATACCAGTAGCACTTCTGATAGTTTAAACGGCCAGCTTTTTATGCGTTACAAGGTGGATATGGCCGGCTGTAGTACGGCCAGTACTACCCTCTATTCTATCAAAATTAAATACCGATGAAGTTAAAAAATTTTTTAGATTTGAATATCCCTGGTGGATTCACCCTGATCGAGGCCATCGTCTATGTAGCCATATTGGCTTTGGTGCTGACGGCAGTGATCAGTTTTCACCTGACACTGGGAGGATCCTCTTCCAAATTAGCAAATTTGGAGGAAGTAGCCCGCAACAGAAGATCGGCAATGAGTACTATTGACTATTTGATTAGAAATGCCGACGGATTATGGAGAGATTTAAACGGGGAGTGCACGGATACTGTCAGCGCCACACCCTCTTTAGCTTTATACTTTAGTAGTGATGAAAAACTACCCGGCACTTGCGTGCAAAACGGCGGCGGCATTAGAATCATCGTCGGTCCTTCTGAAAATCGTCTGCAAATTTGGTGTTATCCAAATATCGCTAATAACGGCAGACACAATGCGTGCGCATACGATCGCGGTAATGTTTATTATTTAACTGCTCCGGATGTCGCGGTTTATAATGATTCATGGAAAATCTCCATATCCACCGCTACTTCTTCCAAAGACGGTTTTCCGGCGATCACCACTACTTTAGGCGTCGGCAAGGTCGCGGGCGGCCTGAGCTCGGCTATGGCCACTTCTACCGCCACCAGTACCATAGTTTTGCGCAATGAACAACCCTATGGTTTGATTTCTTGGTTTCCTTTTGACGATGATATTGCTCCCTCCGCCTTTGATGATATCACCGGCCGAAAGATGACTTGCTATACGCCAGACTTGGTAGCGGGATTAGTGGATGGTAGTGGCGGAGCTTGGGATTTCGTAAAAGCTAATAGTGATTATTGTTTTTATTCCGAATCGGGTAGTGGCGCGGCCTGGAATGATATTTATGCTTTTGACGGGCCATTTACTTTGTCTGCCTGGACCCAATCGCATTATAACGCCAGCGGTTATCAGGAGATACATATTATTAGTCAGGTTTCGCCTACAACTTATGGCTATTATTATGAAACATTAAAAAGTGATGCTTCTTGTGTTGGTCGTTCTTGGATGAGAGTGTTTGATACAGAAAGCGGTTATTCCAACTTAGGCATTACCCCCTGTAATACTATGGCCGATTTGACCACATATTTGATGACCATGGTATTTGATCCGGCCAAAAATACAGCTACCCAATATCTCTATAAAAAAGGAGTGGGAGGCATTAGCACCACTACCACGACCGGTTTACCTACGCTAGTGCCTTATGTGGCTAACGGGGCATTCGGAGTTTCTCGGGGCGGTTGGAACGGGATCATAGACGATGTGAGGATGTACAATCGTGCTTTGACGCCTAGCGAAGTCTGGGCCTTACAATCGCAGGGCGAAAATTAATTTTTTTATGACTATAAATTTATATAAAAAGGTAAAAAACCAACAGGGAGTTTCCGCTTTATTACTGGTGATTATGATCACGACCCTGACCCTGGTATCAGCCGTTGTTATATCCGGCATTAATGCGACCAATACTAAGTCTAATTTTCAATTGACCAAAAAAGAATCATTGCAGGTTGATTTAGATTCTTGTGTTAATGACGCTCTCTGGCGCCTGGACGCCCTAAAACAAACTGAAGGATCTTTTAATATGGATAAAGTCAGCGTCGCCTGTAGTTATAAAATCGGGGCCGCTTCCGCCGGCTTAAAGAGCGTCACCACTACTGCCAGTAGCACCACTGGCTTTGGGTCTTGGGGCAAGACCGTGGTTTTGTCGGTAAATGTTTCTTCCACGCCAGTCCGGGTGGACTCTTATAAAGACGCCACGTATTATGATACAATTAGTGCAACTGCGGCTTTGTGCGGTGATTGGCGGTGCACTGCCGGAGAGACTTGTTCCAATTGCCCTATAGACTGCGGTCAATGCTATTGCGGCAACGGTAGCTGTAGCGGCACCGAGAATTGCAATAACTGTGCTACCGACTGCGGTAGTTGTCCGGTCTGTGGCAATGGTATCAAAGAAACCGGGGAAGTTTGCGACTACACGGGTTCATATAATTGTAGCGCCAATGATGTTTATGACGGTGCTGTGGGCTGTGCCGGCGGCGAATTATATTGTGATGCACTTTGTGGCTACTGCACAAATGTTTGCGCTGAATAGTATAAGTTATAAAAAATAATGACAAAAAATTTAGTCGGCATTGATATTTCTGACACTTCCATAGAAGCGGTTATTTTAGGAAAAAGTAACCGAGGTTTAGTGGTGTCGGCTTATTCCCGTTTTCGATTGTCACCAGACATCGTTGACAATGGCCGAATATTGGATCTGGTTCGGCTCAAAGATGCCCTGGGAAAGTTGCTGGCTAACGCTAAGCCAAAACCGATCAGCGCCAAAAAAGTATTTTTGTCCATACCCGAATCCCAGACCTATACCCGTATTTTTTCCGTTCCCAAAAATTTAAAAAATAAGGAAATGATGGGCTTTGTGGCCAGTAAGGCGGCGGAAATAATTCCCGAAGATCCTGAAAATCTGCTTACTTACGTAAAAATTTTGGGCAATCGGGGAAATTTCCGGGAAGTATTTTTCATGGCCGTTCGCCAGGATAGCGTCACTACCTTGACCAAAGTTTTTGCGGAACTGGGTCTGGAAGTAGAGGGGGTCTGTAGTGAAGCCGTCAGCTCTTTTGCCGGCCTAGGCAATCAGTTTAAAAATAAAGTTACACTGATGCTGGACATCGGGGCGCGCACCACGATCGCTACTGTTTTTAATACCCTGGGCCTGCGCGATACGGTTAACATCAACATCGCCGGTGATCATATCAGCCAAGCCATCGCCAGCACGCTGAATATCACTTTGCCCGAGGCGGAAAGCAACAAAGAAAGCTTTAGCTTTGCCGCGCCGGACAATCAGATCGGCCAGATTATTATCAGTCAGCTTGATCTTTTAGCCTCTGAGATCAGCCGTTTTAGCGCCTACTACCAGGAAAAATACAACGAGAAAATCGAGCAGGTGATACTCATCGGCGGTTCGGCCCAACTCAAAGATATCGGTCAGTATTTCAGCAATAAATTTTTATTGCCGGTAGTCATCGGCCAATCATTGCTGGCGGACAATAGTTTTCCCGAGCCGCTGGCCATCACCAAATATATCAATGCCGTGGGTCTGGCTAGTTTTGCCTATGGCAATCCGGAGATAAATTTTTTGGCCAAAAAAATAAAAAAACCAGGCGTACCTATCGGTCCGAGACTTAAGCGGCGCGTTTTGAAAATATTATTGTTGATTATTTTGCCCTTGCTTATCGCGGGGGGAGTGGCGTTTTATTTTTTTAAAGATTCAATTTTGGAGCGTTTTAGTACTAATAATTATAATGCCAGTCAGGAAATAAGGGTGTCGCTACTGGAGGATCCGGCTACGCCGGGCCTGCTGATGGCTAAACCATATATTTTGGAGTTAGAGACCGAGGGTGTGGCTCCCGGCCTAAGTTATGAATCTGCTCTGGAATATTTAAAAAATGATCTGGCCGCTAAGACCATAGCCGAGTTGAATAAAAAATATACTGTAGAGGGATCTTATATTATCCCCCAATTGGTAGAAGCCAGTTTGGTATCTTCCGAGCCGGCCGCGGACGTCTGGGTAGAGGGTCAAAGTCTAAAAATAATGGTAAAATTTACTTTTGCGGTTATCGGTCGGGCCCAGGTCAAGCGTCTGATGATATCTACATTGCCGATCAGCCAAAAAGAGCTCTTGGTGGATTGGAACATAAAAAGCCTTGATTTTAACATTATTTCTTACATTCCCGATAAGCGGATTTTTAACTTGCGGGCGCAAATAGATCTATTCCGACCTTAGAAGTCTACTTGTAGTCGTTCTTCCAAAGTGCTATAATTACAGCGTTATTATAATTATTTCTGCAATTATATGTCTCGAAAAGGATTCACCTTATTAGAATTAATAATCGTAGTAGCTATTATCGGTCTGCTGGCGGCGGCGACTTTCGTGGCGGTCAACCCGGCCAAGCGTCAGGGTAATGCCCAAAATGCCACGCGCTGGACCGATATCACCGCTATTGCCGATGCCTGGTCGGCCTATCTCGGTGATCACAATAGTGAGTTGCCCACTTCTTCGGTTCCTTGTCTGACCGGCAATACTACCTGCATGATCGCTAATTATGGCGGCACCGACACAGACTATGCCTGTACTGCCAGCACCACAAATAATATAATTTGGCTTGACCCCTTGGTTAATGAAGGTTACATCGGTAAGATACCAAATGATCCCAAGTCTGCCAGCGCTATTACCACCAGTACCGGCTATTACTTTGCCTATGACTCTGTAGGCAAGCTGACTGTCGGTGCCTGTGACTCTTATAACAGCCAGGCCATCAAGGTCGTACGCTAGGAATTATTTAATTTATATATACTTAATAATTAAACTCAGAAAAATAATATGTCTAAAAAGGGATTTACTTTGCTGGAGCTGATTATAGTGGTTGCTATAGTGGCTCTGCTGGCCGCGGCGACTTTCGTGGCGGTCAATCCGGCCAAGCGTGTCGGCAACGCCCAAGACGCCCAACGCTGGGCTGATGTTACCGCTATTGCCGATGCCTGGTCTACTTATGTGGCTGATAATAACGGCACTTTGCCGACTTCTTCCGCTGATTGTCTGGTAAAAAATGAGCCGTGTATGATTCATAATTATGCCGGTAGTGCTATAACAGGCGGTTTCATATGCGACGCCAGCACTACAGCTACTTTAGCGGCTTCTAATAAAATTTGGTTAGACCCCTTAGTTACCGGTGGTTATCTAGGAAGGATCCCCTCGGATCCTAAGAAAAGTAGTGCTGTTTCCACTACTACCGGCTATTATATGGGCTATGAACTACAAACTACATCACCACTCTTGGTCGTCGGCGCCTGCAATACCTACGGCAGTACGGCGATAAAAGTGATTAGGTAGAATCGAGACTTTGATTTAGACACTATTCAGTCGCCACTTTGCCGTGCAGGCAGAGCAGGCGACTTTTGTTTGACGAAAGACAGGCAGTTTGCTATAATATTGATATCCTACTTTTCCTACTTGTTTGATTTATTTTAAAAAAATTATGAAAAAAATATTGCACAAAAACGAAGAGTTTTACGGCAGTACCACTTTGGGCGACAAGGGGCAGGTGGTCATTCCGGTGGAGGCACGCAATAAACTAAAGCTTAAAAAAGGGGAAAAACTTTTGGTCTTTGGCGCCGCTCACGAAATGCTAGTGGTCTCCAAGTTGACCAATTTTCAAAAGATGGCTTCACAGGTGACCAAACAGTTGGCCAGCATCTCCCGGTTGGTAAATAAAAAGAAATAATAATTTTGAATATATGAAATTTTATAGAAAAAAATGGTTTTGGCTGGTGGTCGTCATCGTGCTTATTGCCGTGGGTTTATTTGCGAAATTTGGCCAGAAAAAAGGACCGAGTTATGTGACGGCTACGGCGGTTCTAGGCGATCTGAAACAGACGGTGGAGGTAACGGGATCGGTGACCTCGGCGGCCGAGGTTAATCTAAATTTTAATTTGCCGGGCAAGATAGCTAAAATCTCGGTGAAAACTGGGGACAGTGTCAAAGCTAATCAGCTCCTGGCGGCTCTGGTTTCCACCGACGTGGGATCGCAAATCAGCGATGCTCGGGCGGCGGTTGATATCGCTAAAAGCCAATATGATCAATTAATCGCCGGAGCCAGCACACAGGATATAGAGGTGACCAGGCAGGAGTTGGCGGCCGCACAGATTGCTTATCAACAGGCTCAGGATGACCTGACTGCTCTGGAACAAACCAGGGATCTGAATATGAAAAATCTGATTACCACCGCCCTGAATACGTCCAACAACAAACTGGCTACGGCTCAGTATGCTTTGGATGTTGTCAATGACGCCGTGATAGATAATGAAGCCATAACTTATTTAGTAGTTACCGATAATAGTTTGTTGGTGGCTACACGTAGCGGTTACACGGCCGCCAAGAATAATTATATTGAAGCCGCGGCGGCGGTGGCGCGGGCGGAGCAATCTCAAAATTATGACGACACAGCTTTGGCCGGCGAAAAAGTAGGGACGGATTTAGAGCAGGTGCTAGCCAATATAAATAATAGTTATACTTTGATGAGCGGCGCGCTCCCTAATAATAGCGTTTATACTTCCGCAGTGATCAGCGCATTTAAAACTAGTCTGAGTACTCAAGCCACGGCAGTCAGTACGGCTATTACCACTATGCAAACCGATCTGGCTAATCTGAAAAATTATAATCTGTCTTATAGCACACAGATCAAAGATGCCCAAAATAATATTGAGGCCAAGCAAGCTAGTTTAAATTTGGTCCAGGCAAAACTGGATTTGAAAACTGCTAAGCCCCGTGATTTTGAAATTAGTTCGGCTCAGGCTACGATCCGCCGGGCTCAGGCGGCGCTAGACCGTTATCTCAGCGAATACAATAAAACCGTTATCACCGCCCCTTTTGACGGTGTGGTTACAGACGTAAATTATAAAATGGGGGAGCAGACCATGGCCGCTCAGCCGGTAATCACCATGATCGGTTTGGCGGACAAGGAGATAGAGGTAGATGTGCCGGAATCGGATATCGCCAAAGTAAAAATCGGCCAGGCGGTGGAGATAACTTTGGACGCCTTTTCCAGCGATCAAAAATTTCAGGGGCAGGTGATGTTTATCGATCCGGCCTCCACCAATATCAACAATGTGATTTACTACAAAGTCAAAGTTAATTTTACGGAAAACAACGAGCTGATTAAAGCCGGCATGACCGCCAATTTAGTGATCAACACCGACTCCCGGCAAGGAGTATTAACCGTGCCTTCCCGAGCGGTGATTTACCGGGAAAATGTTAAATATGTTCAGCTCTTAGAAAACGGTCAATTGGTGGAAAAACCGGTGGAGACCGGTCTGCGCGGTGATGACGGCAATGTTGAAGTACTATCCGGCATCAAAGCCGGCGATACGGTCGTGACTTATATCAATACTACAAAATAATAATTGCGGTCATGATTGACGTAAAAAATTTGACTAAAGAGTTTGTTAATGAGGAGGTGGCCACAAAAGTTTTGAAGGGTGTTAATATTGGCATTGAGCGCGGGGAGTTTGTGGCTATCATGGGTCCCTCCGGTTCGGGCAAGTCCACCCTGATGCATATTTTGGGCTTTTTGGATACTCCTACTTCGGGAAAATATATTTTTGACGGCCAGGATGTTTCTAATCTGGACGACGATACTCTGGCGCAGTTGCGCAATAAGCGCGTCGGTTTTGTTTTTCAAAGCTTTAATTTATTACCCAAGACTACGGTCTGGGATAATGTCCGTCTGCCTTTATTGTATTCTCACGAAGCAGGGGATCTCAAAGCCGTGGATAAGGCCATTGCCGACGTGGGCCTCAGTCACCGCCGTGATTTTTTGTCTAGCCAGCTTTCCGGCGGTGAAAAACAGCGCGTGGCTATTGCCCGGGCACTGGTCAATGAACCGGATATCATCTTTGCCGATGAGCCCACCGGCAACCTAGATTCCAAGTCCGGCAAGCAAATCATGTCTATCCTCCAGGCTTTAAATAGGCAGGGACGCACTATTGTGTTGGTTACTCACGAATCTACTACAGCCCGCTATGCCCGTCGCATCGTTCGTATCGCCGACGGCGAGATTTCCAGCGATGAAGTGAATCATGATGTGGTGCTAGCGGAAGAAGTAATTGATCTAAAATAAGATGATTTTTGATCATCAGGCCTATTTTTTGACTATCAAGTCAATGCGACGCAACAAGATGCGTTCGTTTTTGACTAGTCTAGGCATCATCATCGGCATTTCATCGGTGATTATCATCATGTCTGTGGGCGCCGGAGCCAAGAGTCTAGTGGTTAATCAGGTATCCAGCATCGGTTCTAATCTGGTCGGTGTCCTGCCTGGAGCCAGCGACCCCAACGGCCCACCGGCGGCAGTGATGGGTATTAATGTCACCACTTTGGTGAATGCCGATGCTCAGGCTATAAAAAATAATATCCCGGAAGTCGTCGCCGTCAATGGCTATATCCGTGGTTCAGCCACGGCTACCTGGCGGGAAAAAACCGTTGATACCAGTTTTTTGGGAACTACAGGCGATTATCAGGACGTGGATACTAAAGCAGAGTTAACTGATGGCCGTTTTTTTACCAATGAAGAAGACCAGCAGGTCAGCCGGCTGGTAGTTTTGGGTAGTAGCGTAGCCAAAGATTTATTTAGCGGCTCGTCAGCTATCGGCCAAAGCGTCAAGATCAATAAAGAAAATTTTAAGGTTATCGGAGTGATGAAAGAGAGGGGTACGGCCGGTTTTCAAAATCAGGATACCCAGGTTTTTATTCCGCTGGAAACCGCCCAAAAAATAATGCTGGGCATCCATCACCTCAGCGCCGTCCGAGCCCGGGTTGTCCAAGGAGCGGATATCCAAAAAGTAGTATCCGATATCGAAGTAGTTTTACGGGAACAGCATAAAATTACCGATCCCAAGGAAGATGATTTTACCGTGCGGGCCACGGAAGAGGCCTTGAAAACTTTAGATACCGTCACTAATGCCTTGAGTTATTTTCTGGCTATGGTGGCCGGCATATCATTAATTGTCGGGGGTATTGGAATTATGAACATAATGTTGGTTTCAGTCTCTGAAAGCACCAAGGAAATCGGTCTGCGCAAGGCCGTAGGAGCGACCAATAGCGATATCAATACCTTATTTCTCATGCAGACTATCTCCGTCACCCTGCTGGGAGGTGTAGGCGGTATTATCATCGGGATCGTCATATCGTTTTTAGTGGCCGTAGTGGCGCAAGCCCTGGGGTATCAATGGGATTTTGTGATTTCCCTGTCGTCGGTCTTATTATCTCTGTCTTTTACAATTATTGTCGGCTTGGTTTTTGGTTGGTATCCGGCTCGCCAGGCGGCGCATCTAAATCCGATAGAAGCTCTGCGCTATGAATAAATTGATTAAAAATTCATTGGCTATAGCTCGAGCCGCGATAAAAAAGAACCGCATCCGCACGGTTTTAACTATTTTGGGAGTAGTTATCGGCATCGCCTCGGTGACCATCATTATCTCCTCCGGCGACAGTATGAAAAAATTGGTTTTTGGCCAAGTGGCCAGCTTTGGTTCGGACTTTATTCAGACCGAGCCCCGGGTGCCGCAGTCCAGCGGCGGAATGTTTGCCCAAGCTCAAGGAGTGGTAATCACTACTTTGAAAGAAAGCGACCGTCAGGCGATCTTAAAACTACCTTATATCAGCGAGGCCTATACAGCTCTGATTACCCAGGATATGCTGAGTTGGCAGGGACAGCTAAGTAAGTCTATGATTTACGGAGTAAGTCCGGAATATATTGATATAGATCAGGGCAAACTAGGTCAGGGGCGGTTTTTTACCAAGGAAGAGGACAGTAATCTGGATCGGGTGGTGGTGCTGGGTTCAAAAGTAAAGCAAGATTTGTTTGGCGAGAGCAATGCCGTAGGCCAAAACGTCAAGATCAAACAGATGAATTTTAAAGTCGTAGGCGTGATGGAGCCGCGGGGCACGGTTTTTTTCTTTAATATGGATCAGTTGGTTTTTATTCCTATTCAGACAGTGCAAAAATTGATGATGGGTGTGGATTATGTCCAGGCCATTACCTCGCAATTGTCTGATCCGAGCAAAGAAGCCGAAACCGTTGATGCTATCCGCCAATTGCTCAGGGAGCGCCATAGTATCAGTGACCCTAGCCGCGATGATTTTCAAGTGGCTTCTATGGCAGAGGCCAAAGGTATCTTAGATTCTATTATCGGCGCCGTGACCCTGCTCTTGGTAGCTCTGGCGGCGATATCACTAGTTGTCGGGGGAGTAGGCATTATGAATATTATGTATGCCTCGGTGGCCGAGCGTACTTTTGAGATTGGTTTGCGTAAATCTGTGGGCGCCACCAAAAAAGACATCATGGCCCAGTTTCTGTCCGAAGCCGTTATCAAGACCTTTTTAGGCGGTGCTATTGGGGTAATTTTGGGTATTGGTGTCACTTATCTGGTTTATTTGATTGCAAATTATTATGCCTTTGACTGGCCATTTGCTTTATCTCTAAATGGTATAGTTTTAGCGATAGTATTTTCAGTTACTGTGGGGCTCATCTTTGGTCTATATCCGGCGCGCAAAGCCGCTAATCTGGATCCGATTACGGCCTTGAGGAAAGAGTAATAAACCTTAAATTACATGGGATTTTGCGTGATTTTAGCACTCCTTGACTGGGAGTGCTAATTTGATATATAATGTATTTATGGATGAAAGACACGGAAAATTGCTAAAATCTATTATTGATATTTATACTAAAACTGCTTTACCCGTGGGCTCTACCAGCCTGGCCGGGGCCAAAGGTTTTGATGTTTCGCCGGCTACGATCAGAAATGAGATGGCCGAGCTGGAAAGAGAAGGCTATATTTTTCAACCGCACACTTCGGCCGGTCGGGTACCGACCAGCGAGGGTTATAGATATTATATTGATAATCTGATGGAGCTGAGGCCCGTGCCGGTACACGAACAAAAAATCATCCGGGATTCTTACCATGATAATCTGCGTTCTTTAGCTAAAATTTTAGTGGACCGGACTAATCTGGCCTCTATTGTCGGTTTTGCCCCCAATGACTTGTATTTTACGGGATTATTTAATCTGTTTTCTCAACCCGAATTTGAGGACCACCGCATGATGCTATCCATGAGCCAAGTAGTTGATTCGCTAGAGCGGGCGATCGCCGATATTTATGAAGAGCTAGCCGGTCCGCGCATACTTTTTGCCGAGCAGAGCCGACTGGGCCAAAACTGTTCCTTAGTAGTGACTTCTGTCGGTCGAGATAAAAATCTGCTGGCTGTGCTGGGACCGGTGCGCATGGATTATGGACGCATCCTCAGCTTATTTAATGAAATAGTTAATATCGCAAAATAATGTCCGATCACAAACACCAAATACACCCCGATCCGCTAAAAGACAAAGGATTATCAGCGGAAGAACGTATTAATCATTTACAGCAGCAAGTTGAGGATAATCTAGCGGGCTGGAAAAAAGCTCTGGCTGATTATCACAATCTGGAAAAAGATACGGATAAAAAGATCTCTCAGCTCAAAGATTTTATCCAAGCCGATACTATCGCCGAACTTTTACCGATTTTTGACAATTATCAGATTGCTTTGGAACATGTGCCGCCTAATGCAAAAAAAGAATCGTGGGTCGTGGGATTGGAGCATACCTTAAAGCTCTGGGAAGGTTTTCTGGCTGATCACGGCGTCAAAAAAATAACTACGGTCGGCCATTATTTTGACCCACATCGGCATGAGTCATTAGGCATGATTAGTGACGCTAAGCAAAAAGACCAAGTAATAGTAGAAGAAAAGCAAGCCGGATATCACTATGGTGACGTAGTGATCAGACCGGCCAAAGTAATTATTAATAATATTAACCAATAAATATATGTCAATTATACCTTGGAACCCATATTTAGACACTTTTGACAGTCTGGAAAAGGGCCTGAGCAATTTTGTGCCCGCCATCGACGTCTATGAAGATAAAGACAGTGTTATTGTCCAAGCAACCTTAGCCGGTATCAAGCCGGAGGATGTGGATATCAATGTCCACGAAGACGTGCTGACTGTCGAGGGTCGCCGTCAAAGCGCCTCGGAGGTGGATGAGAAAGATTATTACCGCAAAGAAGTGCGGACAGGATCTTTTCACCGCTCCCTGATGTTGCCGGCCTCCGTGCAAGCCGATAAGGCCGAAGCTCATTTTGAAAACGGTATGCTAAAAATTGTTTTGCCCAAACAGGAATCCAGTAAGAGCAAAAGCATCAAAATTAATATCAAAAAATAAAATATATGTTAAACAATATTCCATCTTCACTAAATCTACGACTGATTCGGAGCTGTCCGGTTTGTAATCAGGAGTACCGTCAGTCTATGATCCAGGTCTTGGATGAAAGCGAGATGGGTTTTCTGACTTACGCTACCTGTAGCACTTGCGGAGCGAATCTGCTGACCAAATTTTCCTCCTTACCGCAAGGAGTGATCGGAAACGCTATCCTAACTGATTTACGGGCGGAGGAAGTACTGGAATTTGCGGACAGAGAAGTATTGACTGAAGACGACGTGCTTTATATCCAGCAAGTAATATCAAAAAAAGATTTATTAAATAGTATTAAAAAAATATCATAAAATTATGAGCAAAATTATAGGAATTGATTTAGGCACCACCAACTCCGCTTGCGCTATCATCGAAGGCGGCAAGCCGAAGATTTTGGAAAATAAGGAAGGCATGCGCACCACGCCTTCGATGGTCGCCATTTCCAAGAGCGGCGAGCGTCTGGTCGGTTTGCCGGCCAAACGTCAGGCCGTGACCAATCCCCAGAACACTATTTTCTCTGTTAAGAGATTAATCGGTCGGAAGTTTTCCGACGACGAGGTGCAAAAAGACATCAAGACCATGTCTTACAAAATCTCCCAAGCCGGAGACGGAGTAAAAGTAAAAATGGGCGATAAAGATTATAGCCCGCAGGAAATCTCGGCCATGATACTGCAAAAGATCAAGGCTGATGCCGAGGATAGATTGGGCATGCCTGTAACTGAAGCCATTATCACTGTACCGGCTTATTTTGACGACTCCCAGCGCCAGGCCACCAAAGATGCCGGTAAGATCGCCGGTTTGGAAGTAAAGCGCATTATCAACGAACCGACGGCCGCGGCTCTGGCTTATGGTTTTGACAAAAAGAAAGACCAGCAAATCGCGGTTTACGATCTGGGCGGCGGCACCTTTGACATCTCCATCCTCGATGTTTCGGCCGATACTGTCGAAGTCAAATCTACTAACGGCGACACTCATCTGGGTGGCGATGATTTTGACCAGGTTTTGATTCACTGTATTTTGGATGAGTATAAAAAGAACGAGGGTTTGGATTTGTCCAAAGACCCCTTGGCTTTGCAGAGATTAAAAGAATCGGCGGAAAAAGCCAAAATGGAATTGTCTTCTTCTCTGGAGACCGAGATTAACCAGCCTTTTATTACTACCGATGAATCCGGGCCAAAACATTTAGTGATGAAAATAACCCGGGCTAAACTGGAGGAATTAATTGGCGGATTAGTAGAAAAAACATTGGGACCATGCCGGCAGGCCTTGAAAGATGCCGGATTAGAAACCAAGGATATTGACGAAGTCCTGCTGGTCGGCGGTATGACCCGCATGCCTTTGGTGCAGAAAAAAGTAGAAGAATTTTTCGGTAAAAAACCGAATATTTCTGTCAATCCCGATGAAGTAGTGGCCTTAGGCGCGGCTGTTCAGGCCGGAGTTTTGCAGGGCGAAGTTAAAGATGTCTTACTACTTGATGTTACGCCGCTGACCTTGGGCATTGAGACTCTGGGCGGAGTTCGCACTCCTTTGATTGTCCGTAATACCACTATTCCGACTTCCAAGACCCAGACTTTTTCCACGGCCGCTGATCATCAGGATGCTGTAGAAATCCATGTCTTGCAGGGCGAGAGAGAAATGGCCGCCGACAATAAAACCCTAGGCAGATTTACCCTTTCCGGCATTCCGCCGGCGCCGCGCGGCGTGCCGCAGATTGAGGTCAGTTTTGATATTGACGCCAACGGAATTTTGAATGTTAAAGCTAAAGATAAGGCTACTTCTAAAGAACAAACTATTACTATCCAGTCTTCTTCCGGTTTGAGCAAAGACGAGATTGACCGTATGCAAAAAGACGCCGAGTTGCACGCCGAGGAAGATAAGAAAAAGAAAGAAGAGGTAGATACGCGCAACACAGCCGAGAGCATGATCTTCCAGACAGAAAAATTTATCAAAGAAAATAAAGACAAGATCAAAGAAGAGGATAAAAAATCCATGGAAGAAAAATTGGAAGCTCTAAAAAAAGTAAAAGATTCCAAAGAGCTGGAGCCGATCAAATCGGCGATGAAGGATATGGACGAGACGGTGCAAAAAGTCGGAGCCGCCATGTACTCATCCGCTAAAGCTGCGGAGGACAAGCAAAAGCAACCTGATGAAGCCAAGAAAGAAGAGCCGGTAGAAGGGGATTTCAAGAAAGTTTAAAGGCTATTTAAGCAATTAAAATAATTTTATGGCCGAACAAAAAGAACCGCTTAATGTTAAATTAATAGATAATCTGGCCGGCGGCGAGTATTCCAATGCCATGCAGGTGGCGCACAATGAAAACGAATTTCAGATGTTTTTTCTGAACGTCATGGGACAGAGCGGACGGGTAGTCAGCAAGGTGATGACCAGTCCGGGGCATTTCAAGAGAATGCTTAGTGCGATGAGTGAAAATCTGAGCAAGTATGAGGCTACCTTCGGCACTATCAAGGAAATAGCTTCCCCCATAGAAAAAGAAGTGGGTTTTAAGACAAACGACTAATTGTGGCCAAAGATTACTACAAAGTATTGGGCGTGGAGAGAAACGCGACTGATCAGGAGGTCAAGCGTGCTTTTCGCAAATTAGCCCATGAGCATCATCCCGACAAAACCAACGGCAATGCCGATAAGTTTAAGGAAATAAATGAAGCTTATCAAGTCTTAAGTAATAAGGAAAAACGCCAGCAGTACGATCAATTTGGCTCCACTTTTGAAAATGCCGGCGGTTTTGGCGGTGGTACTGGAGCCGGAAATCCTTTTTCTGGGTTTGATCCAAGTAATATAAATTTTGATTTTGGAGATTTTTCCGCCCGAGGCGGATCCGCCTTTGGCGGAGATTTCGGGGATATTTTTGGCCAGATGTTTGGCGGCGGACAGCCTAGCCGTTCCCACAATAGAAAAGGAGCAGATATTCAGGTTGACCTGGAAATATCGCTGGCCGAGACAGTTTTTGGCACTAGCGAACTTATTTCTCTGCGCAAAGAAAACACCTGCCCGTATTGTCAGGGCAGCGGCGCCAAGGACGGCAGTGCCTACCAAACTTGCGGCACCTGCAAAGGCAGCGGTCAAGTGGCCAGCAATTTTGGGCCATTTCGCACTCAGTCCCTCTGTCCGGAGTGTCAAGGTCAGGGAAAAATCATTAAGGAAAAATGCGGTTACTGTCACGGCCAGGGAGCGATACTAGAAACTACTGATCTGCGCGTAGAAATTCCGGCCGGTATCGATGACGGCCAGTCCATCCGCTTATCCGGACAAGGCAACAGCGGCCGGCACGGCAGTCGAGCCGGTGATCTCTATGTCCAGGTCCATGTCAGGCCGGATCACTATTTTGCCCGCGAAGGACACGACTTATTAAGCGAGCAAAAAATCAGCTTTACTATGGCGGCTCTGGGCGGTGAAACGACTATAAAAACTATTGACGGCCAAGTCCGGCTGAAGATACCGGCCGGCACCCAGCCGGGCAAAAAGTTTATCCTGCGCGGTCAGGGAGTGGGTAAGCTCCGGTCAAAGGGCAGAGGAGATCAGATTGTTACCATTCAGGTGGATGTGCCAATAAGACTAAATAAAAAACAAAAAAAGTTATTAGAGGAATTGGAAAAAGAGAGTTATTAAAATAGCGCACTATTAGACATGTTTTTCAAAAAACAATTACACTATTATATTTAGAATTTTTTCGACATAGTCTTTATAGTAGAAATATTCTTTTTTTGTCACGGCCCAGTGCAAGGTACCGTTTTTTTAG
>PQAE01000001.1 GCA_003104935.1 Parcubacteria group bacterium | reverse complement strand
AGGATACTCTCCTCACCCACCTGCGTCGGTTTACGGTACAGTTGCTATAATTTTAGCTCTAGAGGTTTTTCTTGGTAAGGTTAGTGTTTTATTTGACTTTGGCCGAAGCCGCAGTCTCCTGGCTACTCCTAGTCCTGATGCCTTCCGGATTTACCTGGAAAGCAGACTAGAGCCACCAACGTTCATAACCAAATAACGCCAAAACTTTTCCCTTACGTTACCCCATCGAAAAATTATAGCAGGGCAGGAATATTAACCTGCTCTTCCATCGACTACGCCTTTCGGCCTCGCCTTAGGATTGCCTAACCCTGGGTTGATTCTCATTGCCCAGGAAACCTTGGGTTTACGGTGTCCCTGATTCTCACAGGGATTGTTGCTACTCATGCCTACATTCTCACTTCTATGCGCTCCACGGCTCCTTACGGTACCGCTTCATCGCCCATAGAACGCTCCTCTACCGCCCTTCGTCGAAGACTTCGGGCGGCTAAGCCACCTCCTCAGACTCAAATCAAATCTAAATTGACTTGAGATCAAAGAGAAGGGCGTCCTCCGTAGCTTTATGCGGAGGAGGACAGATTATGACTTAACCAACTAAAGTCTTCGACAAAGGACTCCCACCTTCGGTACTATGTTTAGCCCCGTTAAATTATCGGCGCGAAGTAACTTGACTAGTGAGCTGTTACGCTATCTTTAAAGGATGGCTGCTTCTAAGCCAACCTCCTAGTTGTATAAGTTACGACACCACCTTTTACACTTAACATAGATTTAGGGACCTTAGATTGAGATCAGGGCTGTTTCCCTTTTGACCAACGAAGCTTAGCCCTCGTGGTCTGACTCCCGCGTAATTCGCCGTGGCATTCGGAGTTTGATTGGAACAGGTATGGACGCAATGCCACCCTATCCCATCCAGTGCTCTACCACCACGGTTTAACACGCAAGGCTAGTCCAAAAACTATTTCGAGGAGAACCAGCTATTGCCGAGTTCGATTGGAATTTCTCCCCTTACCACAGCTCATCCCCTAGTGTTGCACGGCTAGTGGGTTCGGACCTCCACGACATGTTACTGCCGCTTCATCCTGGCCATGGTAAGCTCACCCGGATTCGGGTCTAGTGTATACAGCCGATAAACTTTATACCTGATTCCCGCTTGCGCGGGAACAAGGTATAAAATTTATTACGGACTATTAATCCTCGCTTTCACTTTACCTACCTCCCGAAGGAGTTAAATAAGCTATATACAGCTAACTCGTAGGCTCATTCTTCAATAGGCACGCCGTCACCCCTTACCCGCTTGCGCAGGTCATAGGGCTCCGACTCCTTGTAAGTATATGGTTTCAGATACTATTTCATCCCCCTCTCGGGGTGCTTTTCACCTTTCCCTCACGGTACTGGTTCACTATCGATCATCAAAAGTATTTAGCCTTAGCGCATAGTGACGCCAAGTTCCCACAAAGTTTCACCGGCTTCGTGGTACTCAAGAAAGTTATCACACGTAGATATTATTTTTCGCATACTGGACTATCACCATCTGTGGTCGGTCTTTCCAGACCATTCTGCTAAATAATACGCCATCATGTATTGGGATCGTGAACCCCAAAACGATATCCTCTTATAACCCCGCGGAGAGCATTAAGCTCACGACTATTTCATTATCTCCTTCCAGCAACCCGAAGGCTACTGGTCAAAAATAAATTATCTCTGCCACGGTTTAGGCTCTTCCCGTTTCGCTCGCCACTACTCAGGGAATCGAAATACCAATTAGCTTGGCGGCCACTCGCGTGACCACTAAACTAATTAGTATATTAATTCTTTCTATTCCTCCAGGTACTAAGATGTTTCAGTTCCCTGGGTTGTCTCTGCTCAGCCTATATATTCAGCTGAGAGTTTCTGTCCTTCCGACAGAAGGGTTTCCCCATTCGGAAATCTCCGGATCAAAGGTTGCTTATCGCCTCCCCGAAGCTTATCGCAGATTGCTACGTCCTTCATCGTCTTTTGATGTCTAGGCATCCACCATATACCCTTGTTAGCAACCACCAAAAATTTTGAAACTTTCGCTTCCCAAATTTTCGGTAATTTAAAATTGAAATTACAAGTGTATTTAAATATACTTAATTGTTTTTAGATGCTCATGTACATTAATTTGAATTTTGTACACAATATTCAGTTGTCAAAGGCCGGGGCCCGAAACTAATGGGCAATAAGTAGTCTCCTAAAAAAAATGCACTCAGGCCTTTCTTTTTAAAAGACTACTTGCTACACACTAAGTTTTCAAAGGGTCTAAAAAATCCGCCAGACAGCGGACTTTAAGTAAGATCAGCTTCTTACAAAAAATCCGATTAGGGTTGTAATTTGTTGGACTGTCTTAACATCAAGTTTATTAAATTTAGCTTATTTTTATTAACCCCGACATTATATAGTAAAAAAGAAACTTTGTCAAGTAAATATGCCTCGCCCAAAAACCTGCATTTTTACCACTTTTCAGGCCTAAAACCTTAGCTTTTCCACGGCTCGCCCCGTTATGTCCGAAGGACTGTACGGGGTCAAGTAACCACACCCCTCCCCAAAACCCACATTTTCAAGCCTGTTTTTTGGGCTATTTTAGCCCACGCCCTATGACAAAATTAAGACCGCCCTTCCATGAGGTTGGGCGGTCTGTGTCTTAGTCGGCTATGGCCGACAAAACCGGTAGAAAGATCGGTTGACCTTGTAGAACCAACTGCGGTGGAAATACCCGATTCCACCGGAATCATCGCACAACATGCTGCCGTTTTTTCTCTGAATGGAGATCAGCTCACCGCGGATTTCGAAAACCACAAATGGTCCGCGACCAAACTTACGGCGTAGCTCTTCAGCAAAGGGCTGTTCAGTGATCCAGCCCACCTCGTCACCTACTCGGAGAACAATCTCGTCCATTTTTCACCTCTTTCACGAGATGGGATCAGGAGACCTTGTAAAACCATTCACAAGCGAACTGCTTGATGATGCCGCGCTCGTCCCGGAGCATGGCATTGGCCTGCTTGTTCCTGATGATGACCCGGTCAGCCGGCGCGCCGCGGTGCGCTCCGCTAGTCGGAGAAGGCATCAGCTTAGTTACAATGATGAAAGGACCGGCTCCATATTGAGCCGCCAGATCTTTGGGTGCTTGCTTGCTCCAGATCACCTCATCTCCAACGCGGAAAAATGCTTCAGTCATTTGTCCTCTTTCTCAGCCGAGTCAGCCTAGCTGTTTCTTTGCGGCGCATCTGCCTGATACGTTGGGTGCCGCCGATGGCCCCGAAGATGAAGAAGTAGAGCTGGACCACAAAGGCCCGCTATGCCGATGCCTGATAGGTTTCTACGCCCGCGCCGATCTGTCCAGGCAGCATGCCGACGGTAAAGATAAGAAACTTATAGTCGCTCAACTTACCGCCGCGGATTGAGAACCAGACCCAGACAAGCATCTAGGTAATCACCGGCAACCGCAGCAACATGTTTAACCTTCCCTTGTTAGAGGACAAATAACCCTTGAAACTAACAAAATATGTTAGCTTTGTCAATCTAGTAGACCATAAAAACTCAAACAAAAAATCCCCAGATTGGGGATTTTTTGTATTTCGATGTTTATTATTATTTTTCTTATAAAATCTCTACTTTCAGATATTTGGCGCCAAATTTGATGGCGTCGGTTTTTTCCGCCATCCAGATGTCAGCCCGATAATAATAACGGGCATTCATGCGGTCTTCTACGCGAAACTCTTTATTACCGTAAACATCCGGGAAACGCACGATAGCGCCAATGGGCAGGAAGTTAGCTGCAAGCACGCCGTCGCGGCAGGTAGTACCAGATGCGGTAATCCAGGGCGTATCGTCGGTTTGCTCCGGCAAACTATTGTAGGCGGAAACAATGATTTTCATGGTTCGTCTGGCTTGGCGCGGGCCGATCTCGGGCAAGGAATTATCTCCCTGAAACGTACTAATGGTAGCCGAAGCAATTGGGCCCACAGCATTTTCACTAGTGACCTCAGCCAAACCGGCATTAGGAAAGGCAAATGTAAGAATAGTAGCCAATAAAACAATGGGTTTTAGCTGCTTTTTCATTGATTTTCTAAGCTTTTTGATGATTTTCATAAGGCTTGATAAAATCATATGTTTAATTTAAAAAACCCTGTATTCAGGATTTTACAAGGCATAATAGCATACCCAATGATTTTTGTCAACCCCGTTAGCCCAATAGGATTTGTATCTCTAAAAATTATTTGTTATAATAGACAAACGTTTTATATAAATAATTAACGAATATATCTATGGAAGAGAACAAAGGTATAATTAATAATCTCAGTCCCAAGGCGGCTTTCAAGGCGGGCCTAGTCTCCGGACTGCTGATTATAATTGTTATTGGCTTCTTTATCCTGCTGGGTGTGATCCTCAGTGGCAAGTTGCCAATCAAGAATAACAACGGCGCCAATAATGCCGCGGCCAATAACAATGCCGTGGCTAACAATGGTCAAGTCGCTCCATCCTATGACTATGCCAAGATGGCGACAGCCGCTGGGGCAGATAAAAATAAGTTTAATTCTTGTTTTAGCGCCAAAAAATATACCGACAAGATAAATGCCCAGTCGGCGGATGCGCAAAAAGCCGGCGCCCAAGGCACTCCTTATGCAGTAATAATATCCGGAAACACAAAAGTGCCGATCAAGGGGGCTTTGCCCTTTGCCGACGTCAAAAACCTCTTAGACGCCGTGATCAATAACGACGCCACTCAATTAAAAACCATGACCGATGACACTATAGTCATACCAGCGGTTGATAAAAACAAGGACTGGATCAAGGGCGATAAAAATGCCTCGATCTCTATAGTAGAATACTCCGACATGCAATGCCCATATTGCCAGAGATTTCACGGAACTATGATACAAGTCATGGATGCCTATAAGGATAAAATTAATTGGATCTACCGCCACTTCCCCTTAACCAGTATTCATGACTACGCTATGGATTTGGCTCAGGCCAGCGAATGCGTAGGCGAAATCAGCGGCAATGACGCTTTCTGGAAATTTGTGGACTCCTCGGTTCAAACACAATAATTTTTTAAAAAAACCGCCCCGAGAAAAATCGCGAGCGGTTTTTTTAAATACCCTTATGATATAATATCCTTATTGTTTGACAAATACTTAATTGTCTAGTTATATAATAAATATGAACAGCGCAACAAAAAAACAAATTCGGTTCTGGGTGCTGACCACCGTGGGTCTGACGGTCTTGGTCTTGATCATCCTGGGTTTTGCCTATGCAAATAACAATAACCCCTCAGTTATCACACTGACGGCCAATGATTGGATCCAGGGCAACCCTGAAGCTAAAACTACTTTGGTTCAATATAGTGACTTTCAGTGCCCGGCTTGCGTACAATTTCAGCAATATTTTAAAACCAAAATAGAGCCGACTCTGTCAAATAAAGTAAGGGTAGTATACAGAAACTATCCTTTGACCAGCATACACCCGCGCGCGCTTTTAGCGGCTCAGGCCGCTGAAGCCGCCGGCTTGCAGGGTAAGTTTTGGGAAATGCATGACCAGCTTTTTGCCGATCAATCAGCTTGGGTGGGAGCTATGGATCCGCAGATTCTTTTTGAACAATACGCCACTACTCTCGGTCTTAACCTGGTCAGGTTCAAAGCTGATATGACTAGCGACACGGTCAAAAATGCTATCGCCGAAGACATCGCCAGCGGCGACAAAGCCGGTATCGAGGGCACGCCCAGTTTCTTTATCAATGGAAAAAAAGTAACCCTTAAAAACAGCTATGACGAGCTCAAGCAACTCATCGACAAGTCAGTCGCGGCCCAGTAAAATCGGGCTGGTTTTTTTGATCTTTAGCCTGATCGGCTTTACCGATGCCATCTGGCTGACCATCAGCTATTATCGCGGGCATATCGGCTGTAACATCATTGCCGGCTGTCAAAATGTATTGAGTAGTAATTACTCTCATATTTATAATATCCCCGTAGCGCTTTTGGGTGCCGTTTTTTATGCTTTCATCATTATCAATGCCTTACACTACTTAATGTTCAATAATAAATTAAGTTTTCTGGCTTTAAAAATCGCTCCGCTTATTGGTTTTTTGGTTTCACTCTACCTAATCTATTTACAATTATTTGTAATCAACGCCATTTGTATTTACTGCATGCTCTCGGCTACGACTTCAATAATATTGTTTATGTTAGCCCTAGTGCTAATGAGGAAAAAGAAAATAAATATTGTTCCAGAAAATCCGCCGGTCTAGGCGGGTTTTTTTGTTTTATCTATCAAAAAATGCTAAAATATAGTAAATGTTTACCCCATTAGAAAATGGGTTAAACAAAAATTCCTACGATATTTCGATAAATTGTAATTTTCTAACGGGGTGAAAACAAAAAACGTCCAAAAACTAAAACAAATAGCCAATCAGATTAGACAGGATATTATCGAGATGCTCTATCGCGCCGGCTCGGGCCACCCGGCCGGTGCCCTGGGCATGGCTGATATTTTTGCAGTTTTGTATTTTAGCGTGCTGAGTCATACTCCGGAGAGGCCGGATAATCCTAATCGTGATCGGGTAGTGTTGTCCAACGGCCATATCTGTCCGGTACTCTATGCGACTTTGGCCCGCGCCGGCTACTTTCCTCTGGTTAAATTAAAAACTCTGCGAAAAATAAATAGTGATTTACAAGGTCACCCGCATAACCTGGATTTGCCGGGAGTAGAAACTAGTAGTGGTCCTCTAGGTCAGGGGATTTCTCAGGCCGTAGGCATGGCCCTAGCCGGAAAAATGGACAAAGCATGGCATCACATCTACTGTCTGACCAGCGACGGCGAACATAATGAAGGCCAGCTCTGGGAAGCGGTGATGACGGCCAATAAATACAAACTAAATAATTTGACGGTTATCGTGGATTATAACCGCATTCAGATTGACGGCTTTACTAAAGATATAATGCCCCTGGCATCTTTACGCAATAAATACCTGGCTTTTGGTTGGGAAGTCAAAGAAGTGGGCGGTAATAATATCCGCGAATTGCTACGCGTCTTGCCTCTGAGAAAAAATAAGCCCCTGGTTATTATAGCCCACACTACGCCTGGCCAGGGAGTAAGCTTTATGGAAGATAAGTGGCAGTGGCATGGCCAGGCGCCAGATAAAGATCAGACTGCCGAGGCTTTGGCTGAGTTAAAAACAAAAATCTAATTATGCTGGTAAGTAATTGGTCGCAACAAAATAAACTATTAAAAAAATCTACCCGCCAGGGCTTTGGGGACGCGCTTTTAGCTCTGGCTAAAAATAATAAAAATATTGTAGTGGTCTCGGCGGACTTGGCTGAATCTACCCGCGTGCAAAAATTTGGGCAAAAATATCCAGAGCGGTTTGTGGAGGTCGGAGTGGCCGAGCAAAACGCTATGGGCATCGCCGCTGGTCTGGCTCTATCCGGTAAAATTCCCTTTGTCGCCAGCTTTGGAGTATTTAGCCCGGGCCGGAACTGGGATCAACTGCGTGTATCAGTCTGCTACAGTAAAGCCAATGTCAAAATAGTCTCCACTCATACCGGTTTGGCTGTGGGCGAAGACGGCGCTTCTCATCAGGCTCTGGAAGACATCGCCCTGACCCGTGTTTTACCGAATTTAACGGTGATTGCGCCGGCTGACTATAATGAAACTGTAGCCGTCACCAAGGCTATCGCCAAACATCCGGGCCCGGTTTATCTGAGACTGGCCAGGCAAAACAGTCCGGTATTTACTAAAATAAATAGTATTTTTAAAATCGGCCGCGCCGAAATATTGCTTCGCGGCAATGATATTACTCTTATTGCCTGTGGGCCGGTTATTTATGAAGCGCTACTGGCCGCTCACGAGTTAGCCAAGAAAAAAATCAGGGTGGAAATTATAAATTGTCCGACTATCAAGCCGCTGGATAAGAAAACTATTTTACGTTCAGTCAAAAAAACTAAAAAATTAATTACTCTGGAGGACCACCAAAAAGCCGGGGGCTTGGGCAGTGCCCTAGCGGAAATGTTAAGCCAAAACTATCCGGTGAAATCTATCATCATGGGAGTAAATGATACTTTCGGCGAATCAGGAAAACCCGACCAGCTCTGGGATAAGTATGGGCTATCAAAGAAACACATCGTTGATAACATCAAAAAATTACTAAAAAAATAATCAAAACCCCGGACCTAAAGACTGGGGTTTTTTAATATGCTTAAATGATTTACCCCGTTAGACGCCCCGCGTTTCTAATAGGGTTGACAAATAACAAATAATATGATATAAAAAGATGTTAGTAGTTATTTCCTGTCTGTTTGCATAGCACCAACTGAGCATCATTGAAAAGAGGTCTCCCCCATGTCCAACGAAGAACGTCTGCGACTGAATGTGCCAGCCGCTGTGCTGGTACAGCTGATCGAACTCATCGGCCGGTCGGAAATCTATCAGACCGATTCTCTGGAGCAAGTGGTGATCAAGCTCGCCCGTGTCATGGGCCGCACCAACACCGCTAAAGAGGCCAGCTTTGTAACTAGCCTGCTCAAGGACGCCGGCAACAACCTGATCATCTGTCGCTATCATTTCGGCGAAGGTGAGCGCTTTCTCAAGTTGACGCTGGATGATGTGAAGATTCTCAGTCTGATCTGAGCCCAGTGAACCATGAAAAAAGGGATCCCCCGCGGGATCCCTTTACGTTTCTTAATTTTTTAACGGTGCTCGGCCTGCACTGCTTCTAAAAATTTATCTATATTTATATTTTTATAATTATCTTCCAATAGTTTTTTAAGGCCCGGGGAAAGCTCTAAAAAATCCCGGGACATGACAAATTGTGCCCATTGGTCTTTGATAGCCTGCAAAACATTTAAGGTTTTAGCAACCTGACTCTCGACTCCGCCCAGCAAAACCTTATCTACAGTGGCCAATCCCTCTTTGGCCGCCACTTTAGCATATTCCGTCGGTGATAATCCCGCGGCTTTGGCTTTCCGAGCCCGCAGATTTAATAGCTTTTGCCAATAACTTTCTTCATTTTCCCGATCGCCAGAATTTTCTATATACTCTTCCCGGTTTTCGCGCAGAAATATTTTGAAAATCGGACCCTTATCCAGATCTTCGGGTAAAAATTCTACACCAGACTTTAATTTCTTGTCTTTGAAAGAGCGCTGAACCCCGATATATATTTTTTCCCCGACTTCTTCTCCCTGACTGGCTAAGGCCGCCGGATCCAAAACCAAATACTCATCTATTTCGTCCAAAAAGTCATTGCGCGGACGAGCGGCCGCGGCGCTCAGTCCGTCAATTCCCAAATCATTGATTATTTTAATAAAAAAAGGACTATGAGCCAGAGCGGTTTCCTGCTGCAAATTATCGCGCTTGGCTTTTTCTTGAGTATAGCGCTCATAGAGCTTGATTGCCCGCTGGGTGCGCTGATCAATAGTTGCTTTATGTAGCTCCAAAAATATTTCCCTTTGCTGCATACTCCCGCCATCCGACTGCTTGATTTTTTTAAAATAATCACCATAATTGACGCCCAGGACTTCCAGATATTCATCAAAAGTAAGGGGTATTAATTTTTCACCCACGCGACACTTCACTTGGTCGGCGCTGTGCCAAATCTGATCCACTCCCCGGATGTTATCGCCAACTATGGTCGGGTGCTCGCTTTTTATTACTCGGCCGGTTTCATCTCTGGCCACGATCACCGCTCTCTCCTTGTTTTCACTGTCTTGATCTGACGATTGTTCTCGGCCGGTTTCACTGGCTATGAGTGTCGCTGTCGAATTTTCAAAAGCCATATTATTTTATCTTAAAAGTAATATATTTGTTGCCAAAAAAATTCCACAGGGTGACGATGCCGGCGGCAATAATCTTGGCTAATATGTCCCATAGGGCGAAAACTTCTACTCCCACAGCGATGATGCCGTTGTTCAGTAACAAGCCGGTCCCAGCCACCAGCAGAAAAACCGGCAACTGCTTTCTTTTTTTACCGTTGGACTGAAAAGTCCACTTGCGGTTAAAAGAAAAATTATAGATAGCCGCAAAAATAAAAGACAGGGTGGCAGCAAAAATATAATACAAACCAACAAAACGCGTAAAAGTTATATATAAACTGAAATCGATGACCGCCGAAGTAGCCCCGATGGTTCCATACTTAAGTAAGGTGATTTTATTGTTCCGGACAAAATTAAAAAGAAAGCGCATGGTTTTCTCAGTTAATCTAAACAATTTAATCGGCTCATTGATGAAACTTTGCACAAAATATATCATAATAATGCCTTAAATTTTCCTTTTCGTCAATTAAAATAAAACTAGTTAAGCCGATTTTATCAATGGACTAAATGAGAAAGATAGGTTAAAATTGTAATCAATAAGGCCCGACGAACTTATGAAAATAATTCTAGCCACTCCTCTCTATCCGCCGGAAATTGACGGCCTGGCGGTCTACTCCCAAGAGTTAGCTGAGCGATTAAAAACCAATTATCAGCTGACTATTTTAGCATATGCCAACCAAGCCGAAAAAATTACCGGCGCAAATTTCGTAATTATAAATAAACATCGCCCCTTGGCCGCTAGATTATGGTCCTATACTTTAAAACTATTTACTTTGGCCGGAGCCAATGACCTGATTTATGCTCTCAATGCTGTGGCCAGCGGTTTGCCGGCCGTCCTCGTCGGTTGGTTGCGCCGGCGTCCGGTGGTGATCAATTTTTTTGAAGATGAACCCTGGAAGCGGGCCACGGCCTTGGGTTATACCAACCTGGCTTTAGAGGATTTTCTGCGTGAACCCAGGAAAAATTTTAAAGTAACAATTATTTCTAAAATACAGGGCTGGGTTTTACGCCGGGCCAGCGTGGTATTGGTTTCTTCCCAGGCTTTAGCTACCGTGATCGAACAGAATTATAATGTTCCGGCCAAAAAAATAATTGTTAATTATCTTGCCCCACCAAAAGATGAAATCCTACCCCTGGAAATGAGGGTAATACCCCAGCAGATCATGGCCGGCGGTCCGCTTTTTGATTGGGCTGGCTACAGCGTTCTGCTCCATGCTGTTGCCGAATTAAAAAATGACTTTGGTGATCTTAGACTTATAATCAGCGGTGAAGGGCCGGAGCGGGAAAAATTGGAAAAATTGGTAGCCGAACTCAATATTAAAAACCAAGTAATCTTTTTGGGGCAGGTTTCCCGCGCTGAAAATTATTATTGGCGCCACTGTTCCCAGATTTATGTCCATAATTTTATTAAGTCTGATTTTTCCGAACGGCTGATCCTGACCCTAGCCGGCGGCACACCCCTTGTCGCTGCGGCCACGCCCTTGGCTCGTGAGCTGATTGTTCACCAAAGCAACGGATTGTTAGTCAAGCCCGGATCCCTGCCGGAGCTGACCAAAAACATCCGCCTACTACTGACTGATGAGTCGCTCCGCCGGCAAATAATATCAGAGATTAAAAAAAATCTGACCGACATTTTTTCCTGGGTCAGCCATCAGCGCCGCCTGGATAATTTATTTAGCTCCCTTAAAAAATAATACTCATGGAAAAACACGCCTTACAAGAATCCTGGGAAAAATACCGCGCCGCGGAGTTAAAAAACATCTCTCCGCTTTTAGAACAACTGAATTTTAGTTTGGAAACAGAGCAGGTGCACATCTCTGGCGAAAGGTATTTAAGCGGCGGACGTAAATTGGTTTTGATCGGTCGGCATCGTGCTGACCAAAAAAAAGTTGTTATTAAGGTTAGTAGCGATGACCAGGGGCGGCGGGAAATAGTCCGAGAACGAGACTGCCGAAAAATTTTAAAAAAAATAAATTTCGCTTACCGTGTTTTCTTTTCGCCCGAAGAGATATTTTTTTTAGAAAAGCCGCCATACACTGTATTGATCACGGCTTTTGTGGACCAGCCACATCCCTTTTTACACCGCCCTCTACTCGATCAGTTTTTTTTGGCCCTCAAGGCTTTGGAAGCGCAGGAAGGGGCTCATGCCGCTACTTATGAACACGCTCATCTGATCCGCGGAGTTTTTAGCCGCTGGAACGCTCAAAAATATTTGGAAAATATAGACCTCTGTATCCCGGAAATTCTTTTGCAGGAAAAAAATGATAACCTGAAAAATGCCTTGGATCAGGCTGTGATGTTTTTACAGAAAAATTCGGCCACTATAGATTTATATTCGGACTTTTTAGTGCATTGGGATCTGGTGCCCCACAATATCCGCGTGCACCATAATGATATCTATCTACTTGACCATTCTTCTCTGCGTTTTGGCAATAAATATGAAAGTTGGGCTCGGTTTATAAACTTTATGACTATCTATAACCGCCCCCTGGAAAAAATGCTTCTGGACTATGTTCGGCAAAACAGAAAGGCGGAGGAGTATCTGTCTCTGCGCCTGATGCGCGTTTACCGGCTGGTAGAACTGCTACGCCACTATGCTCAGACTATCCCCAAGTCGTTGGGCAACCTACAGATACTAAATAAAAAACGCCTATCTCTCTGGACCGACGTTCTGATTAGCGTCTTGGCTGACCGACCCCCTTCGGATTTAGTGGTAGAAAACTATACTGCTGAACGTGATGCCTTGCGAAGCGAAGAGGAAAAAATCCGTCAGAAGGAACTGCACTAATCACAGACAGAAAAAACCTGCGAGCGCATTTGGGAGGCGATTTTGTCCCAATTATATTTTTCCTGCACCATCTGCTTTGCGGCAGTGGTGATTTTTTTTGCTTTTTCCGGATGCGATAAAATATCACGAATGGCCTCAGTGATCTGTTCCGGTGAGTCCGGATCTACTGCCCAAGCGGTAGCCGCTTTCCCCGGGTCACGCTTTTCGTCAAAGATAAAATCAGCCAAGCCCCCCTGTTGAGTAGCCACTACCGGCAACCCCGAAGCCATAGCAGAAAGAAAGGCGTTGCCCAAGCCCTCTGAACGGCTGGGGCAAACCAAAATATCGGAAATTAACCGATATTTTGTTACCTGAGTCCGATCCACTCGGCCGGCAAAAATAACCTGCTGTCTAACCTGCAATTCCTCCGCTAATTTCTTAAGATTATTTTCTTCTGGCCCGTCACCAACAATTAGAAATTTGATATTTTTCGGTAAGGAGGCTAAAGCGCGGATAACGTCGTCATTAGCTTTTTGATTTACCAGGCGGGCGGTATTGACCAAAAAGATATCTCCCGGCTGTTTACCCATTTTTCTCTTCAGACTGTCTAATTCTGAAGCTGGAATGCTGTTAGCCAGATCCCGCGGATTAGCACCATTATGGATTATTTTTATTTTACCTTCATTCACGCCGCGTTGGCGCGCCCAATTTGCCAAATAATTGGAAATGGGCTGGACTAAATCCGCCAGTGAAAATGCCCGTTTAAAAAAATAAGCCGCCGGTTTCATCTTTCTTTCGATGTATTCTACCGGGTCGCCTTCCTGTAGTGTCAAAATATATTTGACCGACCGGTGCGTCATTTTAAAGATTGCCGCCGGCACTCCGGCGGAGTGAGCCATGATGGCCCAGACCGCGTCATAATGATAGCGATGATGCAAGCGCGCGGCTTGGTAAGGCGCTAAAAATTGAAATAAAGGTTTGTTTAAATCCAAAGGTAATTTCCCCAGATCAATAAAACTAGGATTTTCCTTGACCAGACCGATGCGGTGCACCAAAACATGGCCCACTTTTTCCACTCGGGGTAAGAGCGAATTGTAGCGCAATGTTACCATGTGGAATTCAATCTCGGCGGGGCCGATGCGATCGGTAATTTCTTTAACCGCTGCCTCGGCGCCGCTAGTGCTATTGGGGTAATAGGCTAAGGAAAAAATTAAAATTCTCTTCATCCCGTTAGAGATTTAAACAAACTAATTATTTAAGACTCGTTAACAATCTTTTAAAATTATATCTATCTACCGTCTGCCGTGTTAAGTAAATCTCTAACGGGATTCATCTACTTATTCCCAGATTTTTTAATAGCGGCGATGTAGTCGGCTAAGGTGTTTTTTTGGCTCCAACCCAAGGCCTTGATCGCGACAGAATCAATCGCTCCCGATGAACGACTGCTTTTCGTTGCCGGCAACATTTTAACCTCTCCACCAAACATTTGGGCGACGTCTAAAAGGGAATAGACTTCGGCTGCACAGATGCCGTATTCTGCGCGCTCGCCTTTTTCACCGGCCAAAATAAGTCCACTTACCGTATCTACTACATGAGTGAATGCCCTGGTTTGCGTGCCCGGCTCTCTCACTTCATAAGGTTTTTTGCTTAAGTAGGCTTGTTTAAAAGTTTCAATCACTGTGCCGTAGGCGCGATCACTCTGGCCGGCGCGTTCTCGCGGTCCGTAAACGTTATAAAAATATACAGTAGAATAATCCAATCCATACCAGCGGCTATAATTTTTTATAAGCTCCGTGTTGGCGGCCTTAGCCCAAGTATAAGGTGCTAGATCTTTTCCGGCAATGTCGTTTTCCCGGCCCTGGCTAAACTTTGTTGAGGAGCCGGCGTAAACTAGTTTGCATTTATGCGCGCGCCAAAATTCTAATACTCCCAACGTGCCAGCGATATTTAAGTCCCAAACTAAACTGGGCTCTTCTAAACTGGCCGCCACGCGAGAATATTCCCCTAAATGATAAATTATGTCCGGCCTTATTTTGATGTGTTTTTGAATGTCTTTGGTGTGACCTTTTTTATATTCCGCACCGGAGATATGGTTATCCTTAGTACCAGTAAAATAGTTATCCAAAGAAATCACACGATTATTCTTATCTTTAACCAGCTGTTCAACAAGATTGGAACCTATAAACCCGGCCCCACCCGTAACCAATATAATTTTCTGAGCCATAAAGCAATTATTGTTAACAAATATATTCTGCCCTAAAAGACGATTATAGTCAAACAAATAACCAATATTGACCTTGCCAAATCATTGGTTTTCTGTTATTATCTTTTCTGTTATATCGCGAGAGCGTATAATAATTATATGGGCATGTAGCTCCCCACTTCGCCTTCGGCTTCGTGGGGCACGGCAGTTGGTTAGAGCACCACGCTGATAATGTGGGGGTCGTAAATAGAATAGCATCTTTCAGAATACTCGCCGGACGGGGGCATGTAGCTCAGTTGGTTAGAGCACCACACTGATAATGTGGGGGTCGGAGATTCGAGTTCTCCCATGCCCACCAGCGAGTATTCTGAAAGATAACGGTGAGATTTCCGCCAGAGGCGGATCCGCCTCTGGCGGACGAGTCCTCCCATGCCCACCATTCGGCCTTGCGCTGAGGCGCTGTGGCCTCATGGTCTTCGTTCGCGCGACTCACTTCGACCATTGTTAGATTGCGACCGAGTGTCCCGAGCGAGGTCGAGGGACATTCAAAATTATCAATAAGCCACGGTAGCTCAGTGGTAGAGCAGAGGACTGAAAATCCTTGTGTCGGTGGTTCAATTCCGCCCCGTGGCACCAGTTTAATAAAACGAACCGAGAACGTGACGGGGCGTAGCGCAGTTGGCTAGCGCGCGTGCTTTGGGAGCATGAGGTCGGAGGTTCGAGTCCTCTCGCCCCGACCAAAGAATCTAATAATATTAATCTTGGCGGGCCTGCCCGCCGAAGCGAAGCGCAGGCGGGTATAGTATAATGGCTATTATGTTAGCCTTCCAAGCTGAAGATACGGGTTCGATTCCCGTTACCCGCTCGTTTCACACTCCGAGCTCTCAATTCACCAGACCCAGGGAGACAGAGTGATTACCGAGCCATGCACGCTTGCATGGCGAGAAAAGGAGAAATGGTATGGAAGGTATAGTTTCCACAGAAGTGGAAACGGAACCTGTGATACTATTTCGACGCGCCACCTTAGCTCAGCTGGTAGAGCAATGCTTTCGTAAAGCAGAGGTCCCCGGTTCGATCCCGGGAGGTGGCTCCAAGGAAAAAATTAACTGCTTGTGAAATCGGGCAAAAAAATGCTTGAATCACCGGTTAATGCTTCATAGAGCGAATCAAGAGATACGCTATTGTTTTTATTTGATCCACTCAAACATGCATCAGTTTCTGTAACTTGGCGACAGGCGCTGTTCCAAGATAATGTTGGGTCAAAAACCGCAATGCGCGCAGTACGGAGCTTGGAATCTATCCATAAATCAGCATTAATTTTTTTAATTTCAATTTTTTGCAAGGATACATATTGATTGTACGATCCGATTTCTTGAGGTAGTTTTTCAACAACGCGGAATAATGAAAATGCTTCGGCGTCTTCAAAAACATCTGATATCGCGCCTGTTTCAAGGCTCGCAATTGAGGAATATTTTCCCAACAAACTTGAAGAGCTGACATAACCCAAATCATAAAATGTAACACCGAGAAAAGCATGGGCGCTTTTATCACTAAAGGAATCAGGGGCATTTGAAAAATTAATTTTTAATTGCTCTGCAATATTTTTTTGCTGCTGGAGAAAATCAGGGTCGCTGACAAGTTTTTTTGAAAACTCACTTTTTTCAAGGTATGGCCTGATAATCTGTTGTTTAATTTCTTCTGGTTTTAATCCGAGAGTCAGTTCTGAAATAGTGTATCCGTCTTGTGAATTCGATTGGGTTCCAAATAAATTAACAAACGCTTTTTCGACAGAAGAATCTGGGACACTGACGTCGAATTCCTTTTCTCCAATAGAAATATATGTATCACGAACAATTTTATTTAATGCGAGCATTTTTACGTTCGCATCATCACTCGCAAAAGAAAAACCTTTTTCTGCGTAAGTTTCGAGCAGATCACGCTCAGACTTGAAATCTGTAAACCTAACAACCTTAGTGCCGACAACAGCAACCGGGTAATGTATTGCGGAAGCTATTGTTTCACTCAATGGGCGAATACTTGGCTCGAAATAAAGTCCTGCCTGAAGAAAACAAATGACGCCAAGAAATAAGATTACCATAAAAAAAGGGACGGTCTTTAACCAATACCGATCTCGACGCTTTAGGTTTTTAAAAACGTTATCTTTTGTTTGATCTTTCAAAGAAATCGCCGCTGTTTCGTTTTCCTGCTTGAGCGTCGTTTGCTCTTTTTTGGCTTCACGAATCAACCCAACCACCTGGCGGGGTTTACTTGCTGTAGAAATAGTGACTTTTTTCATCTTGATTTTTTCTGGTAATGCCACATTTTGCAGGGCTTCTAAAACTACTTCTCTATCGTGCGTTTCAGTTGAAGTTGAGGTAGTGATTGTCTTTTTTTGTTTCAGGATTTTTGGCATATACTTTACGAATTTGGTGAAGTGAAAAAGAATTCCCACCACTTTTCCGCATTAGACTGAGTAATTGCGCTTGAAGAGCTTTCCGAAGAATTCTGAACGACAAGGGTATGTGCACCCTCGTTT